>CACIGI010000038.1 GCA_902586125.1 uncultured Pelagibacteraceae bacterium | reverse complement strand
ATTGAATTCTTAAAAATGGTCAAAAGTATTAAATTTGACACTGAATTATCAATAATCGGTCAAACAAATAATCTCAAACAGCATAAAGAATTTAAAAAATTTATAGAAAAAAATAGGAATATAAAATTCCTGGGATACTTAAACAAAAGACAAGATTTAATTGACACATACGATAATCACAATGTATTGATTTTACCATCCTATACTGAAGGTCAACCCTCCGTTGTTGATGAATCTTTAGCGAGAAGAAGACCAGTAATAATATTCGAAGATATTGCTCACATAATAAAAGATAGAAAAGGAATTTTTGTGTCTAAAAGAGATTTAAATTCGTTCACGGAAACTGCAGAATTTATTTTAAAAAACTATAAAGAAATCCAAAATGATATTGGACAAAATAAATTTATACTTGAAGAGGATATGTTTAAACAAATTTCAGAAATAATAAATAATAATTAAATATTTAATTATGAGTATATCAACAAGTATGATTTAGCAAAACTTAGCTATATCTTTCAAATTTTTAATAAGTTTATATTTATTTCCTTTGAATAAATTTACTTTTAATTTTTCAAAATAAATTTGAAATTTATTGATATTCTTGCTCTTATTCTTGACCATAAACATTTCATTACTTACTTTCTTTAAAATCTCTTTTTTATCTTTAAGAGTTTCCTTTAATTTTTCACCTGGCTGTAATCCTATTTCTCTGTATTCAAAATTATAATCATTATTAATTTTTGTTTTAATTTTTGCCAACTTTTTTGCTAGTTGTAGAATATTTACTGGTTTACCCATATTTAAGATAAATGTATTCCCCTTTAAATTCATTGTAGTTGTTTGTAAAACAAGATGGCACGCCTCTAAAACAGTCATAAAATATCTAGATGCCTTTTTACTTGTAATCTTAATAGGCTCTTCATTGTTTATATTATCCAAAAAATTATTTATTGCTGAACCTGAACTACCAAAGACATTTCCAAACCTTACTATCTTTATCTGCTTTTTATTCTGAAATTTTTGGTTAAAAAACTCACATATTTTTTCAGCAGATCTTTTTGTATATCCAAGAATAGATGTTGGGTTAGCAGCTTTATCAGTAGATATGAAGATCATTTCACAAGAATTTTTAATAGCTAAGTCGCACATATTAAATGTAGCTAAAACATTATTTTTTACAGCTGAGTAAACATTTTTTTCGAGTATGTTTACATGTTTATAAGCTGCTGCATGAAAAATAATTTGAACATTATTTTCTTTAATGGTCTTTTCTAAAAAAGAGTAGTCATTAATGTCAATTAATTGATAAGAAATTTTGTCATTAAATGTTTTTTTATGTTGATGATATATTCCTATTTCTGATTTATCTATTGCAATGACTTTTTTCACATTGTGTTGAATTAATTGCCTACAAATTTCTGAACCTATAGTTCCTGCAGCACCAGTAACTAAAATAGTTTTATTTGATAATTTTTTAATTTTTTTTAACTTTATCTGTTTCCTATTAAGAATAGAATTTATTTCATTAAAATTAAGATCCTCAATATTAATTTTGTGTGAAATCAAAAATTTTTTTTCAGGTAAATAACGAACGTCAAAAAAATTGGTTTTAATTTTTTTGATCATTTTTTCTAAAGATTTTTTGTCAAGTGAAGGAATTGTTAAATAAATTCTTTTAATTTGAAATTTTTTTCTAATATCCAGAAGATTTCTAAAACTTATAACGGAAACACCCTTATAATTAGTGTTTTGTACTTTTAAATCATCGTCAACGAAAAAAAGAATATTTTCATTTTCTTTATTAAGCTCATGATATAATTGTTTTCCAGCGTACCCTGCTCCATAAATAACTACCCCACCTATAGTGCTTTTTCTTGTCTCATTTTTTTGATTTAAAATTGGTTTAATAGTTTTCCTATTAACTTTTAATTTTTTTTTTAAATATTTACTGAGGTTTAAAAATCTATAGTTTTTAAGAGCTTTAATTAAATTTTGGTTTTGAGCTACTGAGTTGTGTATTTCATCAATATTATTTA
>CACIGI010000037.1 GCA_902586125.1 uncultured Pelagibacteraceae bacterium | reverse complement strand
TAGAAAAATGTTTGGGTAATACTGAAGGACCAATTTTAGCAGCTTCTGATTATATGAGAATGAATTCTGACCAGATTAGACCATACGTAAATAAAAGTTTTTATTCATTAGGAACGGATGGATTTGGTCGAAGTGATACAAGAAAGAAGTTAAGAAAATTTTTTGAAGTTGATAAGGAACATATCACAACATATGGTTTGAGTATTTTAGCTAAGGAACAGCTTATTGCATCAAAATATGCAAAAGAAGCAATCAAAAAGTATAAGATTGATATTGATAAACCTATGCCAACAAAATTATAGAATGCCCAAAAAAGATGTAAAAGTTCCAAATATTGGTGAATTTAAAGATGTAGAGGTTATTGAAATTATAGTCAAAAAGGGTCAAGAGATTAAAAAAAATGATCCTTTAATAACAATTGAAAGTGATAAATCGAGTGTTGAAATACCCTCATTACATAATGGAATAGTTACAGAATTAAATTTAAATGTTGGGGATAAGGTTTCTGAAGGTGATAAAATATTAGAAATTGAATTAAAAGACAATCAAGATGAAACTCAATTAAAAACTGAAGAAATAAAAACAATTAAAAAAGAAAATACTAAGGAAAAAAAAATAGAAATTAGAAGAGAAGTTGGATCAAAAAATGTTATCGTAAAAGATTTTTCTAAAAAAACCGCAGCCTCACCAAAAGTTAGAAAATTTGCAAGAGAACTTGGTGTTGATATTAGTAAAGTTGAAGGTAGTGAAAGACTAGGAAGAGTAACTGAAAGTGATGTAAAGTCATTTGTCGCAAATAAACCTGAGATAAATTCTGAAAAAGAATTCAAAAAAGATGAAAAGATAGAACTAGAATATCCTCACTCTGAATTTGGAAAAACAGAAATAAAGGATATTCCAAGAGTGAAGAGACTTTCGTCTAAATATCTTATGAATTCTTGGACCAATATTCCACATGTGACCAATCATGATGAAGCAGACATAACTGAATTAGAGGAGTTTAGAACATCTCTTACAGATATTTACACTGGAGAAAAAAAAAAAATTACTCCTTTAGCTTTTATCGTCAAAGCATTAACTGCATCACTTAAAAAATTTCCAAATTTCAATTCATCTATAGATGAAATTGATAAAGGAAAAATGACCTTAAAAAAGTATTACCATATTGGAATAGCAGTAGATACGAAGCATGGACTTATGGTGCCAAAACTAAGAAATGCTGATAATAAGAATATTTCATTAATTGGTAACGAACTTAAAAAATTAAGTGATCAGTGTAGGAATCTTAAAATTGATAAAAAAGAATTATTTGGTGGTTCCATGACAATAACAAGTCTAGGAGGTATTGGCGGTTCTTTTTTTACACCTATAATTAATTATCCTGAAGTTGCAATTTTGGGAGTTGGCAAATCTCAAAAAAAACAAATTTTTATTGATGGAAAATTTATTACACGAACAATGTTACCTTTATCTTTATCATATGATCACAGAATAATTGATGGAGCTGAAGCAGCTCGATTTAACAACGATTTGAAAGACAATCTTGGAAAAAATTTTGCTTACAAATTAGCTGT
Source organism: uncultured Pelagibacteraceae bacterium (assembly GCA_902586125.1). Taxonomy (GTDB): domain Bacteria; phylum Pseudomonadota; class Alphaproteobacteria; order Pelagibacterales; family Pelagibacteraceae; genus Pelagibacter. The sequence goes on along the minus strand of CACIGI010000037.1, from coordinate 811 downwards.
GTAAAATATGTCAAAAACTCTCTCATTATTTAGTGCATTATTATGCACTTTCATTTGGGGGACCACATTTATTGCACAAGATACAGGCATGGACGACATCGGCCCATTCACTTTTAATTCAGTAAGATTTTTTGTGGGTTTTTTAGCAATTGTTCCTTTAGCATTAATGTTTGAAGCAAAAAAACTAAAAAAAGAATTTAAGTTTGATACAAAAACATTCGTTATCCTGTCCTTTTTAATCGGACTATCATTATTTTTGGGCTCAGCATTACAACAGGTTGCGTTGCTTTACACTGATGTAGCAAATGCTGCTTTTTTTACAATTTTTTATGTGCCAATGGTCCCAATAATTATTTTCATCTTTAAAAAAGATTTTTTACACTGGAGTGTATGGCCATCAGTAATTTTATGTTTGATCGGCGGATATTTATTAACAAATTTTCAAGATGCAACTGTAAGATTAGGTGATACCCTTGTGGTATTAGGAGCTTTATTTTGGAGTACACATATTATTTTTACTGGTATGATTGTCAAAAAGTACAATCTACCATTGACTATTGGTGCAATTCAAACTCTGCTAGTTGCTTTATTCTCATTTATAATAGGTTTATTTTCTGAAGAATTTGTAATCGCTAATATATTAAATGAAATAGACTCGATTTTATATGCTGGTATTTTGTCAGGTGGTTTTGCATTTGTTTTACAAATTTATGCTCAAAGAAATATAACTCCAGCACCAGCGGCAATAATTTTTTCTTTGGAGGGTGTGTTTGCAACAATTGCCGCCTGGTTTCTTCTAAATCAAATATTA
>CACIGI010000036.1 GCA_902586125.1 uncultured Pelagibacteraceae bacterium | reverse complement strand
CATTTCCTCAATTCTACATAAGTATCGATCGTAACAATCACCATTTTTACCTACTGGAATTTTAAATTCTAATTGATCATAACAATCATAAGGTTGAGATTTTCTTAAATCCCAAGGGATCCCTGAACCCCTAATCATTACACCACTAAAAGAGTAATCTAACGCGTCATCTTTGGTTACCACTCCAATATCTACATTTCTTTGCTTAAATATTCTATTATCAGTTAAAAGATTCTCGAGATCATTTATTATATTTGGAAAAGTTTCACAAAATTTCGCTATATCATTTTCTAAACCAGCTGGTAAATCTTGATGAACTCCACCAGCTCTAAAATAATTAGCGTGTAATCTTGATCCAGATGCTCGTTCGTAAAAAGTCATTAATGTCTCTCTTTCTTCAAATCCCCATAATGATGGTGTCAATGCACCCACATCTAAAGCTTGAGTAGTGACATTTAATATATGACTTAATATTCTTCCAATTTCACAAAACATAACTCTTATATATTGCGCTCTTATTGGAACATCGATATCTAGGATTTTTTCTATAGCTAAGGCAAAAGCATGTTCTTGATTCATAGGAGCAACATAATCAAGTCGATCAAAATACGGGACAGCTTGCATGTATGTTTTGTTTTCAATCAATTTTTCTGTTCCTCGATGCAATAAACCAATATGCGGATCAGCTTTTTCTACAACCTCACCATCCAGTTCAAGAATAAGTCTTAACACTCCATGGGCAGCTGGATGTTGTGGACCAAAATTCAAATTTAGATTTTTAATTTTTTTTGTCATTAGTTTCTGATATTTCTTTTATATATTTTGTTCCTTCCCAAGGACTTTCATAATCAAAATTTCTATAATTTTGTTCTAGTTTTACAGGTTCATTGATAACTTTTTTTTTCTCTTCGCTATATCTAACTTCAGAATGGCCAGTCAAAGGAAAATCTTTTCTTAATGGATGGCCTTCAAAACCATAGTCAGTCAAAATTCTTCTTAAATCAGGATGATTTTTAAAGTTTACACCATACATATCAAAAACTTCTCTTTCCATCCAATTTGCTGAAGGAAATACAGTTGTTAATGAGGAGATAAGCTCATTTTCATTGATAAAATAACTTAAGATCATTCTATGGTTAAACTCGTGACTCAAGAATAAATACACAATTTTAAATCTTTGGGTTTCTTCAGGATAATCTACAACTGTGATATCAATAAGCTGTCTAAACTTAGTATCTTTGTTTGTTTTTATAAATAAAACGACATCAACTAAATCTTCTTTATCAATTTCAACATAAATTTGATTATGTTTAATTGAAGTCTTTTTAATTTTTGTCGTAAGTTCTGAATTTATCTTTTTCTCTAAATCAATTAAATTATTCATTTTACCTATTAAAAGATCCTTTATTTCTAATTTTTTTTTGTAGTTGCATTATTCCATATAACAATGCTTCAGCGGAAGGTGGACAACCTGGTACATAAACATCAACAGGTACAATACGATCACAACCTCTTACAACAGAATATGAATAATGATAGTAACCCCCACCATTAGCACAACTTCCCATTGATATAACATATCTTGGTTCTGGCATTTGATCATAAACTTTTCTTAATGCTGGTGCCATCTTATTTGTTAAAGTACCTGCAACAATCATAACATCAGATTGTCTAGGTGATCCCCTTGGAGCAGCACCAAACCTCTCAAGATCATATCTTGGCATAGCTGTTTGCATCATTTCAACCGCACAGCAAGCAAGACCAAAAGTCATCCAATGCAAAGATCCAGATCTTGACCAATTTACTAAATTTTCTAATGAAGTAGTTATAAAACCATTCTTGCCAAAATCTTCCGCAAGTTGTTTAAATTCATCAGGTACTTGATCTAATTTATTATTCATTTAAAAAAATTTTATTCCCAGTCTAATGCACCTTTTTTCCATTCATAAATAAATCCGATTGTAAGTATGAATAAAAAAATCATCATTGACGTAAAACCCAAGATACCAATATTGCCCAAAGAAATTGCCCACGGAAATAAAAATGCAATTTCAAGGTCAAAAATAATAAATAAAATTGCAACTAAATAAAACCTCACATCAAATTCCATTCTTGAATCTTGGAATGGTTCAAATCCACATTCATAAGCTGATAACTTTTCTGGATCTGGATTTTTTGGAGATAAGATAAAATTAATTACTATAAAGGCACAACTAAGTCCTAATGCTATAATCAGGAATAATATTATAGGTAAATAATCTTTTAAAAATTCCGCTGTCATGGAGGAATATATATCATTTTTTAAAGCCAGATGAAGTGGTGTTAGGTCACATTATTCAAAATATACAGCTCATTTGATAACGATTATCAGCTTTAAATTAAATAAGTGGCGGGAGTGAAGGGACTCGAACCCTCGACCTATCGCGTGACAGGCGATCGCTCTAACCAACTGAGCTACACCCCCACTTTTGATTCTTTTGGTGGGCAGTAAAGGACTCGAACCTTTGACCCCCTCGGT
>CACIGI010000035.1 GCA_902586125.1 uncultured Pelagibacteraceae bacterium | reverse complement strand
ATACATAATTTTAATTAACCTTAAATAATAAAAAGCTGCAACGACTGTGGATAATAAACCAACGATTGCTAAAAAATACATTGATTGTTCAATGACTGCTTTAAAAACATAAAACTTAGCAAAAAAACCAGCCAAAGGAGGAATCCCAGCTAGTGAAAATAAAATTATTAGTAATGATAACGCTAGCATTGGATGATTTTTAGACAAACCTGACAAATCATCTATTTTTTCGTAATAGTTATTGTCTCGTTTCAACATTAACAAGCATGAAAATAATCCTAAGTTCATTAGTATATATATAGTTATATAAATTACTGAACTTTGAATGCCATCATTAGTACCTGCCGCTACACCAGCTAGAGCGTAACCAACATGACCTATGGAGCTATAAGCAACGAGCCTTTTCAAATTTGTTTGTCCTATGGCTGCGATAGCACCAAATAGCATTGATGCGATTGATAAAAAAATTAAAATCATTTGCCACTGATCAATCAGATTTAAAAATGGTACATATAAAAATCTTATAAATACTGTCAGTGCTGCTATTTTTGGAACCATTGTAAAAAATAATGTCACCGAAGTAGGTGAACCTTCATATACATCTGGAGCCCACATATGAAAAGGAACAGCAGAAATCTTAAAGGCTAGTCCCACTAAAATAAATACGATACCAAATGTCAACGCATACTCATTTGAATTTAATTGATCAGCTATTACATTAAAGTTAGTAGAGCCAGTAAACCCATATATTAAAGAGCAACCATAGAGCAATAAACCGGAGGATAGAGCACTTAGAACAAAATATTTAAGTCCCGCTTCAGAAGATTTGATTTCATCTCTATTGAATGTAGCTAAAACATATAAGGCCAACGACTGAAGCTCAAGGCCCATATAAAATACAATTAAGTCATTAGAATTAATCATAACCATCATTCCTAATACAGAACTTAAAATTAATATTGGATACTCAATCTTAAAGATTTGAAAAGTTTTAAGATAGTTCGAGGAAATGATTAGGACTAAGAAAGCAGCTAATAAAGTAGTTATCTTCATTAAAGAAGATAAATAATCAATAATAATACTATTATTAAATAATTTTGTTTCGTTAATACCAATTGTTTCGTTAAAAGTGATAACAGCGGTTACAATCAAAACAGCTAAAGAAAGACTCTGAACAAGTCTTGAGCTATTTTTTTTAAAAACACCTAATATTAATAAAAACATTATCGACAAAGATAGAAATATTTCGGGTAATACTAATTGTAAATTTTCCATTATGTTTTACTTGCTAATTTAAAATTATATTGATCAATTAAATCTGAGATGGAAACCTCAATTGTGTTAATTAGAGGATCTGGATAAAATCCAAAAAATAGAGTTGGTACAGCTAAACAAGATAAAATAAATAACTCAGATCTATTTAAATCAAACATCTGTTTCAAATCTGTATTTATTAATTTCCCAAAAACTACTCTTTTATATAACCAAAGCATATATGCAGCACCAATAATTACCCCTAAGCTAGCAATCACAGCTACTAAAAAATTATCCTTAAATGCACCCATCAAAATTAAAAACTCCCCAACAAAACCACTTGTTCCAGGTAGGCCTAGAGCTGCTAAAGTAAACAACATAAACAAAATAGAATATTTTGGAATAATACTCACGATACCACCATAAGTATTTATAAGTCTTGAATGCATTCTGTCATAAACAACACCTACACATAAAAAAAGTGCTGCAGAAACTAGTCCATGACTGATCATCTGAATAATACTTCCCTCAATACCTTGTTGCTGAATAGTAAAAATTCCTAAAGTAACATAACCCATATGGGCAACTGATGAATAAGCAATTAGCTTTTTCATATCTTCCTGCATTAAAGCTATGAAAGAAGTAAAAATAATCGCAATTACACTGAGTGCGTAAATCAATGGGGTGAAGATTTCTGATGCTGACGGAAATAATCCAAGAGAAAATCTTATAAAACCATAACCTGCCATTTTTAATAATATAGCTGCTAATAAAACAGATCCTGCTGTTGGTGCTTCAACATGAGCATCTGGTAACCATGTATGAACTGGCCACATAGGAGTTTTAACTGCAAAAGAGCTAAAAAAAGCTAACCATAAAAGATTTTGATACTTTATATCAATTCCAGAATTATAAAGTTCAACTACATCTGTAGTTCCATTCAGCCAATAAATTGTAATTATAGCTACTAACATTAAAACTGAACCAAGCAAGGTATACAAAAAAAATTTAAATGCTGAATAAACTCTTCTGGCACCACCCCAGATACCAATAATTAAAAACATAGGAATTAAACCTGCCTCAAAAAATAAATAAAAAATAACAAGGTCTAAAGAGCAGAATACACCGATCATAAAAGACTCCATGATAAGTACAGCTATCAAAAATTCACTTAGTCTCTCTTTGATTGAATTATTTACCGATACAATACAAAGGGGTGTAATAAATGTTGTGAGTAAAATAAACAAAATTGAAATACCATCAACACCTACCTTGTAATTTATTAAATCTTTAATCCAAATTCTTTCCTCAACAAATTGAAACTCAGAAGTTGTTGGAT
>CACIGI010000034.1 GCA_902586125.1 uncultured Pelagibacteraceae bacterium | reverse complement strand
TATTTTATCAGTAGATCCATGTTCAATCAATTGACCTAAATGAAAAAAACCTGTATTTTGAGAAACACGTGCTGCTTGAGCCATAGAATGAGTTACAATTATTATTGTGTGCTCTTTTTTTAACTCATCAATCAATTCTTCAATTTGTGCTGTTGCTATTGGATCTAATGCTGAACAAGGTTCATCCATTAATATAACTTCAGGTCTTACAGAAATCGCTCTAGCAATACAAAGTCTTTGCTGTTGTCCTCCAGATAATCCAGTTCCAGGTTCATGCAACCTATCTTTTACCTCTTCCCATAGTGCAGCCTTTTTCAAACTAGTTTCAACAATTTCATCCATTTCTTGTTTTGATTGAGCCATACCATGAATTGTTGGACCGTAAGACACATTTTCATATAAAGTTTTTGGGAAAGGATTGGGTTTTTGAAAAACCATACCAATTTTTTCTCTTAGTCTTACGACATCACAACTTTTATCATTGATATTAAAATCATTAATTAAAATTTCTCCTTTAACACTACAGATATCAATTACATCATTCATTCTATTAAGACATCTTAGGAAAGTTGATTTACCACAACCAGATGGACCAATTAATGCCGTTACTTGATTTTCCTCAATATCTAAACTTATATTAAAGAGCGCTTGTTTTTTTCCATAAAAAACATCAACATCTTTTGCTTTAATCTTTATCATTTTAACTCCATTTTTTCTCAAACTTATGTCTTATTATTTGGGCAAATAAATTCATTATTATCAAAAAGCCAAGTAAGACCATTATACATGCCGAAACTTTTTCTACAAATCCCCTTTCAGCACTTTCAGCCCAAATATAAATTTGAACTGGTAAGCTTGCAGCAGGATCCATGGGTGATCCAGGTATCGTGTTAACAAAAGCAACCATTCCAATTAAAATTAAGGGTGCAGTTTCTCCTAAAGCTTGAGCTAAACCAATTATTGTTCCTGATAACGTGCCAGGCATAGAAAGAGGGACTGTATGATGCATTGTGGTTTGCATTCGACTTGCTCCCATAGCAAGTGCTGCCTCTCTTATACTTGGTGGAACTGCTTTTAAAGATGCTCTAGCAGCTATAATTATTGTTGGTAAAGTCATTAAGGACAAAGTGATACCTCCAACTAATGGGGTAGACCTTGGTAAATGAAATATAGCCAATAAAACTCCTAACCCTAATAGACCAAAAACTATAGATGGAACCGCTGCTAAGTTGTTTATATTAACTTCAATAAAATCAGTAAATCTATTTTTAGGGGCAAATTCTTCAAGATAGATTGCAGCTAGAACCGCAACAGGAAAAGCTATCATTAAACAAACAAGTATAGAAAAAATTGAGCCCATAAATGAACTTGCTATTCCAGCTAGCTCAGCTTCTCTTGAGTCAGCATTTGTAAAAAAACTTATATTAAATTTACTTTCAACCTTACCATTTGCAACAAGTTGATCAAAAATTTTTAATTGATAATCGCTTACTCTTCTTTGGTCTTCAGGTAAATCTCTTGGATAATTTCCTTTAAAGACTTGGTCTAAATCATCTGAAGCAGTTAGATAAACTTCCTTTGTTTTTCCTATTAAATTAGGGTCATTTAAAAGTTCATTTTTAATTTCTTTTTCAAAAAAATAAGACACCATTCTCTTCAATTCATTTTCTTGATCTTCATTGGCGTTTGGATCTAAATCAGCCATTGATTTTAATGCTATATCGTAATAATCAGCGTCCTGTAAATCTTCTTTAGAAGGATTTTGGTCTAACATCATTAATTCAGCATCGAAAGTTACTGGAACAATAAGCCATGTTTTTTGAAAAGCTGAATAGCCAGTTGAAAAAATTTTAAAAATAAAGATTGTTAAAAATAAAAGTGCCATAAAAATTGCACTCAGACCGTATAAGCGAAATCGCTGTTCAGCTTTATATCTTTTATTTAATAATTGTTCTTTATTTTTATTCATATTTTTCTCTATATTTTTTAACTACTCTCAAGGCCACAATATTTAAACAAAGTGTTACTAAAAATAATGACATACCTAAAGCAAAAGCAGCTTGCGTTTTTGGGTCGCCAAAAGCTTGGTCACCAATTAGAATAACTACAATTTGAGCTGTAATCGTTGAAGTAGACTCTAAAGGATTTAAAGTTAAATTAGCAGCTAAACCAGAGGCCATAACAACTATCATTGTTTCTCCAATAGCTCTTGAAACACCAAGTAAAATAGATCCAACTATCCCCGGCAATGCCGCGGGAAAAATAACTCTCTTAATTGTTTCTGATTTAGTTGCTCCCATAGCGTAACTTCCATCTCTTAAACTTTGAGGCACACTTGTAATTACATCGTCACTTAAACTTGAAATAAATGGTATAATCATAATACCCATTACCCCTCCTGCTGCTAAAGCACTTTCAGCTGAAACTTCAAGACCCATTGAAGTTCCTAATTCTTTCAAAAATGGTCCAACAGTTAGGGCAGCAAAAAAACCATAAACAACTGTTGGTATACCAGCTAAAATTTCAATTAATGGTTTTGCATATTGTCTAACTTTAGTTGATGCATATTCAGCTAAATAAATTCCACTCATTAATCCAATTGGGATAGCAACGCACATAGCAATAAATGCAATAAAAAAAGTACCTGCAAAAATAGGGACTGCTCCAAAAGTATCTGA
>CACIGI010000033.1 GCA_902586125.1 uncultured Pelagibacteraceae bacterium | reverse complement strand
ACTAAACTGGTTTAAAGAAATCCAAGCCCCCATACTTGATCCGATAAATATAATATCGTTTTTTCTAACAACTTTTTGAATTACTAAAGTGGTATCCCTAGTCCATTTTGAAATATTACCATTAATAAATTTTCCTGATGATTTACCATGACCTGAATATTCTAATGCAAGAAAACCTAATTTATTTTTTTTTGCAAATTTTAAAAATGCTTGAGGTTTTTTACCTTCCAAATCTGACATAAAACCATGCAAAAAAACAATGTAGGCAGCATTTTTTTGATGAAGTTTCAAATATCTTATTTTTCTGGTAGTAGAAATTTTTAAGTAATTAAAATTTGTCATAAAAGTTTATTAGTTTTGTCTATTATTATATAATTATCTTAAATGTCATCTAATTTAAATGTTTTGCAAGTAATCCCAAAATTAGGTTACGGAGGTGCAGAAACTGGTTGCTATGATATTGCACATTTTTTACCTGAAAATAATTGTAAATCTTACATTGTTACAAGTGGTGGAGAGTTAACTAAGTTTATTGATAAAAAAAAAGTTAAATTAATAAGGCTTCCTGTCCATAGTAAAAATCCATTATTGATTTTGATAAATTCAATTATTTTAATAGCAATAATTTTGATTTTTAACATTTCAATTGTTCACGCAAGAAGTCGAGCACCAGCTTGGTCATGTTTAATTGCAACAAAATTAACTAGAAAAAAGTTTGTTACTACATTTCATGGGACTTATAATTTTAGAGGTAGATTAAAAAGATTTTATAATTCAGTAATGGTAAGGTCAGACTTGGTAATAGCAGGATCAAACTTTATTTTTTCACATATTCAAGAGAATTATCAGGAATTTTTGAATTCTAAAAAAAAATTTTTAGTAATTTTTAGGGGCATAAATGTAGATTATTTTGATCCAACAACCAAAATTGAAACTGATGAAAAAAAACTTTTAAATGAGTGGAATATTACTGATGAAAAAAAAATAATTCTTATGCCAGGTCGACTTACGTCATGGAAGGGTCAAGAATTATTTATTGAGGCAATAAATTTAGTTAAAATTGAATTAGGGTACGAAGCATTTCATGTTGTAATATTAGGTAGTGATCAGGGAAGAGATTCTTATAAAGAAAAACTTATCAAATTAACTGAAAAATATAATCTGACCAATCAAGTAAAATTCATAGACCATTGTAAGGATATGGCTTTAGCTTATAAGGTTTCTGATATTATAGTTTCAGCATCAATTGAACCAGAAGCTTTTGGAAGAGTTGCGGTAGAGGCACAATCTATGGAAAAAATAATTATTGCTAGTAATATTGGAGGATCAAATGAGACAATTTTAAACGAAAAAACTGGATTGTTATTTGAATCTGGTGATGCAGGCTCCTTAAGTAAAAAAATCATTCAAGCAATGACAATGGATGAAACTTCCTTAAAATTAATGGGTAAGGAGGGAAGAAAAAACATTATAAAAAAATTTAATGTTGAAAAAATGTGTTTTTCTACTTATTTAGAGTATAAAAGGTTACTAAATTAAATGCCCACAATTACTTTGCCAGATGGAAACAGCTTCGACTTTCCAAATAAAGTCACAGGACTAGATGTAGCTGAAAAAATCAGTAAATCATTAGCTAAAGAAGCTATGGTGATAAGCGTAGATGGTGAGTTAAAAGATTTAAATTTCCAAATTGAAAAAAATTGTTCCGTTAAAATATTAACTTCAAAAAATGAGGAAGGTCTTGAAACAATAAGACACGATACTGCCCATATTTTGGCTATGGCTGTTCAAGAACTGTTTCCTGGAACTCAAGTTACTATTGGACCTGTTATAGAAAACGGTTTTTATTACGATTTTGCCAGAAAGGAACCTTTTACCGAGGGTGATCTAACTAAGATTGAAGAAAAGATGAAAGAGATAGTTGATCGAGATGAAAAGACAAAAAGAGAAGTTTGGGATAGAGATAAAGCAATAAAACATTTTAAAAATAAGGGAGAATTATATAAAGCTGAACTTATTGAGAGTATTCCTCAAAACGAGGAGGTGTCAATTTACTTTCATGGTGCGTGGCATGATTTATGTAGGGGTCCTCATCTATCTTCTACAGGAAAAATAGGTAAATTTTTTAAGCTTACAAAAGTTGCAGGAGCTTATTGGAGAGGGGACTCAAATAATGAAATGCTCCAAAGAATATATGGAACAAGCTGGGCTTCTCAGAAAGATTTAGACAATTATCTAAAAAGAATTGAAGAAGCAGAAAAAAGAGATCATAGAAAATTAGGCAAAGAAATGGATTTGTTCCATTTTAGAGAAGAAAGTCCAGGATCTGTTTTTTGGCATGAAAAAGGTTGGGCATTGTTTCAAAAATTAATCGATTATATGAGGATGAAACAAGAGATCGCAGGATATAAGGAAATAAATACTCCAGAGGTTTTAGATAGAACTCTGTGGGAAAAATCTGGACACTGGGAAAAATTTGGAGCAAATATGTATACTTCAACAACACCAGATGAAAAGGTGTTTGCGATTAAACCTATGAACTGTCCAGGCTGTATAGAAGTTTTTAATCAAGGCCTTAAAAGTTATAAAGATTTGCCACTAAAGATGTCTGAGTTTGGAAAAGTACATCGTTATGAACCTTCAGGGGCATTACATGGATTGTTGAGGGTAAGAGCATTCACACAAGATGATGCTCACATATTTTGTACTGAAGATCAAATTACAAAAGAGTGTTTAATAGTTACAGATCTTATTTTAGAAATTTATAAAGACTTAGGTTTTGAAAATGTGATTTTAAAATACTCAGATAGACCAGAAAAAAGAGTTGGAGACGATAGTATTTGGGA
>CACIGI010000032.1 GCA_902586125.1 uncultured Pelagibacteraceae bacterium | reverse complement strand
AAATGTATATGTAAAAGTACCCGTAGTTAATTCTAAAAAAAAATTTAATAGTAAAGTTATAAAAGATTTAAACAATAGGAATATTAAACTTAATATAACAGCAGTTTATACTTCCAAACAAACAGCAAAAATTTTAAAGCTTATTAATAAAAAAACAAAAGTAATAATCTCTATTTTTGCTGGAAGAGCTGCAGATGCAGGCAAAGATCCTGTGCCTGAATTTATTAAAAGCATAAAGATTGCAAAAAGTTTCAAAAATGTTGAAATATTATGGGCAAGTGTAAGAGAACCTTATAATTATATCCAAGCAAAACAATTAGGATGTCATATAATAACAATACCACCAGCTATTATTGAAAAAATACAAAAATTTGGGAAATCTTTTGATCACCTTACACAAGAAACAGTTAAGAATTTTTTAATTGATAGCAGAAAGTCTAAATTTAAACTTTAGGATATTTGGTTGCGGGGGACGGATTTGAACCGCCGACCTTCAGGTTATGAGCCTGACGAGCTACCAGACTGCTCCACCCCGCGATATACTTAAATTCTATTTTTTAATTTATTAAGTTTTTTAACTCTCTTAATATTTTCTTGAAGAATTCTTTTTTTCTTTTCAGAGGGTTTTTCATAAGTATTTTTTAATTTAATTACTTTAAAAAAACCATCTCTTTGAAGTTTCCTTTTCAAAACTCTAAGAGCTTGCTCCACATTGTTATCTTTAACTTCTATTTTAATAAATACCTCCAAAAAAAATGAGTAGTTAACATTTTTATATTTTTATGTCTATCTAATTTATTCACAATAAAGGATCAAATTGATTGTTTTTGTTTTTCTTTCTCTTTTTTTTCTCTTTTAATTCGTCTTTCAGCTTTTTCTAATGCTTGAACTAAATCCTTTTGAGAAAATAAATTTAAAGCAACGGGATCTTTTGGATTTAAATTATTATAATTCCAATAACTTTTATTTCTTATTGAGGTAACAGAATTTTTAGTGACACCCACAAGCTTTGCAATTTGTGAGTCTTTTAAAATGTTATGATTTTTAATCAGCCATAATGCTGAGTCTGGTTTGTCTTGTCTTTTTGATAGGGGAACGTATTTTTTAATTTTTTTCTCTGTATTCGATATTTGAATGTCAGTATTTTTAATTTCTAAAGGCCTAGATTGATCTTTTGAGGATAAATCAATTTCTTCTCTAGTAAGTTGTCCTGAGATTATTGGATTATAAGCTTTGATTCCTTTTGCTACTTCACCATCAGCTATTCCTTGAACCTCTACCTCATGCAAATTACAAAAATTAGCTATCTGTTTGAAAGTAAGTGTTGTATTTTCTACTAGCCATACAGCTGTTGCCATAGGCATTAAGGGAGCGTTTGTCATTAATTTTTATTTTCTGACCTAAAATTTTGAAATTTTTTATTGAATTTACTTATTCGACCTTTATCTAATAACTTTTGTTTTCCACCTGTCCAAGCGGAATGTGATTTTGGATCAATTTCTAATTTAAGAATATCACCCTCTGAGCCCCAAGTAGATCTTGTCTCAAATTGTGACCCATCAGTCATTTCAACTTTTATCGCATGGTAGTTAGGATGTATTTTTTTTTTCATCACGAGACTTATAACAAAAGAAATCTTTAAAACAATTAAAAGTTACTTAGTTTTTCAGTAAATTTAGTGTTAATTTCTGCTGATGAAGCCAAAACTTTTATATTTTTTATATTATTAAGATCAATATCATTAATTATTCCACCAGCCTCCTTTACTAAAACTATACCTGCAGCTATATCCCATAAATTCAAATTATTTTGTGCATATCCGTCTAATCTTCCAGAGGCTACATATGCAATATCCAGTGCAGCGCACCCAGATCTTCTATAAGTAAAGTTTGGTTCATTTTTTAATTGTCCGACTGCAAACAAACATTCGTCTAAATTATTTTTTTTTGAAACTCTTATTCGCTGATTATTGAAAAAAGCACCATTATTTTTTTCAGCATAAAACATTTCATCTTTAATTGGATCAAAAATCAATCCACATATAATTTCACCATTTGATTTTAAAGCAATGGATATTGCAAAATGGGGTATTCCATGTAAAAAATTAACTGTTCCATCAATAGGGTCGATTATCCATGAATTAGAAGTATCTTTATTCATCTCAACACCATTTTCTTCGCTAATGATTGAATAATTCGGTCTTGCTTTTTTAAGTTCCTCTATAATTATTTTTTCTACTTTAATATCAGAATTAGTTACAAAATCCTTTGGGCCTTTTTTTGATACCTGCAACTTTTCCAATTCTCCAAAATCTCTTATTAAGATTTTAGAAGCCTTATCACTTGCTTTTATCATTACATTAAGATTTGCTGATATAGAATTCATAAATTAAATTTTTTTAACGTATTCTAGGTTTCTAGTATCTACCACGACATTATCCCCTGTTTCAATAAATGGTGGCACTTGAATACTTAATCCATTTTCTAAAATTGCAGGTTTGTAGGATGATGAGACTGTTTGACCTTTTAACGCAGCATCCGTGGTATCAATTTTACAAGTTACTTGATTTGGTAGGTCTACAGAAATAGGATTATCATTATAAAAACTAATAGTTACCTCAAGGTTTTCTGTTAATAGTTTCCCTTTTTCACCTATGAGACTTTTTTGAATTTCTATTTGTTCAAAAGTTTTAGGATTCATAAAAAAATACTTATCTTGGTCTTCATAAGAAAACGAAAAATTAGTTTCATCTAATGAAGCTTTTTCAACTGTCTCACTTGACCTAAATCTCTCATTAAGTTTAGTATTTTTATTTACGCTCTTCATCTCAACCTGTGCAAATGCTCCACCTTTGCCAGGTTTTACATGCTGTGTTTTCAGCACCTGCCACAAATCGTTTTTATATTCTATCAACATGCCCACTCTAATTTCACCTGCATTAATTTTCATATTAATTTTTTTATAGCATTTTTAGGTTTAAGTTTTTTATTTTTCCA
>CACIGI010000031.1 GCA_902586125.1 uncultured Pelagibacteraceae bacterium | reverse complement strand
TTATTTATTAAAAACTTCAATATACCATATAAATTATGTTCTATTTGTGGACATTTAAATGGAGCATATGAGGACACAAGAGTTTTTGCTAAAAAATTATATAGTTCTGGCGACGGCAAGAATATTTCAAAAAATTATTTAAATGATTTTGATACAAGAGTTAAAAATATTTATATTCCTAAAGTTGATTTTTTAAAAAAAGTTATAAAAAAGAAGATTAATTTGCTTGACCTAGGTTGTGGTGCTGGACATTTTGTTAAGGCATTAGAACAAAAAGGAATTCCTGCTACAGGATTTGATACTTCAGTAGTTATGTGTAAGCTTGGAAATAAAAAATTAAAAAAAAATAAAATACATCCTATCAATTTAGAAAGAATTTACGAAATTGTTGAAAGTCATTCCAAATTTAACACTTTATCATTAATAGGGGTGTTGGAACATTTGACTGAACCTCACAAATTGTTAAATTCATTTAAAAAAAGTAAGATGAAATATCTTTATATTTCTGTTCCACTTTTTTCACTATCATCATTTGTAGAAAATTCTTTTCCAAATGTTTTTCCAAGACAATTATCAGGTGGTCACACGCATTTATATACCGAAAAATCTCTAAATTATTTAGCAAAAAAATATAAATTTAAAATCATTGGAGAATATTGGTTTGGTACAGATTTTCCAGATTTAATGAGGTCATTAATAAATTCAGGGAATATAATAAATAAAAAAATTTATACCAAAGAATTAAATGAAAAGTTTTCTAAATTTATAGATGATTTACAGTTTGTATTAGATAAAAATAAAGTTTGTTCACAAGTACATATGGTTTTTGAAAAATAAAAATTTTCAAACATTTTAAAGTTCAATTTTAGATTTTATTATTTTGTATAACATCAATAAGAATTTTTAAGTTCTATTAATAATTTTTTTTTCTTTTAAGAATTTCTTCCAGCCTATCTTTATCTCTTTTTGTGTCCATACACTGCCAGAAACCCTCATGTCTAAAAGCTGATAATTGTTTTTTTTTTGTTAATATCTCTAGTGGCTCCCTTTCTAAGTAAGTAGCATCATTTTTTATATATTTTAGAAATTCAGGCTCTATGACAAAAAAACCACCATTGATCCAGCCTTCATCCATTTTTGATTTTTCTTTAAAGTAATTAACAAGATTTTTTTTTAGTTTTATTGCACCAAATCTTGCTGGAGGTCTTACAGCTGTCAAAGTTACTAATTTGTTATTTTTTTTGTGAAATCGTAGTAGTTTTTTTAAATCGATATTCGACAAACCATCTCCATAAGTCATCATAAAGGTTTTATCACTTATATATTTTTTTAGTCTTTTAAGCCTTCCTCCGGTCATTGTATTCTTGCCAGTTTCTATTAAATGTATTTTAGTTTTTTTTCCTAATTTTGTAGTTCGAATATACTTTTTTATAACCTCACTTTTATAGCCAAGAGCTATATAAAATTCGTTGAAACCATGCCTTATATAATGTTCAATGATATGCATTAAAATTGGTTTATTTATTATCTTCACCATTGGCTTAGGAATCTTAGATGAGTATTCTGGAATTCTGGTTCCAAATCCACCAGCTAAAATTACTACCTTCATTAATCTTTATTCCAATCGTATTGAAATTTTTTATTAAAATGATCCTCTCTCACCATTTCTTTTTCATTGTGAGGTAAATTTAAACAATTTGCAATTATTGACTCTCCATCCTCCAATCCCTTAAAACCATTCCAAATATTTGGTGGTATTGTTATGAGAAAATATTTCTTTGGAGTTAAAATTATTTCCTGGTAGATACCTTTACTAACACTATTAGCTCTATCATCGTATAAAACTAATTTTACCTCTCCTCTGATACAGACATAATTTAGTGTTGCCTCTTTGTGCAAATGCCATGCTTTAATAGCACCCTTATAAATTGTTGAAAAATAAATTTCCCCAAAACTTTTAAAAATACTACTATCATTACGCATCATATGCATTACTTTACCTCTGTGATCACTTATAACTTTCAGCTTAGTAATTATCACATCTTTGATATTCATCTTAAACTTCCTTTCATTAAAAAAATTTTTAATTTTCTAAAAACAAAAAAGACGATTGATAACCATGCATATGGATAAATCAAATTTTTAAGAAAATGATTAGTAAAACTTACATAGTGCAAACCACCTTTTTTTCCAGAAATCAAAATTTTAAAAAAAAAATTGAAAAAATTTCTCATAGAATAATTTTTAGAATAGACATATTGATAAAAACCTAAACCTTTTGATCTATAATAATCTAATGCCTCTGGTAGTCTAACTATTTCAACTAAAGGATATAAATCTGTCCATTCTCTAACTCCACTCAAATTCACACTAAGAGCCCTAGCACAAAAATACGCCTTAGATTTTCCAAAAGCTTCGCAAAAAACTTTTATAAAAAAAGCTGTATTATCTAAATTTGACCAAACCCTGGTATCCATCATTTTTTTTTTGTCCAAAACATGTAAATTTTTATTCCACATATCGCGATTAAAACAATTTACATAAAAACCTAATAAAAAATCGAAACATAGTCTATGATCGATAAGCTCAAAAAAGTTTAAGATTCTATCTTTTTTTAAAGGAGAATGTGTTTTTAAATTTTTAGGTAAATATTTTGTATTAAAAGGAAATGGATATCTTTTTAAAAAAGATACATCCAAATAATACGAGTTAATCCAATAAAAATTAATTTTTTTATTTTTCTTTATCAATTGTATAAGATGATTAATTGAATTAGGCGTTAAAAGATCATCATCTCCTAAAAACCAAATAAATTTGCCTTCAGCCATTTGTGAAACCTTTAAAACATTCATTGCGAAACCTAAATTTTTCTTATTCTTTTTATAATTAATTTTAAATTTTTTTTTGTAAGGTTTTATAATTTTAAGCAGATTTATTTTGGAAGCATTATCAGAAATACAAACCTCAAAGTTTTTTGATTTTTGTTTTGCTATTGAATTT
>CACIGI010000030.1 GCA_902586125.1 uncultured Pelagibacteraceae bacterium | reverse complement strand
TTTTGTTTAAAGTTTTAATTGTTTTGTTATTTGATAGTAGCAGCGTTAAATAAATTTTTTTGTTGATAAATCTATATTTTTTTGGGAACTTGTTACATATTTTATTAAAAAATAATTCTTTTTTTTTTATCTTTTTTGACCAAGAATTTTCTTCTGAAAGCACATTAACTTTGATCATTATTGTTGTACGCTTTCACAATTTTTGAGACTAAAGGATGCCTCACAACATCTGAATGATCAAAGTCTATAACTGCAATCTCATTCAAATGTGATAATATATTTTTTGATCTTTCTAAACCTGACATTTTTTTGTTAGGTAAATCTATTTGGGAAGGATCACCATTTACTACTATTTTTGAATTTTCACCTATCCTAGTAAGAAACATTTTTATTTGTGTATCAGTGGCATTTTGAGCCTCATCTAAAATTGCAAAAGAATTTTTTAAAGTTCTTCCTCTCATAAAAGCTAAAGGAGCAATTTCAATGTCGCCAATTTCTATCATTCTCTGAATTTTTTCAAAATGAAACAGATCATACAAAGAGTCATACAAAGGACGTAGGTATGGATCAACTTTCTCTTTCATATCTCCTGGCAGGAATCCTAATCTCTCACCTGCCTCAACCGCAGGTCTAGAAAGTATAATCCTCTCTATTTTTTTTTCTAACAACATTGTTAAACCTACAGCAACAGCAAGAAAAGTTTTTCCTGTACCAGCAGGTCCAGCAGATATTATTATTTCATTTTGTCTCAACGCTCTAACATACTCCTTTTGTTTTTCTGATCTTGGAATTATAGATTTTTTTGGAGTTTTGATTATATCAGTAACGTTGGTATTTTTTACTTTTTCATTTATCATAAATTGATCAACTGAGGATAAAATATCTTTTTGTTCTATACTACCATTATTTTTAAATTGATTTGCAAGAAATTGAATTGCATTCTTCAAAATTTCATTTTTTTCTGAAGTTGATTTGATTAAGATTGAATTTCCCCTGGAATAAATGCTTGAATTGGTTATTTTTTCTAACTCTTTCAAGTTTTGGTTAAATTCACCAACTACTCCCATCAATAAGTCATTTTCGTGAAAAATTACACTAATTGAATTATTTTCCGAATAAACAAATTTTAGAGATGAATTAATATCTTTTTTAATAGTATTACTCAAATTTAAGCCACTCTTTGTTCTGAATTATCTAAGCTTTCACCAAACAATGTATTTTGATTACTACTATTTATTTTTACTTTTATAACATTTCCCATATCTGAATCATTACCTTCAAAAATAACTGAAGTCATATATTCTGATCGACCAAAAAACTTTGTGCCACCATCTATTTTATTTTCAACTAAAACATCTATTTCTTTACCCTCAAGCGATTTATTCATATTAATTTGATTGGTAAATAATTGTTTCTGAACTTTTTCTAATCTTGTAAGTGAAATTTTTTTATCAATTAACTCAAAATTTGCTGCAGTTGTTCCTGGTCTTGGACTAAATATGAAAGAAAAAGAATTTATAAATTCAATTTTTTTAATTAAATTACATGTTTGATTAAAGTCCTTCTCATCCTCACCCGGATAGGCAATTATAAAATCACTTGAAAACTTTATTTTTGGATTAATTTTTTGAAGTTTTTCGTAAGTATTAACATAATCACTTATTTGATGTTTTCTATTCATTGACTTTAGGATCTTATCAGATCCACTTTGAACAGGCAGGTGAACTAAAGGCATTAACTTCTTTGAAACACCATATACATTGATAAGATCTTCTGTCATATCCCTTGGGTGAGAAGTTGTATATCTAATTCTTTTAATTCCATCTACCTTTTCTATTTCTAAAATTAAATCTGACAATCTATAATTTTCATAATTATATGCATTAACATTTTGACCTAGTAGTGTTATTTCACGAACTCCATTTTCTGACAAATTCTCTGCTTCTTCTAATATTTTTTTGAATGGTCTTGAATATTCTGGGCCTCTTGTAAATGGTACTACACAGAAATGGCAAAATTTATCACAGCCCTCTTGAATAGTTAAAAATGATGAAATTTTTTTTGATGAATTCTTAATATTATCTAAATAATTAAATTTTGTGATGGCATCAAATTCGGTTTCATCTATTTTTTTTTGTTTGGATAAAAATTCTTCAATTTTGTCATTTATTTTATGATAGGCTTGCGGTCCAATCACGATATCAATATATGGTTCTCTTTTGATCATTTCCTCATTTTCAGCCTGAGCAACACATCCAGCAACTATAACGATTGGTTTTTTTCGTGATCTAAAATTTTTTTTAACCCGTCCAATCTCATGATAAACTTTTTCTTTAGCTTTATCCCGAATATGGCACGTATTAAGTAGATAACAATTAGACTCATCTAGATTTTCAGTTTTTACAAAACCTATTTCTCTCACAGTATCAAATATTCTGTTAGTGTCATATTCGTTCATTTGACAACCGAAAGTTTTGATAAATATCTTTTTATTCATCGTTTGAGTTTACTTTGACACCATATAACTCAAGTTTATGGTCTACTAACTTATAACCATATTTTTTTGCAACTTTTTTTTGCAACTCCTCAATTTCTTCATCCACAAATTCAATTATTTCACCAGATTTTATATCAATCAAATGATCATGATGACTCTCTATCATTGCTTCATATCTAGCCTTACCACCTTTAAAATCATGTTTGGTTAAAATTCCTGCTTCTTCGAAAAGCTTCACTGTCCTATAAACTGTGGCTATGCTTATTTTTGGATCAACTTTCGACACACGACTATATAACTCATCAACATCTGGATGATCAGACTCACCATAAGCAGCTTTTGACTCTGAAATAACCCTTGCAATAATTCGCCTCTGGTCAGTTAATTTTACCCCTTTAGATAAACATTGTTGTTCAATTGTATCTGACATAATTGATTTTAACTCAAATAAATAGGATTTATCAAATTTTTTTCAACTTTCAATTTATCGCAAAGTTTTGGGATATTTTCGTATTTAACCTCATTTTTTTCACTAAAATCCTCGAAACTATAACAATAATAATCAAT
>CACIGI010000029.1 GCA_902586125.1 uncultured Pelagibacteraceae bacterium | reverse complement strand
CCGAGGGATATCGTGTACCAAAAGATGAAATTTATACTGCCGTTGAAGCACCTAAAGGTGAATTTGGTGTTTATTTAATCTCAGATGGATCAAGTAAACCTTATAAGTGTAAGATTAGAGCACCAGGATTTTCACATTTACAATCAATGGATTATTTAATTAAAGGTCACATGTTAGCAGATGTGCCAGCTGTTCTTGGTTCACTTGATATAGTTTTTGGGGAGGTCGATAGATGAGTTTAAGAAAACCTGCAAAAAACCAACCTGAAAATTTTGAATTTAACCCTTCCTCATTAGAGGCTGCAAAAAGTATTGTTGCCAAATATCCAGAAGGTAAACAACAAAGTGCTGTGATGGCATTATTATACATTGCTCAAAAACAAAATGATAACTGGATACCTTTAGCTGCAATGAAACACATCGCAAAATTTTTAGATATGCCATACATAAAAGTATATGAAGTTGCTACTTTCTATAGCATGTATAATTTATCACCTGTGGGTAAGTATTTTGTTCAAGTGTGTACCACAACTCCTTGCATGATAAGGGGTGCAAACAAACTAGTCGAGGCATGTAAAGAAAAAATTTCAGAACATGAATCAGTCCTTTCAAATGATAAAAGTTGTTCATGGATGGAAGTTGAATGTCTTGGCGCATGTGTCAATGCCCCCATGATGCAAATTAATGATGATTACTATGAAGATCTTGATAAAGAAAAAACTTTAAAAATTTTAGATAAAATTCTAAATGGAGAAAAACCAACACCTGGCTCATATAGAGGAAGAATAAATAATGAACCAGAAAATAATAGAAAAACATTAATGGATTTAAAAAATGCTTAAGGATCAAGATAGAATTTTTCAAAACTTATACAATGATTTGGGACCTGATCTAACTTCGTCTCAAAAAAGAGGTGATTGGGTAAATACTAAAGAAATGACAGATAAGGGCAGAGACTGGATTATAAATGAAATCAAAGACTCTCAACTTAGAGGAAGAGGTGGCGCAGGTTTTCCAACAGGTTTAAAATGGTCTTTTGCACCTAAAGAGGTTGGCTCTAGACCCCACTATTTAGTGATCAATGGAGATGAGTCTGAGCCAGGTACTTGTAAAGATAGAGATATTTTAAGATTTGAACCTCATAAATTAATTGAAGGTTGTTTGATTGCGTCTTATGCAATTCAAGCACATGTTTGCTACATTTATATTAGAGGGGAATATTTTGTAGACGGACAAAAGCTACAAGCAGCAATTGATGAAGCTTATGAAAAAAAACTTTTAGGTAAAAATGCTGCAGGCACTGGGTGGGATCTGGATATTTATATTCACTATGGAGCTGGAGCATATATTTGTGGAGAAGAAACTGCATTACTCGAAAGTATTGAGGGAAAAAAAGGTCAACCAAGATTAAAACCTCCTTTTCCAGCACTAATTGGACTTTATGGTTGCCCAACAATAATTAATAATGTGGAAACTATAGCTGTTGTACCAACTATCTTGAGAAGAGGTGGGAAATGGTTTGCATCTTTGGGAAGAGAAAAAAATACAGGTACCAAAATTTTTTGTATATCTGGGAACGTAAATAATCCTTGTAATGTTGAGGAAGAAATGAACATTCCATTAAAAGAACTAATTGAAGTACATGCTGGTGGTGTGATAGGTGGCTGGGATAATTTACAAGCTGTTATACCTGGTGGATCATCAATGCCATTAATACCAAAAGATAAATGTGAGACTTTAACTATGGACTTTGACTCATTAATGGCTGAAAAAAGTGGATTAGGAACAGCTGGTGTAGTTGTGATTAACAAAGATCAAGACATCATAAAATGTATGGCCAGAATTGCTAGATTTTATAAACATGAAAGTTGTGGGCAATGTACACCTTGTAGGGAAGGTTCAGGCTGGATGTGGAGAATGCTTGAAAGAATGGCAAAAGGTGAAGCATCTAAAGATGAGATAGACATGTTGGGTGATGTTACAAAACAAATAGAAGGTCATACGATCTGCGCATTTGGTGAAGGTTCATCTTGGCCAGTTCAAGGTTTATTAAGACATTTCAAAGATGAAATTAAAAAAAGAAATAAATTTGATCCAATTGTAAAAGAAAATAAAAATATTCCTTATTTGGTAGATCAACACTTATTGGATAAAAATGCTTAAATTAAAAGTTAACGATATTGAAGTAGAGGTTGAGGAAGGGTTGACTGTTCTTCAAGCTTGTGAAAAAGCAGGCGCAGAAATACCAAGATTTTGTTATCACGAAAAATTATCAATAGCTGGTAACTGCAGAATGTGTTTAGTTGAAATGGAAAAATCTCCAAAACCAATAGCATCATGCGCAATGCCCGCTGCAGATGGAATGGTTATAAAAACTAATACTCCAAAAATCGAGAAATCTAGGAAAGGTGTGATGGAGTTTTTATTAGCAAATCATCCGTTAGATTGTCCAGTGTGTGATCAGGGTGGGGAATGTGATCTTCAAGATCAATCGATGTTTTATGGAATAGATAAGTCAAGATTTAAAGAAAACAAAAGAGCGGTACCTGAAAAAAATATGGGTCCACTAATTAAAACTCAAATGACAAGATGTATTCATTGTACAAGATGTGTGAGATTTGCAACCGAGATAGCTGGAGTTCCTGAGTTAGGTGCAATTGGAAGAGGTGAGGATATGCAAATTACTACGTACTTGGAGCAATCAGTTCAGTCAGAATTATCAGGAAATGTAATCGATCTTTGTCCAGTAGGAGCTCTTACATCTAAGCCTTATGTTTTTGAGGCAAGACCATGGGAATTAAAGAAAACGCAGACAATTGATGTTATGGATGCGGTTGGTTCAAATATTCGAGTTGATACCTATGACTGGGAAGTGAAAAGAGTTTTGCCTGTTATAAATGAGGATATAAATGAAGAGTGGATTTCAGATAAAACAAGATATGCTTGTGATGGATTATTAAATCAAAGATTAGACACTCCGTATATAAAGTACAATAATAAATTTGAAAAAGCCTCTTGGGATGAGGTTTACAAAATCATCAAATCAAAAATAGAAAACGCAAATAAAGATAAAATTTGTGGATTTGTTGGTGATTTAACAAATATGGAAACAAGTTTTATTTTCAAAGAATTTTTAGAAAGAACAGTTGATACAAAAAAATATGATTTTAGATCTACAAAAAGATTTATCGATAGTTCTAAAAGAGAGAATTATTTATTCAATTCATCGATAAATGGAATTGAAGAAGCAGATTTAATTTTGTTGATAGGTGCAAATCCTAGGTTTGAAGCAACAATGATTAATGCGCGAATTCGAAAA
>CACIGI010000028.1 GCA_902586125.1 uncultured Pelagibacteraceae bacterium | reverse complement strand
TCGAGCTATTTTTACCAATAATTATCGTTTTCATATGATATTTATCACTACGAAGTTTCTCTACGTAATTGTTCCAATTTTATTTTTTTTTGGAGACTTTTATTTTTGTCATATAAAAGGTTTAATTTTATTTTTTGATTTGTTTTTACAATAACATTTTTTGCATTTCTAATTTCAATATTGTCTGCAACAGCACTGATAGGTCTTTTTTTTGGATTTAAATTTTTAATTGTTATTTTTGACCTATCACTTACAATTTTTCCTTTCCATCTTCTGGGTCTAAATGGGCTTATGGGTGAAATAGATAATTTTTTGGAATTTAAGCTTAGGATAGGACCATGAACCGAGAGATTATAAGCCGTACTACCCGCAGGTGTAGAAACAAGCACTCCGTCAGAAACCAGTTTTTTAATAATTTGTTTAGAACCATATTGAATTGATAAAGAAGCTGCTTGTCTACTTTGTCTTAAAATTGATACTTCGTTAATAGCTATATGTTTTTTTATTTTATTTTTATTGTTTCTTACAACCATCTCTAATGGAGATATACTTATCATTTTAGCTTTATTCAAATTACTAATTATATTTTTTAATGAAAATTTATTCATTAAAAATCCATAATTTCCAGAATTCACTCCATAAAAAAAATTATTTGTTTTATTATTTTTCTTTAATGTTTGTAACATAAAACCATCTCCACCAATAACGATTGTAACGTTTGATCTTTTAATTTTATTTTGATTAATTTTTTTTTGGATAGATGATTTTATTTTTAAAGATTTTTGATTTTTGTCAGATATAATTTGAATTCTACTCATTTAATGGTGCCCTCGGCCAGACTCGAACTGGCACTCCGCAAGCGGCAAGGATTTTAAGTCCTTTGTGTCTACCAATTTCACCACGAGGGCATATGTAAATTTCATGAGTGTTTATGCTAATATTTATAATTGAACAAGATGAATAAGTAAATTTTTTTCATTATATTAATTAGAATGTATTTCTTAATTCAAGGTTTGTTCCATATTCGGGAGTTTCACTCATCAAACTATAGTTAGAACTTATGTTGATATCAAAACCACTTAAATTTCTTTTATAGTTCAAAGTTGCTTCATTATTATCTAATTTCATAGCATACTCAGTACTTTCATCAGGCACATAGCCAAACCCTAAATATAAAGTATCACTATGAGCAATTTCACTTTGATTTCTTTCATAGATCGTCATTAGAGATAAACCATTATCCATTTCTAGATCAAATCCAACATTGCCTCTAATACTTTTAGAATCTTGACCTATGCCTCTAGTATATTCTGTTGTTTGTGAGATATACCTATATGTTGCATCTGATGTAGGGCTAAAGTCTAAACCGAATTCTAAACCTGCATTTGGTTCAAAAGTTAATGAGTCATAGTCAATAATATTACTTAAATTAAAACCTGAAGATATCATTCCAGTTTCAACTACTTGTTTATTATAAACAAGACTAGCTACCCCTGTTTCTGAATACTTTGATAATTCTGTGTAGCTGAGATCAATTCTTATATTAGGAGAAATATTGAATTTTTCTTTTTGATAAGTAGTAAAATAATTAATTGAGCCAAATACTTGTGATCCATTTCGATTACCTGTTCTAGTATTCCCTCCTCCCTTTCTAACATGATCAGTCTTTAACTTGCTTACGCCCAAAATACCTTCAATAAATCTTTCATCATCCTGTGGAAAAGTTCCGTAAAGCGATAAACTAACTGAGTCAGTATCTAGTGTCGTGCCAAAAGAGCCTACATCCACTTCATCTCGACCATACCTGAATGCGTATCCATATAATTTATTTTCACTTATCTTTTTATCCATTCCAAACGAGACACCTTTACTATCAATTTTTTTTGACGAAGAATGTGAGGTATCTCCTGCTCTACCAAAACTAATACTGCCCTCACTCCAAAATGACCATTCATCCGACAATTTATCTAACACCTCATTAGTTTTATTAGATACCGGGAGCATTTCTGATAATGAGGCCATCATTGAATTAGAAAAATTTAATCTAATATTTTGGTTACTTAATTGGTCATTACTTCTATGACGTCTTAACCAAAACATACGATTTAATACTGGCGTAGTGGCGTGGATAGCAATTTGTTTTGCTGTTGCAGTTTGAGATTCGATTGAGCTTAAAATATCTTTACCCCCATCAGAAGTAGTTATTGGATCATCACAAGCACCATCGATAATGCTCCAATTACAACTTAGGTTAAATTCATGAACTTTATCATTATCATCATCAATGATAAACATTTTACTTCCATCATTACTAAACACAACTTCTCTTGAATCTCCACTAACAGAACTTACAGTATAAGTGCCTTCAAGTGATAAAGTAGAAACATCATAAGGTGTAGTTAATTTAAACTGATTCATCAAATCTTGTGCTTCTGTTCCATCTTTATTCATATGTGTAATGGTATACATTTTAGTACCATCGTAATTAAAAGTAACTCCATCTATGTGATTTTGAAAAGAAATTAGGTCTTGAGTATTAAGATGAGTAACTGTGGAGCTAAGATCAAATCCTGTGCTTAGTGAATATTCATGAATACGCACTTGTGAATCATTTCCTACACCAGCAACAACCATTCTGGTACCATCATTATTAAATGCAATTGAATTTGCTCTTTGTTCTTGACCAGCAATAGAATATTCGCCATCCCTTGTAGCAGTTGAAACATCAAATGCAGTGCTTAGTGAGTAGTAATCTACTGTCTTTTTAGGGGCAGCATGGTTAACAATAAACATTTTTGTTCCATCGTTATTGAACACTACTTGTGTTGCTTGTGTACTACCACCTCTACTTACATCTTTAGTATTATTTACGATTGCTGTTGAAATGTCATATGGGGTAGTTAATATATATTCGATAACTGCATCCGATGCTCCAGCATTTAGAGTATACATTTTTGTACCATCATTATTAAAGTTAAGTCCCAAATAAAAGGCGTTATCAAGTGATTTGCTTTGCACAAAGGTTGGCTCCGCTATAGCTTTAGAAAAAAATAAAGCTAAAAAAAATACAATGTAATGAATTTTATAAATATTTTTCACAACAATTAATCATCAATACCTCATAAAAATTAGAGAAATGAGTGTTAAAATTTAAAACATTACAGTTGAAATGTCTAGGTAGGACAAAATTCATGATGAATAAGTATCTTTAATAGTTATTATTATTTAATGAAAAATAATATTTTTAAATCTCACTTAAAAAAGAAATCACAAGCAAAGCTTGCCTTATCAATTAGCCTATTTTTTGTGCTTTTAACAGCAACTGGATACCTC
>CACIGI010000027.1 GCA_902586125.1 uncultured Pelagibacteraceae bacterium | reverse complement strand
TACCAAATTTGTGTTGTGGGGAACTGTCGCGGTAGTATTAGTATTGGTATTAATGGCGTTATTCTTGCTATAGAATTTTTTTAATGAAAATCGGATCAGTTTCAGAAAATCAAAAAATAGAGAAAAGGATTTCAATTACTCCTGAAATTGCAAAAAAGTATATTTCGATAGGATTTGAAGTTCATTTGTCAAAAAATTATGGGGTCCACTTAGGAATTTCTGATGAAGAATACAAAAATTTAGGTGTCAAATTTTATAATGATGAAAATGAAGTTATAGATCTTTCAAATATAATTGTCCAATTAGGTCTATTATCTGAAGATAAGTGTTCATTAGTCAAAGAAGATAAAACTCTTATAGGTGTATTAAACCCTTTTGATAATAAAGAAAAATTAGACAAACTAAGGCAAAAAAAAATAAATCTCTTTTCATTAGAATTATTACCAAGGATAACCAGAGCTCAATCAATGGATATCTTATCTTCTCAAGCTAACTTGGCTGGATACAAAGCGGTAATCGAGTCATTTGCATATTTTGAAAAAGCTATACCCATGATGATGACAGCTGCTGGTACAATTCCAGCAGCAAAGATTTTAGTTGTCGGAGCTGGTGTTGCCGGATTACAAGCAATAGCAACTGCAAAAAGAATGGGGGGAATAGTTTTTGCTACAGATGTAAGGATGGCATCAAAAGAACAAGTTGAGAGTTTAGGTGGAAAATTTTTGACAGTCGAGGGTGCTGAAAATCTAGAAACTGAAGGTGGTTATGCAAAAGAGGCTTCTGATGACTTCAAAAAAAAACAAGAGGAATTACTTTCTGAAACTCTAAAAAAAATTGATATTGTTGTGTGCACTGCACTAATACCTGGAAAAAAAGCACCTGTGATTATCAAAGAAGATATGATTAACAAAATGCAAGCTGGATCTGTTATCTATGATTTGGCTGCTATACAGGGTGGTAACACAGCATTTACAAAAGCAGATGAAATTATTGAAAAAAATGGAGTTAAAATTATGGGTGAAAGTAACATTTTAAATAAACTTCCAGTTTCTGCTTCTAGCTTATATGCAAAAAATATGTTTAATTTCGTTGAAAACCTATTTGATAAAGAAAATAAAAAATTAAATATTAATTTAGAGGACGAAATAATAGAAAAAACACTCATAAAATAAAATATGGAAATTGATCCTTTAATATTTAGACTAAGCATATTTATACTCTCAATTTTTGTAGGGTATTATGTTGTTTGGAGTGTTACTCCATCTTTGCACACTCCCCTAATGTCAGTGACTAATGCAATCTCATCAGTAATTATTGTTGGGGCAATAATCGCAGGGTTATCTGGTAACGAAAATAGCGTGTTTAATATTTCTAGTGTTTTTGGTTTTTTAGCTATTGCATTAGCGGCAATAAATATCTTTGGCGGTTTTTTAGTAACTCAAAGAATGCTTGCAATGTATAAAAAAAAGAAAAAGGATAAAAAATGATATCAGCGAACTTATCAGCAATATTTTACCTAGTTTCTGGTGTGCTCTTTATTTTAGCTTTGAGGGGTCTATCATCTCCTGAAACATCAAGACAAGGTAATTTTTTTGGTATTCTTGGAATGATAATAGCTGTAACTGTAACTTTTTTATCTACCGGTAATTTTTCAACTGGATTTGTATTTGTTTTAATATTCATTTTAGTTGGAGGTTCAATAGGAGCTTTTATTGCTTACAGAATTCCAATGACTGCGATGCCGGAGTTAGTTGCAGGATTTCATAGTTTAGTTGGTCTTGCTGCAGTTTTTGTTGCAATTTCTGCTTTTTTAAATCCAGAAGCATTTAATCTAGGATATCCAGGAAATATAAAGCTTGGTAGTTTAATTGAGATGTCAATCGGAGCTGCCGTTGGAGCTATCACATTTTCTGGTTCAATAATTGCCTTTTTAAAATTACAAGGGATTATGTCAGGTTCACCAATCACATTTAAAGGTCAGCACCCTTTAAACGCTATAATCTTAATTTTAATAATTGTTTTAATTTATTTTTTATGCTCAACGCAATCATCAAATTTGTTTTGGATATTATTAGCAGTCTCATTTTTGATTGGTTTTCTTTTGATAATTCCAATTGGTGGAGCAGATATGCCGGTTGTGATCTCTATGCTTAATTCGTATTCAGGTTGGGCAGCTGCAGGTATAGGTTTTACTTTAGAAAACACAGCATTAATAATCACAGGTGCTCTTGTAGGATCATCTGGTGCTATATTATCCTACATAATGTGTAAAGGTATGAACCGTTCTTTTTTCAATGTAATTTTAGGCGGATGGGGGGCAACTGATGAAACTTCTAAAAACATCTCAAAAGAGCAAAGACCAGTTAAAAGTGGTAATGCAGATGATGCTGCTTTTTTAATGAAAAATGCTTCATCAGTTATAATTGTACCTGGGTATGGAATGGCAGTAGCTCAAGCGCAACACGCGTTAAGAGAAATGGTTGATACCCTAAAAAAAAATGACATTAAAGTTTCTTATGCTATTCACCCAGTCGCTGGAAGAATGCCAGGTCATATGAATGTTTTATTAGCGGAAGCAAACGTTCCATATGATGAAGTTTTTGAATTAGAGGAAATCAATAATGATTTTGCAAATGCTGATGTTGCATTTGTCATAGGTGCAAATGATGTAACAAATCCTGTTGCAAAAACTGATCCGCAGAGTCCAATATATGGAATGCCAGTTTTAGATGTTGAAAAATGTAAATCTGTTCTTTTTGTCAAAAGAAGTCTTTCACCT
Organism: uncultured Pelagibacteraceae bacterium; assembly: GCA_902586125.1. Taxonomy (GTDB): domain Bacteria; phylum Pseudomonadota; class Alphaproteobacteria; order Pelagibacterales; family Pelagibacteraceae; genus Pelagibacter. The sequence goes on along the minus strand of CACIGI010000027.1, from coordinate 990 downwards.
GGATATGCAGGTATTGACAACGACCTTTTCTATAAAGAAAACACTCTTATGTTATTCGCAGATGCAAAAAAAATGACAGAAGATATAACTAAAAATCTTTAAGACTTAATTAAATTTTGATTATTAGATTTTTTGATATTATAATTTTATAAAATGAAAGATTGTTTAATTTGTTATAAAAAAGACAATGTAATTTTTTTTGATAACTATATTCATCAGTTTGAACAAGATAAAAAATATTTTGATGATGCTAAACTTTATAAATGTAATGTTTGTGATTTTACATTTGTAAATCCTATGCCAGATGAAAAAAAATTAGATTATTTTTATAAAAAAATTTACAGCTCAAAAATTAGACCTCCATATTATGAATTAGAAGATGAAGAAATAAAAAAAAATAGTTTTTTAAAAGATAAAAATTTAAGTTATTTGATTTATTTAACTTCACTTATTGATTTTAAAAAGATAAAAAATATTTATGATTTTGGTTCTGGTATTGGAGATATTGGCTACGCATTAAAAAAAAAATTTACTCAATTAGAGCTACATTGTTCAGAAATCGATGAATTTTGTAAAAATACTTTAGATTCGAGAGGTTATAAAAATTATGATGATCTAAATACTATTGATAAAAAGTTTGATTTAATAATTGCAACTCATGCACTTGAGCATGCAACAAACATTAATGATTTATTTAAAAAATTTATAAATTTTTTAAATCCATCGGGATATATTTTTTTTGAGGTACCAAATTGTCCTCAAGAATACTGGGAAAACAGGATTTATGATGGTTCACATTTACTTTTTTACACTAAAAAAAGTATAGAAAGAATTGCCAAGATTCATAAACTAGAATTTGTAAACCTTTCGTTTTCGGCTCATTCATTTAAAGATGATTATATGTATCAAAAATACGACCATGAAAATGCATATAAATCAGGTAAATATTTAAGATTAATAAAAAAAATTTTACCAAATAGTATTTTATCA
>CACIGI010000026.1 GCA_902586125.1 uncultured Pelagibacteraceae bacterium | reverse complement strand
AACTTAGAAAAAAAAATGTTGGGAGTAATATTTTACTTTCAGGTTGGATTAACAAGAAACGTGATCATGGTAATCTCTTATTTTTAGATTTACGTGATAACTATGGCATCACACAGTGTATTGTAGATAAAGAAAATAAAAATTTCAAAGATTTAGAAAAATTACAACTGGAAACAGTTATTAATGTGGAGGGTAAAGTAGTTGATAGATCTACTGATACAATAAATAAAGAGATAGAAACAGGAGAGATTGAAGTCACTATTGAAAATTTTGTTGTTTTGGGTAAGTGCAAAGAATTGCCAATGCCGGTTTTTAGTGATCAAGAATATTCCGAAGAAATCAGATTAAAATATAGATATTTAGATTTAAGAAGAAAAAAAATTCATGAAAATATTATTTTGAGATCAAAAGTTATATCGTTTATCAGAAATGAAATGAATAAATTTGGTTTTTTAGAGTTTCAAACACCAATATTAACTTCATCTAGTCCTGAGGGAGCCAGAGATTTTCTTGTGCCAAGTAGATTGAACCCAGGTAAGTTTTATGCTTTGCCGCAGGCACCACAACAATTTAAGCAACTCATAATGGTTTCAGGTTTTGATAAATATTTTCAAATCGCCCCATGTTTTAGAGATGAAGATGCACGTGCTGATCGAAGTCCAGGAGAGTTTTATCAGTTAGATTTAGAGATGTCTTTTGTTGAGCAAGAGGATGTTTTCAAAGTCGTTGAACAATTATTGATTAACACGTTTAAAAAATTCTCAAAAAAAAAAATTAAAACAGAAAAATTTCCAAGAATTACTTATAGGGATGCTCTTTTAAAATATGGAAGTGATAAACCTGATCTTAGAAATCCATTGATAATTGAAGACATAACAGAAACTTTTACAAGAGAGGATGTTTCTTTTGATATCTTTAAAAAACTTGTGAAGTCTGGCTCAAATGTAAGATGTATTGTTACTCAGAATACGAAAGATAAACCAAGAAGCTTCTTTGATAATATTGATAGATGGGCCAAAGATGAGGGAGCTTCTGGTCTAGCTTATTTCACTATTGAAAATGGGATTACTGCAAAAGGGCCAGTGGGTAAATTTTTTTCAAAAGAGTCTTTAGAGGAAATCATGAAAAAAACAGGCGCAAATGTTGGAGATAGTATATTTATGGCTTGTAGTAAAAAAAAGGATTTAGAGCGAATAACTAGTTTGGCTAGAGATAAAATTGCAAAAGACTTAAATTTAATAGATGATAATGTTTTTGCATTTTGTTGGGTAGTTGATTATCCAATGTTTGAAAAAAACGATCAAACAAATAAAATTGAATTTAGTCATAATCCTTTTTCGATGCCGCAAGGAAATATTAAAAAACTTAATTTTGAAAAACCTTTGGATATGTTAGCCTATCAGTACGATATAGTATGTAATGGGATTGAACTTTCATCTGGTGCTATAAGAAACCATATTCCTGAACTTATGTATAAATTATTTGCTATTGCCGGTTATGATAAAGATCAAGTTGATGAAAAATTTAGTGGAATGATAAATGCTTTAAGCTATGGTGCACCACCACATGGGGGAATTGCTCCTGGAATTGACAGAATAATAATGCTCTTGGCAAACGAAAAAAATATTCGGGAAGTAACTATGTTTCCTATGAATCAAAACGCTCAAGACTTAATGATGAATGCTCCTTCATCAATAGATGAGAAACAATTAAAGGAGCTTAATCTAGCTCTTAAAATAAAAAAATAGATTATTTTTTACCTTTTAGATTTATCTTTACATCTGATAAATCTACTAAATTTTTTTTATAATTATTTCTTACAAAACCTTTACTAGTAATATCTTTTACTATTTTCAAAAGCTGATTTTGATCATCTGAGTTTTGTTCATCAATATTAGAAATTTCTGAATTACCAATTGAAGGTGTATGAGCTAAATCTTCTCTATTTTGATAAGAAATAGCTAATTCTCTAAAAATATAGTCTAAAATAGATGTTGCGGTCAAAATTCTATCATTTCCATGAACTTTACCGGAAGGTTCAAATTTCGTACCAACAAAAGCACTTATAAATTCATCCAGTGGAACTCCATATTGTAGACCTAAGGACACTGCTATAGCAAAATTATTCATTAAAGCTTTAACTAATTCACCTTCTTTGCTTGTATCAATGAAAATTTCTCCAATTTTTCCATCTTCGTATTCACCAGTGTGTAAATATACTTTGTGATCACCAATAGTTGCTTTTTGGATGTAGCCTTTTCTTCTATCTGGCATACTAAATCTTTTTCCTGATTTTTCTGAATTATTACTATTTGACTTGATTATATTCTCTAAATTTTTTGGCGTTGATTTATTATTTGAAGCGACTACATCAATTTTCTTATTTTCAACAATTTTTTTATTATTTGGATCTAAACTTTTGGTTTTTCTATTATCAAGTTTTACGTCCAGAACCTCAAATTTACCATCGTCACGTTTTTCTAAATTTTTGAGCTCAGTTTCATTAATGTCGTCTAAATAATGATTTACTTTGAAAGTACAAGTGTAATACGTTTCTACTAAATATTTTGCCATTTAACCTCAGTTATTTTTAAATTTTATTTGAATAATGAATCAATTAATTTATATACAAAAACAAATTTTAGTCTAATTTAATTTATACAATTTGAAATTGTAAATAAAAATTTTATTATGTTGACATTCCTAAAAAAAATTTTCACTTGGTGGAATCGAGATACTCTTGGAACCAGAATAAAAACAATTTTATTTGGAAAATTAGTAGGCACAGACCATTTAGGAAATAAATATTATGAATCTAAAAATGGAAAAAGATGGGTGATTTATGCTGCAGAAATTGACGCATCAAAAATACCAGTTGAGTGGTATTCATGGATACATTTTACTCATAATAAAATAGAAAATAATCATGAATTAAAAAAATATGATTGGCAAAAACCCCATCAAGAGAATTTAACTGGCACAGACTCAGCTTATTATCCAAATAAAAACAAAAATGCTATTCAAAAAAAATATAGGCCTTGGAAAGACTAAATTTAATTTATTTATATTTCTTTTTTTAATCGTACCCTTTTTTGTATACTCAGAGCAAGATCAAGAAGGTAGCTACACTAATATAAAAATTTTAGATAAAATTTCCTCAAAAAATATTTTAGTTAAACTTAAAAACGGTGAAGCAAAAAAACATAAAGATCTTCTAATTAAAAGCATGAAGTGTAAAAATTCTGAATTCGATGATAATCCAGAAATTATAGCTTATATTCAAGTGAGGGATCTAACAAACAAAGACAAAGACGATGTGTTTGTTTTTAATGGCTGGATGTTTTCATCAAGCCCATCTATAACTCCATTTGATCACCCTGTATATGATATTTGGTTGGTAAGCTGTTATTAAACTATCTTTTCATTATCAAGCCAACTTACATTAAAATCAGACTCGATGAATTTTTTATGACTTAGAAGTTTTTTGTGTAAAGGAATTGTTGTTGTAATACCCTCAATAACAAATTCATCTAGTGATCTATTCATTCTTTGAATAGCCTCTCCTCTATTTCTACCATGACAAATTAGTTTACATATCATACTATCGTAATATGGAGTTACTTTATAACCTTGAAATATTGCTCCATCTACTCTTGTCCTAAAACCAGATGGTTGATGACACATGCCGATTGTACCTGGAGATGGCTGAAAATTTTTTTCTGGATCTTCAGCATTTATTCTACATTCAATAGCATGACCCCTAGGATTTATATCAGATTGTTTAAGAGCTGTTTCACCGGTAAAAGCAATCCATATTTGTTCTTTAATTATGTCTATTCCTGTAACCATTTCAGTAACAGGATGTTCAACTTGAACTCTCGTATTCATTTCTAAAAAGTAAAATTTTCCATCTTCATAAATAAATTCGACTGTACCAGCTCCTTGATAACCAATCTTTTTGACCATATTTACAGTTTTATCAAATAAATCTTTTCTAATTTCATCGTTTAAAACTGGACTTGGAGTTTCTTCAATTAATTTTTGATGTCTTCTTTGAACAGAGCAATCTCTCTCATGTAAATGGATTGTTGCATTTTTTCCAGCTAAAATTTGAACCTCTATATGTCTTGGATTCTGAAAAAATTTCTCAATATAAACTTCGTCATTGCCAAAATATTTTTTTGCCTCTGATTTTGCTGTTGAAAACATTGTCTCAAAATCTTCCTCTTTTTGAACAATTTTCATACCTTTACCTCCTCCACCTCCAGAGGCTTTAATTAGGACAGGAAAACCAATTTTTTTACTTAACTCTTTTGCTGCAGCTACATCTTGAACACCACCCTTAGAACCTTCTATAACAGGTAATCCATTATCTTTTGCAATTTTTTTTGCTTGAATTTTATCTCCCATCATTTCAATATGTTTTGCAGAAGCACCAATAAATTTGATTTTATTTTCTTCAAGTATCTTTGCAAAGTTTGCGTTTTCAGACAAAAAACCATAACCAGGATGGACTGCTTCAGCATTTGTCAAATCTATAGCTGATAAAAGTGCAGGAATATTTAAATAACTATTAGCCGGTTGATGAGAGCCTATGCAAACACTTTCATCTGCTAATTTAACGTGCATACTTTCTCTATCTACGTCAGAATGAACAGCAACAGTGGAGATTCCCCATTCTTTACATGCTCTTATAATTCTAACAGCAATCTCCCCACGATTTGCAATCAAAATTTTTTTAAACATTATTCTAAAATGATAAGGGTTTGGCCAAACTCAACAGGCTGACCATCAGCTACAAGTATTTTTTTTACTATTCCATCAGAACTTGAAGGCACAT
>CACIGI010000025.1 GCA_902586125.1 uncultured Pelagibacteraceae bacterium | reverse complement strand
TTTTGGATAAAGAGGAATGGTAAAAGCGTAGATGATTAAAAAAATATCAAGTGCAGTTAAAACGACACAAAGAAAAAGTAATTGACTCACCTATTTTGGCATTGGAGTGGCGCCAGTCTCTAAACTTATAATCTTTCCATCTTTGTATTTATAAACTGCCATTACTGCTTCAACATTCCCGTCATTAAATGTAACTATTGAATGGTGAACTCCAACTTCATCATTTTCATACACTACTCTTGCTTTATCTTGGTTTATATCACCGCTCATTGCCCATTTTATAACATCAGCTTTACCTATGGTATTTCCTGACTTGTGCATTGTAAATTTAAAGTCATCATGCAAAAGTTCATTCATAGTTGACTCATCTTTATTATTAATTGCATTGGTGTATTTCTCTAACATCGACATTTTATACTCCTTTGTTGTTAAATATAAATTTTGTCACTAAAACCATAGATCATCACAGCACTGAGTATAGTCAAAACTAATGGAGCATAAATTCCTTCATCCGATGTTTTGTCTGTGTGTCCAAGTTTATTAATTTTTGTATTATAAAAGCCAACAATAAATGCAGATAAGTTTTGTAAGAAGATCAAGTTAAAGAATGCCCATGTTGTCTCTAAACCATTAGGTCTTATAAAACCAACATAAATAGCCATAACTACGGAACCAAGAAATATTGATCCAAAAAATCTAACCATTCCAGCACCAGTATCATCGATACCATATTTATCTAAGAAGGACTTTGTTTGGAAAACACATCTAAAACCATAATAAGCAAATCCTATAAAATGGATTATAAAAACTGCTAGATAAAATATTCCATTAAATTTTTCTATCATCGAGCTCCTTAATCGTTAAATACCATTCTCATTTCATCTTGTATTGTACCTTCTTTAAAAACACCCTCCATTTTTTTTTGAAGTTCAACAAATTTAGGATCAGCGGACATGTTTTGATCATTTTCAAATGCTTTGTCTGTAAACTGTTCTCCAACAAGAGTTTCTCTAACTGTTCTGGGGTTTCCACCAATTTGAAAAGAAAAATAAACTTCGTGATCAGGATAATGTTTTTTTCTTACTTCAGCTAAACCTTTAGAAATTTCCATAGCCTCACCAAGTTTATCGTCATAAACACCGATGGTTCTTGTGTAAATTGCTTTCATTATTTATCCCTATTTTGCGTTATAATCCATTACCTGGTCAGTGCACTCAGTAAATTTGTGAGGTTCAAAGAAGTCGTTCATTTGACCTAGTTGATTAATTATATCTTCCTCACTATTTCCTTTCCACCAGCAAAACATTTGCATTGTATCAGCTGGTGTATTCCAAGTCATTTGACATGCAGCTTTATCACTGGTCATTGATTTAATAATATCCTCCATTTTCATTGAGGCTACTGTTTCGCTAAATTTTTCTTTCATTTCTTTAGATTTAAAAGTGTGGGTCACCATATAGTTTTTCATTTTTTTCCTTTGTGTTTAGCTTTTAAATAGAGCAAGAGCTTCATTCAAAAGTTTTTCAGATTTGGCATGATCACCAGCTTTGTGTGCAGCCATACCTTGATCTTTAAGTTCTTGAGCTTTTTTAATCTTTTCATCAATATTTTTAGCTAACATTGGACAAGAACCTGCGTATGCTGAGCTTACGAATAAGATTAAACAAAGTGTTAACATTATTTTTTTCATTTTTTCTCCTTTATAGATTTACTTTAGATAATTCATACAGCTGAGAACTCTCTACACACTCTGCGTAAATAGCCTTTGCGGTAGGATTATTCCCAGTTACAAATTCTTTCATTCCAGCTTCATTATGAACATTAACTTTAAATAACATCCCACTTTTATCTGGAATCATGGCCCCAACAGTTTTTTCTGGATAGGCAACACTTTTTCTAACTCCCATCCCTTCATCTGATTGCATCCAACCCATGAAAGTTTCTAATTTACCCTCTTTAAGTTTAAGGTATACCAACATCTCTTTTTCCATTTTTTATCTCCTTATAAATTAATACAAAGTCTGAACTACTTTTTTTACTCTTTCAGCTCCATTTGGAACTAAAGCTTCAACAAATGTATGACATTTTTCAGTTTTAGCTTTGTCATATTTGGAGCCATAATGCTTATCAACTGCTTTATTAACTCCTTCATCCCATTCTTTTTCAGGGATACCAATTTCAAGAGCGTAGGTCTTTAGGACTTTTACAGTTGAAATCGATTTTTCTTTCATGCCATATTCAAATTTTTCACCAGATGGTAAAAAGTAATTTGCCATATAAATTCCAATGCAATCCCAAGCTTTAGATTTATCATCACCACTCATATTCGCATGAGCAGAAGTAAAAATTAATAGAGACAATATTACTGTTAAAAATTTGTTCACGACTTTTGAATTTAATTAATATTTTTTTTAAAAATGTAACTGTTTTGTTACATGGCCGATATGCGATATTATAACCAACTAGGTATTGGAAGGTTTTTTTCCTTTAAAAAAGATTTATTAAACATCTTTGAGTTGTATTTATCAGACTTATCACAAAGAATAGTTACAATAGTTTTTCCCGGGCCAAGTTCTTTTCCAAGTCTAATTGCACCTGCAATATTTACACCACAACTGGTTCCTAAACTTAAACCCTCATTTTGAATTAAATCATAAAGTATTGGTAAAGACTCTTCATCACTAATTGAATACGCACCATCAATTTTTGCTTCAGCAAAATTTTTAGTTACTCGACTTGAACCAATTCCCTCAGTAATTGATCCACCTTCAGCTTTTAATTCACCATTTGTAATATAATTATAAAGAGCAGAACCTGTTGGATCAGATAAATAAATTTTAACATCTTTATTTTTTTCTTTTAAAAATTTACTGACACCACCTATAGTTCCACCTGTTCCAGAAGCACAAACAAAACCATCTACTTTTCCATCAGTTTGTTCCCAGATTTCTGGTCCTGTGGTTTCATAGTGACCCTTTGCATTGGCAGTGTTATCAAATTGATTTGCCCAAACTACACCATTGTTATTTGTACTTTTTAATTCTTCGGCAAGGCGACCTGCAACTTTTACATAATTGCCATCATCTTTATATGGTTTAGGTGGTACCAACCTAAGATCTGCACCAATGTTTTTTAAAGTATCTTTTTTTTCTTGTGTTTGATTGTCATTCATTACAATAATTGTTTTATAACCTAAAGAATTTCCTAAAAGACATAAACCAATTCCAGTATTACCAGCAGTTCCTTCAACTACAATTCCACCCTCTGAAATTAATTTCTTTTCCTGTGCATCTTTAATTAAAGCAAGAGCAGCCCTATCTTTAACCGATCCACCCGGATTAAGATATTCCGCTTTACCGAAAATATGACATCCTGTGATTTCAGAAGCTGCTTTTAATTTAATTAAAGGAGTATTTCCAATCGACTCAAGAAAGTTATTTTTAATTTGTGTCATTATCTTTATCTTTATCAGTAACCGCATAAGGTTGAAATCCTTTTGTGGCATCTCCAACTCTTGTGGCTGGAATTCCAACCATGATGGATTTTTCTGGAACATTTTTGGTAACCACTGCATTAGCACCTATTAAAGAATTTCTTCCAACAATAACTGGGCCTAAAATTTGAGCACCAGATCCAACTACTACATTGTCTTCTAATGTTGGATGTCTTTTTACATTTCTTTGATCATTTGCGTTTATACTAGGAGCAATCCCACCAAGGGTAACGTTGTGATAGATTGTGACGTTATCTCCTATCTCAGAGGTTTCACCAATTACAACACCCATGCCATGATCGATAAATAAATTTTTTCCTATTTTTGCTTTTGGATGAATCTCTATGCCAGTTAAAAATCTTGAAAATTGAGAAATGATTCTTGCAACTAAATCAAATTTAGCTATTGCAAAAAAGTTTGCAATTTTGTGAAAAAAAATAGCTTTTACTCCCGGGTAGGTAAGTATCAAACTCACCTTTGATTTTGCCGCAGGGTCTCTGTCTATTATAGATTGTAAAAAGTCACTCATTATTATTTGCCAACTTGATTTAAAAAATTAATGCTTATATAGTTATTTTGTTAAGTATTTAAAGGAGAAATTATGTACAAAAACACAAACTGCTTTCATTTAGCAATACCATGCGGTGATTTAGAGACAGCAAAAAAATTTTACAGCGAAACATTAGGCTGCAGATTAGATAATTCTGCTCAAGAGTGGGCTGATGTTGATTTTTGGGGAAATGAATTAACACTTCATGCAAGTGAACATAAATTAGACAGTGAGAGACACGATGTCGACATGGGCAATGTTTCAGTACCTCACTTTGGTGTTCATTTATCTAGAAAAGATTTTGATACTTTAAAACAAAGATTAAAAGACAAAGGTGCAAAATACTATGATGAGCCTTACTTAAGATTTAAAGGTACAAAGTATGAGCAAGAAACCTTCTTTGTTAAAGATCCAAACGAAAATATTTTAGAAATTAAAACATTAACAGCAAATTCTGAATAATTTTTATTGAATTATTTTCAGGTGTGTTTTAATGAGCAATAGAAGAAATCTATTAAAGATTATTGGTGTATCCTTTTTGTCATGGATTTTATATCCATATAAATTTGTACTTTCAGAAACTAAAAAAATAATTAATCAGAACCTCACCAGGAAACAAAAAGAAATTATGTTTAATGAAGGTACTGAAAGACCATTTACTAGTGAATTACTAAAAGAAAAAAGAAAAGGCTTTTATCATTGTGCGAATTGTGGAAACAAATTATTTTCCTCAGAGGCTAAATTCGATAGCGGCACTGGTTGGCCATCATTCAGTGAAGCGTTACCAGGAGCTTTTAAAACAAAAGTAGATTATTCATTTGGTATGAAAAGGATCGAATATCATTGTGCTAAGTGTGGTG
>CACIGI010000024.1 GCA_902586125.1 uncultured Pelagibacteraceae bacterium | reverse complement strand
GAAATTTATTAGCTTTTACTGAAAATTTTTTGATCATCGACGAAATACCGTCTGGACCAAACCCATCGATAATTTTCAAATCAAAGAACTTCCATAAAAATAAACCTAATTTTTTTGATGGTTTAACAAATAAAACATCATAAAGTTCATCAAAATACCATTTATTTAACAAAAACTGATAAAGCGGTTTATTTATACTAGCTAATCGTTCAGGTAAATTTTTATTTTTAAGGAATAAATAATATGCTAGTGGGATAGATAATATTACCAAAGTTGGAGTAAGTAATAAAAACCATAGTGGTGGGTGATCAGTGCTTAATGGTTTTAAAAAAAATATTGAGTCACGCCAAAAATTATTTAAACCTTCATAACCGATAAATAATTCTTTAAATAAAAATCCTGCAAATATTGCACCAATTGATAATAAAACTAGAGGTATCAACATCACGATAGGAGACTCGTGTGTCTCATCTATCTTAATCTCTTTATTATTATACTCACCATGAAAAGTTTTAAAAATTAATCTCCAAGAATAAATTGATGTAAGAAATGCTGTAAAAATACCTATACCAGCAGCATAATAACCTGTTGTATTTCCTCTCAAATATGCAAATTCAATTATTGCATCTTTAGAATAAAAACCTGACAAAAATGGAAACCCTGTTAAAGCTAGCGTTCCTATAATCATTAGTGAATAAGTGTATGGAAGTTTTTTCCACACTCCGCCCATATTATTTATATTTTGTTCGTCTTTAAAAGCATGAATAACTGAACCAGATCCTAAAAATAATAGTGCTTTAAAAAACGCGTGAGTGAATAAATGAAACATTGCAACATTATATGCTCCCACGCCAGTGGCAAAAAACATGTAACCTAATTGGCTACAAGTAGAATACGCAATTATTTTTTTTATATCATTTTGTACCAGAGCTACTGTTGCAGCAAAGAATGCGGTACTCATACCAACAATTGTAATGATATTTAAAGCTAGATCAGAGTATTCATAAATAGGTGAACACCTTACAACTAGAAAAACTCCTGCTGTTACCATAGTGGCGGCATGAATTAAGGCAGAAACAGGTGTTGGTCCTTCCATAGCGTCTGGCAACCAGGTATGAAGTAAAATTTGTGCTGATTTACCCATTGCACCAATGAATAAAAGTAAGCAAATCAAATCTACAGCATTAAATGTGATACCTAAAAATACCAAATTTTTATCTGTAATGTTTGGAATTTCAGCAAAAACCTCAGTATAATTTACAGTTCCAAATAAATAAAAAATTAAAAATATTCCTAGGGCAAATCCAAAATCACCTACTCTATTCACGACAAATGCTTTAATTGCAGCTTTGTTTGCAGACTCTTTTTTAAACCAAAATCCTATTAAAAAATACGAACATAAACCTACACCTTCCCAACCAAAAAATAATTGAATGAAATTATCTGCAGTAACTAACATCAGCATTGCAAATGTAAATAAAGATAAGTAAGCCATAAATCTTGGTTTGTGCGGGTCATGAGACATATAACCGATTGAATAAATATGAACTAAGGCAGAAACTGATGTAACAACAACTAACATCACAGCAGATAATGAATCAATTTTCATTGACCAATTTACTTCAAGCGATCCAGAGCTAATCCATGTCGCTATGATGATGTTCTCTTGATATTGATTAACAACAACCTCATACAAAACGAGGACAGAAAAAATTGCTGAAATAGATACCAACACGCTAGTGATAATTTCTGAACTTCTATCTCCTATTAATTTTCCAAAAAATCCTGAGATAATTGAAGCTATTAATGGTAATGCTATAATTGAAATTTCCATTTTAACCTTTTAGTTTATCTATCTCCTCTACTCGAATAGTTCCAGAGTTTCTAAAATAAACAACTATGATCGCAAGACCAATTGCAGCCTCAGCTGCAGCCACAGTTAGTATAAAGAGGGTAAACACTTGACCAGAAAGATCTCCTAAATAAATTGAAAAAGATACTAAATTAATATTTACAGCTAATAAGATAAGTTCAATACTCATCAAGATTACAATAATATTTTTTCTATTAAGAAATATACCAATTATTCCAATACTAAAAATAACAGCACCTAAAGTTAAATAATGACCTAAACCTATATCAATCATCTATTTTTACTCCTTTGTTAGACGCAACTTCAAGTACTTCCACACCTTCAGTCCTTTCTCTAGATATTTGTTTTAAATAACTTTGTTTTTTAACACCCTCTCTTTGTCTAAAAGTAAGGACTATTGCACCTATCATGGCAATCAAAAGTATCATCCCACTAATTTGAAACACATGTATATAATCAGTGTATAAAACCTGACCTAATGAATGAGTGTTACTGACCCCGTTCTCTAGTGATGATTTTGCAGAATTAAATAAATCAGGCTTATATTTCCATCCACCTATTACAATAATTAATTCAAAAAAAATTATTACACTTATTAATAATCCTATAGGAATATGTCTTGAGCTATCTTTTGAAACAAACCACTGATTTTTTTGTTGAGCAACATTAAGCATCATTACGACAAACAAAAATAGCACTGCAACTGCCCCAACATAAACTATCAACATAATCATCCCCAAAAATTCTGCACCAATCATTATGAAGAGGCAAGATATACTTATAAAATCAAGAATTAAAAAAAAAACTGAATGAACTGTGTTTTTAGAAACAGTTACCATTATGGCGGAAACAACTGCAATTACAGAAAAGACATAAAAAAATATTGCATGTGCAATCATAAATTATCTGTATGGATTGTCTGATTTAATATTTGCCGCTAAAACATTTTCCCATCTATCTCCGTTATCTAGGAGCTTTTCTTTTGTATAATAGAGTTCTTCACGAGTTTCAGTTGAAAATTCAAAATTTGGTCCCTGGACAATTGCATCTACAGGACAAGACTCTTCACATAACCCACAATAAATACATTTCATCATATCAATATCATAGCGAGTTGTTTTTCTGCTTCCATCAGCTCTTTCGGCAGATTCAATTGTAATTGCTTGAGCAGGGCAGACAGCTTCACACAATTTACAAGCTATACATCTTTCTTCTCCATTAGGATATCTTCTCAATGCGTGTTCACCTCTATATCTTGGACTAATTTTGCCTTTTTCAAATGGATAATTTATTGTTTTTTTTGATTTGAAAAGTTCCTTAACAGCAATAAAAAGCCCACTGATAAAATCGGTCATTAATATTGTTTTAAAAAATCTTGATATTTTCATTTATATTGTAGGTAAAAGATTAAAGTAAAAAAGATAACTTGCTGTCAAAACAACATAAGTTAAAGATAATGGTAAAAATATTTTCCAACCTAGTCTCATCAGTTGATCATATCTATACCTTGGAACAATCGCTTTGACCAATGCAAAAAGAATAAATAAAAATAAAATTTTGAAAATTAACCAAAGAGCGCCAGGTATTAAATTAAAAGGATAAAGATCGATTGGAGATAACCAGCCTCCTAAAAATAAAATTGACCCTAGTGCACACATTAACAAAATGTTTGCATACTCTCCCAACCAAAACATTGCATACATCATGCCAGAATATTCTGTTTGGTAACCGGCAACTAATTCAGCCTCTGCTTCTGGTAAATCAAAAGGTGGTCTATTCGTTTCAGCTAAAGCTGATATAAAAAAAATTACAAACATTGGAAATAATGGTATTACAAACCACATTTCTTTTTGAGCAACTACAATATCATTCAAGTTTAGAGACCCAACACATAATAAGACATTAATTATAATGATACCAATCGATACTTCATAAGATACCATTTGTGCAGCAGATCTAATTGCTCCTAAAAAAGGATATTTTGAATTCGATGCCCATCCACCCATTATTATCCCATACACGCTCAATGATGAGACAGCAAAAATATATAAAATTCCAACATTTATATCTGCTAACACTTGTTCAACTCCAAAAGGAATTACAGCCCATGCTATTAGAGCTAGAGTCATTGTTATTATTGGAGCAAGAATAAAAATTACTTTGTTTGAACTAGCAGGAATTATAATTTCTTTGAAAATATATTTTAGGGCATCTGCTAGGGATTGTAATAAGCCAAATGGACCAACAACATTTGGACCTTGTCTTTTTTGAACAAAAGCCCAAACTCTTCGATCTAACCATACGATCATAGCAACTGAAACTAAAACAGGCACTAATAAAAATAAAATTTTGTAACTCTCTTGAAAAATAATATTTAAGTATTCCATGGATTAACCTTCTGTGCCTGTTTTTTTTAAATCAACTTTTGCATTATTACATTCAAGCATAGTTTTTGATGAACGTGCAATTACATTAGAAAAATAGTAGTCTCTATAATCAACTTTTAAAAATTCATCAGCAAAATCAGTTTCATTTAATTTATCGTCTAATTCTGTATTTTGCTGATCTTTATTCATCTTTAAATAATTAAACATACTACTTTCGAGTTCATCTTTATCATTAAAAAGTTTTCTATTATTCATAACCTCAGCGAGATCATTTATAATTTGCCAGTCCTCTTTTGCGTCACCTGGGGGGTAAGATGCTTTATAAGCTTTTTGTAATTTACCTTCCAAGTTAGTGTAATGTCCGGATTGTTCAGTATAAGCAGCACCTGGTAAAATTATATCTGCAATTTCTGCACCTCTATCTCCATGACTTCCTTGATAGATAATAAATTCATCTTTCTTTTTAAAATCTAAATTATCTTGGCCAAGTAAAAAAATAATTTCAAATTTATTTTCATGAAGTTCATCTAGAATTTTATTATTTTTATCAATGATATCTAAATCTAGATTTCCAACTGTAGCTGCATCCACTGATAAAATGTTAATTGGGTTCCAATCATCATTCAATTTATTATTCTTGGATAAAAAT
>CACIGI010000023.1 GCA_902586125.1 uncultured Pelagibacteraceae bacterium | reverse complement strand
ATTCATTAATTTTATGAAAAACAAAAAAAAACTTCAAATTGGTATAATAGTTGATGATGTAAAACAACCATACTTAATAAGTGATTTATATAAAAAAAGTTTAGAAAGTAAATGCTATTCAATATCTTGTTTGATTATTCAAAAATCAAAAAATACAAGAACTAAAAATTTTATTCATAGATCAATCAATTATTTAAGCACAAAAGGTTTTCTTAGATTTGTGGATAGAATAATTTTTGAATTAATTGATCAATTTGAGACAATCATAGTAAAAAAAAAAAAAGGATTTAAAGATTTTTTCTCAAAACAACCTCTCTCAAAATTTAAAGTTAAGAAAATTACTGTTAATCCCAATATTTCGAAGACAGGCTTGAATTACAGTTACGACGCTGAGGATATAAATAAAATAAAAAATCTTAATTTGGATTTATTAATTAGAGGCGGTAGTGGTATTTTAAAAGGAAGTATTTTAAATACTTGTCCTTTAGGAGTCATTTCTTTTCATCACGGAGATAATGATTTTTACAGAGGTGGTCCACCTGGATTTTGGGAAGTTTATTATCGTGAGCCATCAACTGGTTTCGTGATTCAGCGTATTTCAGAAGTGCTTGATGGAGGTGATGTAATCTTTAAAGGGCACATTCCAACTTCTTTTTATTATAAGTTAAATGTTTGTAGATTATTTTTAAAATCAAGTATTTTTTTACATAAAACTTTAGAGAGATTATCTAAAAATGTGGATGACAGGCGTTTATATCAAAAAAAACATGATAATTTTAAAATCTATAAAATACCTAAATTCTATCAAACTATTTATTATTCATTTTTAACTTTTATTCATGGATCAAAAAAAATATATAATAAACTTTTAAATCGAAAAATAAGATGGAATGTTTGTTATCAATTTACTAAAAATTGGAAAACTTCTTCAATAAAAAATTCTGTAACAATTAAAAATCCCAAGAATAGATTTTTAGCAGATCCATTCTCAGTAAATTATAAAGGAAGAACCGTCATTTATGTTGAGGATTACGATTATAATTCTAGTAAAGGAAAAATTTCAGCCTATGAGGTAACCCCAAAGGGACATAACGAACTTGGGGTAGCGATAGAGGAAAAATTTCATCTTTCATACCCTTTTTTATTTAAGTCAAATGATGGTATATTTATGATACCTGAAACTCATCAATCGAGAGATATCAGAATTTATAAATGTATTGAATTTCCTTTAAAATGGAAACTTCACAAAATATTGATGAAGAATATAAGCACAGTAGATACTAATATTATAAAATTCAATGATAAATATTGGTTATTTACAAATTTGGATTCATCAAAATCAGGCGAATATTCCTCAGAACTGCATATTTACTACGCTGACAAACTAGACTCGACTTCGTGGAAACCACATTTATTAAACCCAGTTATTTTTGATTCTAGAAAAGCAAGGAATGGCGGGATAATCTACTCACAAGAAGGACAACTTTATAGAGTTTTTCAAAAACAAACATTTGATATGTATGGTTCTGCTCTGGGTATAAGTAAAATAAAATATTTAACTAAAGATAAGTATGAGGAGGAAATATTTAAAAATATAAAACCAGATTTTTCAAAAAATATATTAGGTATTCATAGTTTTTCTTTTAATTCAGGTCTCCTTTTAAATGATTTTGCAAAATATGATGAAATTAATTAATTATATAATTAAATTTAACTTAATAATGTTTTTTTTCAAAGATTTGATTTTGAAATTAAAATTAAGCTTTTAAAATTTAGAAAATTTTACAAAACATAGAGAAGCAAATAAATTCATTATTTCAAAGTTTATTAATAAGGTAAATAGTTGATCTTGTATTAATTTATTAAAAAATCTTAATTGCTAAAAATAATCATTAGAAGTTTTTACGAAATTGTAGTATCAACTTTATAAATGAAATACCAACTATCTATAGTTGAAATAGGACTACTCTTATCTTAAAGATTTTATGAATTTATTAAAATTTAAGTAATTATGAATATTTTTTTTTTAATTCTATCATTAATTTTTTTTAACTTAATTTTATATCTAAAGATTGATTCTATTTCTAATTTCTTTGTTTTATTTGACAAACCTGACAGAAAATTAAAAAGACATTTAAAACAAGCCTCGTTAGTTGGAGGATCAATAATTTTAGTTAATATTTATCTCATTATTTTTTTACTAAAATTAATGGATATCAATAATTTAATTTTCGAAGATAACTTTGTGTACGCATCCATTCTCTTAATTACCTTATTTTATTTTGTTGGATTAATTGACGATTTAAAAAATTTGACACCTAATTTAAAGTTGTTGTTTTTAATTCTTTCTATTGTATTAGTAATTTATCTCTTCCCTGAAATAAAATTAGAACAAATCAAAATATCATTTTTACAAAAAATTTATTATTTTAATGAATACTCAACTGTATTTATAATTTTGAGTTTTTTATTGCTAGCAAATGCAATGAATATGTTTGATGGTATAAACCTACAGTTAATTTTGTTTTCCATTTTTGTATTATCTTTATTTATTTTTAAGGGTTTTATTCCAATTTTCTTTGTCTTGCTATCCATCCCTTTAATATTTATTAGTATTTTAAATTTTAAAGGCAAAGTTTTTCTTGGTGATAATGGTGCTTTTTTGCTTAGTGCACTATTAGGATGCGCTTTTATCTATCAATATAAAAATTTTGAAAATTTTTTTTATGGTGATGAAATCTTCATAATACTATTAATACCCTCTATAGATATGCTTAGACTATTTTTTTTAAGACTGAAAAATAAAGGGAATCCTTTCAAAGGAGATTTAAATCATCTACATCATATTGTTTATAATTACACAAATGATAAAAATAAAACAATTTTTATAACTTTAATCTTATGTGTGCTACCCTCGTTATTTTTAATATTAAATATTTATACTCCCATAATATTATTAATAAATTTAACAATTTATATTTCTTTGATTTTTTATTTGAAAAATAAGAACAAATCGATGCGCTAATTATTGATGAAATAAAGTTAGTACATCTAAAAATTATTTAATTTTTCTTTAAGGGAAATTATAGTAAAAATAACATTTTATTATGATTAAAAATAAACGAATTCTAATTGTTGGTGCTGGTGGGTTTATTGGTGGTCATCTTGTCAACAAATTATTAAGAAATGGAAATTCTATTATTGCAGTAGACATAAAACCTAAAGAATATTGGTTTCAAGATTTTGATGATACTGAAAATTACTACTCAATGGATATGAAAGACATAAGTAATTGTAGAAAGGTAACTAAAAAAATTGACTATGTTTTCAACATGGCTTGTAATATGGGTGGGATGGGATTCATTGAGAATAACAAAGCTGAATGTATGCAATCAGTCCTAATTAATACTAATTTATTAATTTCTTGTAAGGAAAATAAAATTGAGAAATATTTTTTCTCTTCAAGTGCTTGCGTCTATAATAAAACTAAACAGCAAGAC
Organism: uncultured Pelagibacteraceae bacterium; assembly: GCA_902586125.1. Classification (GTDB taxonomy): domain Bacteria; phylum Pseudomonadota; class Alphaproteobacteria; order Pelagibacterales; family Pelagibacteraceae; genus Pelagibacter. The sequence goes on along the minus strand of CACIGI010000023.1, from coordinate 1,508 downwards.
GTTTTTATAGAGGGATTAAAAGAAAAAGATGCCTATCCTGCTGATCCAGAAGATGGGTATGGATGGGAAAAATTATTTAGTGAACGTATGTGTAAACACTTTATGGAAGACTATAAAATGTCTGTAAGAGTAGCAAGATATCACAATATTTATGGGCCATATGGAACCTTTGATGGAGGTAGGGAAAAAGCTCCAGCTGCATTGTGTAGAAAAGTTATAGAAGCAAAAAAAAATAATGATAATAAAATTGAAGTTTGGGGCGACGGAAAGCAAACAAGATCTTTTTTGTATATAGACGATTGTATTGAAGGAACGCTTAAATTATTTGAGTCTGATTATTCAGCTCCGGTCAATATTGGAAGTGATGAACAAGTATCAATTAATCAAATGATTGAAATAATTGAAAATATCTCAGGGATAAAGAAGTTAGAACGTGTTTATCAGCTTGATAAACCTAAAGGTGTAAGAGGAAGATCAAGTAACAATGACTTAGTGAAAAAAATTTTAAATTGGAGTTTCAAAATAAAATTAAAAGATGGCCTTAAAAGGACTTATGACTGGATGAACGATGAAATTAATAAGCATGGTTCAAATATAAGTAGATTTACTAAACCTTAAACATTTTTTTAATAACATTAATAAATGATTACAAAAGTTATATTCAGAAGAATTAAATTTGAAAATATTTATCCAAAAAATTTTAACAAATATATAGTAAAAAAAGGGTTGTTTGTTTTCCCAGCTGGACCCGCATTAGCCACTATTGATAAGTCAAAAAAATATCATGAGTCTCTTATTAAGGCCGACATAGTCTTTTTTGACAGTGGCTTTTTTGTTTTGTTACTTAAATTTCTAAAAAATTTAAGTGTTATAAAGTTTTCAGGATATAGATTTTTAGATTTATTTTTTAATTATTTAAAAAAGAATAAAAAAAAATCTATTTTTTGTATTGACCCAAATTCAAAATTTTCTAAATCAAATAAAAATTTTTTAAAAAGTTTAGGAGTTCAAAAAGTATACAACTATCTAGCACCAAACTATAAATCAAAAAGTTTGTTGGATAAAAAGCTTTTACAAAAAATAAAAAAAGTAAAGCCAGACTTTGTATTGATGAACATTGGTGGGGGAAAACAAGAAATTTTGGGTTTATATTTAAAACAAAATCTTAAAATGAAAACCACAATATTATGCACAGGAGCTGCAATTTCATTTTTTACAAAAGATCAGGCTCCTATCACTAGTCTTATTGATCGATTATACCTTGGATGGTTTGTAAGGTTGATATTTAATCCTTTTATTTTTTTTAAAAGATATTTTTACAGTTTAAGATTAATACCAATGGTGATTTTAAATAAAATTAAAATTATCAATTAACTTAATCTAGAATTAAATTCTTAATTGTATTATAAAATCATAACTGATTTGTTCTTATGAAAAAATGTTAATGTTTAAAATAACTGGATAAGATGTGATTTATTCATTAAAATTTCAATTAAAAGAATATTATG
>CACIGI010000022.1 GCA_902586125.1 uncultured Pelagibacteraceae bacterium | reverse complement strand
TTACTAATAAAAACTATGTATATTTTGCGATAAATTTATAAAAATTTATGACTGATAAAATGCTAAAATTCGTAAAAATAGGTCAACAAACCCCACCTAAAAGAGGAGTTGATAATAGGAAAGATGATTTTAATGAAATCTATGATGAATTTATCACTCAAAAAGCACAAGAGCAGTCAAGTAGATGCTCTCAATGTGGCGTTCCTTTTTGCCAAGTCCATTGTCCTTTAAGTAACAACATCCCTGATTGGCTTAAATTGACTGCTGAAGGCAGATTGAAGGAAGCTTATGAATTATCTCAAAGTACAAATAATATGCCTGAGGTTTGTGGCAGAATATGCCCTCAAGACAGACTATGTGAAGGTAATTGTGTTATTGAGCAGTCAGGTCATGGCACTGTAACAATTGGATCAGTTGAAAAATATATTACTGATAGTGCTTGGGAGAACGGGTGGGTAAAGCCTATATCAATCAAACACGAAAAAGACCAAAGTGTTGGAATAATTGGTGCTGGACCCGCTGGACTGGCAGCTGCTGAACAACTTAGGAAAAATGGATATCAAATTACTGTTTATGACAGATATGACAGAGCGGGCGGTTTGTTAATTTATGGAATTCCAAATTTTAAATTAGAAAAACATGTGGTCGAGAGGAGAACAAAATTATTGCAAGATGGTGGAATTAAATTTGAACAAAATTTTGAGGTTGGTAAGGATGCAACTTTAGAGCAATTGAGAAAAAAACATGATGCAATTTTAATTGCTACTGGAGTTTATAAACCAAGAGAAATTAATCTACCAGGTAATGATTTAGATAATATTTTTCCTGCTATGGAGTTTTTAACAGCATCAAACAAAAAGGGGTTGGGAGATAAAGTTGATTTATTCGATAAAGGTATATTAAATGCTGAGGGTAAAGATGTAGTTGTTATTGGAGGTGGAGATACCGCAATGGATTGTGTTCGAACATCTGTAAGACAAAAAGCTAATTCAGTTAAATGTTTATATAGAAGAGATAAAGATAATATGCCTGGATCTGCAAGAGAAGTAGCTAATGCAGAAGAAGAGGGTGTTGAATTTGTTTGGTTGTCTAGTCCAAAAGAATTTAGAGGAAAAAATAAAATTGAAAAATTAATTGTAGATCAAATTCAACTTGGAGATCCAGATGACTCAGGTAGAAGAAGACCAGAAATTAAACAAGGATCCGAATTTGAAATTAAAGCAGATATGGTAATAAAAGCTTTAGGATTTGATCCAGAAAACTTGCCATTATTATTTGAGGCACAAGAATTACAAGTCACAAAATGGGGAACAATTAAAACAGACTTTGACACTATGGAAACTAACATCAAAGGAGTCTTTGCTGCCGGGGATATTGTAAGAGGTGCATCCTTAGTTGTTTGGGCAATTAAAGATGGTAGAGATGCTGCTTTATCAATCAAATCTTATCTTGAAAATATCGAATTAAAAAAATCTAAAGTTGCATAATGAGTATATATAAAAAAAATTTAGAATTACTTACTAAAAACAATGTTTATTCTCAGGAAATGGAACATGATGCATGTGGCGTAGGTTTAATTGCATCAACAGAGGGTAAAAAATCAAGAGAGGTTGTAGAATATGGAATTGAAGCTTTAAAGGCTGTTTGGCATAGAGGAGCTGTTGATGCTGATGGAAAAACAGGTGATGGAGCAGGAATACATTTAGAAATTCCCAAAGATTTCTTTATTGAAAAAATAGAGGTTACAGGTCACACACATGATGGCTCTGATATTTGTGTTGGAATGATTTTTTTACCAAGAAATGATTACTCCTCACAAGAAAGCTGTAAAACGATTGTAGAAAGTGAGTTAACTAAAAACAATTTTAGTATCTATGGATGGAGACAGGTGCCTGTTAATCCAAAAGTTTTAGGAGAAAAAGCTTTTCAAACTATGCCAGAGATAATTCAAGTGCTTTTTAAATCGAATGATAAAAATTTGCTTGATAAAGAGCTTGAAAGAAAAATTTATGAAACAAGAAAAAAAATTGAGAATAAAGCATTTAATTTATCATTAAATAATTTTTATATTTGCTCGATAAGTTCTAAATCAATTATCTATAAGGGCATGTTTTTAGCTGAAGCTATCTCAGATTTTTTCTTGGATTTAAAAGACAAAAGATTTATTTCAAGATTTGCAATTTTTCATCAGAGATTTTCAACCAATACTGCTCCAAGCTGGAGTTTGGCACAACCATTTAGAGCAGTTGCCCATAATGGCGAAATTAATACTTACAAAGGCAATAAAAACTGGATGAGAGTTCATGAACAAGAGATGAGTAGCCCTTTTTTTGAAAATGTTGAAAATTTAAAGCCAGTTATACAAAAAGGAGTTTCTGACTCTGCGGCACTAGATAATGTTTTTGAGTTATTAAATAAATCTGGCCAACCTGCACCTTTAGCGAAATTAATGATGATTCCTGATGCTTGGTCAAAAAGAAATAAAACTCTTCCAAAAAGCCATCAACAACTGTTTAATTTTTTAAATAGTACTATGGAACCTTGGGATGGTCCTGCCGCTATTGCTGCAACTGATAATGAATGGATCATTGCAGCTAATGATCGTAATGGTTTAAGGCCTTTAAGATACGCAATAACAAAAGACAAGTTTCTCTTTGCTGGATCTGAAACTGGAATGATTGAATTAAATGAAAAAAGAATTTTATCAAAAGGAAGACTTGGCCCAGGGGAGATAATTGGTGTTAGAATTGAAAAAGGCAAAGTGTTTACAAATAATCAAATTAAAGACTATTTGGCAAAAGAATATAAGCATTTCAATTCTCAGATAATAGATCTAGATGAAAAATTATCTATTTCTAATGAAAAACATAATTTTGATGGTGAAGATCTAAGGAGACGACAACACACTTTTGGAATTAGTTTAGAGGACTTAGAGCTAATTTTACATCCAATGGCTGAAGATGCAAAAGAAGCGACTGGTTCCATGGGTGATGATACACCTTTAGCAGTTCTATCAGACAAATACAGACCGCTTTATCATTTTTTTAGACAAAACTTTAGCCAAGTGACCAATCCACCGATTGACTCTTTAAGAGAAAATAAAGTTATGAGTTTGAAAACTAGATTTGGTAATCTTGGTAATATTTTAGATTTTGATACTTTAACTAAAGAAAATATTTATGTTTTAAATAGTCCGATATTATCGAATTCACAATTTAACAAATTTATTAATTTTTTTGGAAAAAACTCTGTCTCTATAGATTGTACTTTCTCAAATGATCAAAGTTTATTTGACTCTATTAAAAGGATCCAAAAAGAGTCGGAAATTGCCGTTAGACAGGGTGTAACACAATTAGTTTTAAGCGACAAAGCTATTTCAGATACAAGGATGCCTATGCCAATGCTGTTATGCGTTGGTGCGATTAATACTTTTTTAATTGATAAAAAATTAAGAGGGTATGTTTCAATTAACGTTCAATCTGGCGAAGCTTTGGACACCCATTCTTTTGCAACATTAATAGGTGTTGGAGCAACAACAGTTAATCCATATATAGCTTTTGATAGTTTATACCAAAGGCATGAGAAAAAGTTATTTGGTCAGTACAGTTTTGATGAATGTGTTGAAAGATATATCAAATCAGTGAATGCAGGATTATTAAAGATCATGTCAAAAATGGGTATATCTGTTTTAAGTTCGTATCGAGGCGGATGTAATTTTGAAACTGTTGGTTTAAGCAGATCAATAGTTGATGATTATTTTCCTGGAGTGACTTCAAAAATTTCTGGTATTGGATTGTCAGGAATTGAAAAAAAAATACGTGCAATACATAAAGAGGCATTTGAAAGCACCGATACAGTTTTACCTATTGGTGGGATTTATAGATACAGAAAAAATGGAGAAACACACCAATATCAGGGCAGATTAATCCACTTATTACAAAGTGCTGTAGGATCAAACTCATATACAGCTTATAAAAAATATGCTGAGGGAATCTATAACTTGCCACCAATTAACTTAAGGGATTTAATAGATTTTAGAAAAAAAAAATTAGGACCATCTATTCAAATTTCTGAGGTTGAACCAATAGAAAAAATATTAAAAAGATTTGGCAGTGGAAGTATGTCCCACGGAGCATTGTCTAAGGAGGCACATGAAACATTAGCTATTGGGATGAATAGGATTAAAGGAGCATCCTGTAGTGGAGAAGGTGGTGAAGATGCAAATAGATTTAAGATTATGGACTCTGGTGATAGTGCAAATTCGAGAGTAAAACAAATTGCGTCAGCAAGATTTGGTGTAACAGTTAATTATTTAAACAATTGTAATGAAATTGAGATTAAAATTGCTCAAGGTGCAAAACCTGGCGAAGGTGGCCAATTACCAGGATTTAAAGTAACAGATGAGATTGCCAAGCTAAGACATTCAACGCCAGGTGTAACGCTAATCTCCCCACCTCCGCATCATGATATTTATTCAATTGAGGATTTAGCTCAGCTTATTTATGATTTAAAACAAATCAATCCTAAGGCAAGAATTGGAGTTAAATTAGTTGCATCTTCTGGCGTTGGTACTATTGCAGCTGGTGTTGCAAAAGCAAAAGCTGATATAATTTTAATCTCAGGACATAATGGAGGAACCGGGGCTACACCTCAAACAAGTGTAAAATACGTAGGTATACCTTGGGAGATGGGACTGACGGAGGCCAATCAAGTTTTAACATTAAATAATCTAAGACATAAAGTTACTTTAAGAACTGATGGGGGTATTAAAACTGGAAGAGATGTTGTTATTGCAGCTATGATGGGTGCAGAGGAGTATGGTGTAGCAACTACCGCCTTAGTAGCGATGGGTTGTATTATGGTAAGGCAATGTCACTCTAATACTTGTCCTGTAGGAGTATGTACACAGGATGAAAAATTAAGAGAAAAATTTACTGGAACTCCTGATAAAGTTGTAAATTTATTTACATTTATTGCTACAGAGGTGAGAGAAATTTTAGCTTCACTTGGTTTTAGATCTTTAAATGAGGTTATCGGTCGAACTGATTTATTAATGCAGGTAAGTAAAGCCTCGCCTAATCTAGATGACTTAGATCTTAATCCATTATTTGTCCAAGCAGACCCTGGCAATAATAAGAGGTATTGTGAGGTATCAGAAATAAATCAAGTTCCTAATACACTGGATCAAGAAATTTGGCCTCAAATAGAAAAGGCTTTAGATAACTCAGAAAAAATAAATAACGAGTTTTTAATTAAAAATACTAATAGAGCTGTAGGCACTAGAATTTCACATCACTTATATAAAAAATATGGTTATGAAAAATTAGAGGAAAATTTTTTAACTCTAGATTTTAAAGGTTCAGCTGGACAATCGTTTGGTGCATTTACAGCAAAAGGACTTAAACTTAATTTAAAAGGCGATGCAAATGATTATGTTGGGAAAGGTTTGTCAGGGGCAACCATTTCAATAAAACTACCTGATGAAAGCAATTTAATTTCTAATGAGAATACTATTATTGGCAACACAGTTCTTTATGGTGCAACATCAGGTAAACTTTTTGCAGCTGGTCAAGCTGGAGATAGATTTGCGGTAAGAAATTCTGGTGCCACAACTGTTATCGAAGGCTGTGATTCAAATGGTTGTGAATATATGACCGGTGGTACAGCAGTAATTCTTGGAGATGTTGGAGATAATTTTGCAGCTGGCATGACAGGAGGAATGGCTTTTATTTACGATAAATCAAAAGAATTTGAAAAAAAAGTTAATCCGGACTCAGTTGTATGGCAAAATGTTGAAACTGAGTATTGGTCAAAATTTTTAAAAGAATTGGTACTCGAACATAGTAATGAAACAGGATCCAGTTTATCAAAAAAAATAATTGATGACTTTGAAAACGAGTTAAAGAATTTTGTACAGGTTTGTCCAAAAGAAATGTTAGATAAGCTTAAAAATCCAATCTCTACAAAAACAAAAATACAAAAAGTTAGTTAATTATTAATTTTAACTCTTTTTTCAATATCTTGAGCCATTTTGGGGAAGATAAACTATGATCACCATTTTTTATAACTACTAATTTCTTTTTCTTAGATTGAAATATTTTTAAAACTTTTTTTGAGTAAATTACAGGTACAGATTTATCTTTACTCC
>CACIGI010000021.1 GCA_902586125.1 uncultured Pelagibacteraceae bacterium | reverse complement strand
TGGGCGATCGTTATTGTCAAAAATTAAAGGTCTTTCTATAGACCCTGTGGCTATAATAACTTTTTTAGCGCGTATTTTAAGTAATCTTTGACGAGTTTTATTTTCTCTTTGTTCAAGTGGTAAGTGATCAGTTAAATTTTCCCTTGCTAATAAAAAATTATAACCATGAAAAGCAGCCACACTTGTTCTGGTTTTAATTTCTAAATTTTCAATTTTTTTTATTTCATTGATTTCCTTTTCTAACCATGAAGCTGAATTTTGATTGTTAATCTTGAAAAATTCTGTGTCTTGATAAATTGTTGAACCCCCTAAATATGATTTTTCCTCTACTAATAGTGTTTTAAAACCGTTTTTTGCAGCGGTTTTCGCTGCGATAATTCCTGAAATACCTGCACCAATAACTAATACATCGCAATGAATGTATTTGTGTTCATATATGTCAGGATCTGGAACATCAGGTGATTTTCCTAAACCAGCAGATTTTCTAATAAAATATTCATATTTTTCCCAAAAACTTGCTGGCCACATAAAAGTCTTGTAGTAAAAACCTGCAGGTAATAATGGACTTAAAAAATTGTTTATACCTCCAATATCAAACTTTACACTAGGCCAACAATTTTGACTTGAAGCAACAAGACCTTCATATATTTCTATTTCAGTAGCTCTTACATTTGGTTCTGTTCTTGAAGTTCCATTATGAAGTTGAACAATGGCGTTTGGTTCCTCTGACCCAGCAGTCATAATTCCTCTAGGTCTATGGTATTTAAAACTTCTACCAACTAAGTGTATATCATTAGCCAATAGGGCAGAAGCAAGTGTATCACCTTTAAATCCATAATAAGTTGTACCATTAAATTTAAATGAAATTCGATATGTTTCATCGACTAATTTACTACTTTTAACTCTTAAATTTTTTGTCATTGATTATTTAACCGGTGGTTTTTCGCCCATTTTGTAAACGGCTTTAATTTCATCATTTGATGTGTCTCTCACCATGTTAAACCATTTTCTACAACCATGAATGTGGTTCCATCTTTCAAATTGAATACCTTTAATATTTTTTCTCATAAATAAATATTCTGCCCATTGATCGTCACTTAATTCAGTTGGTTGTTTCGGCCTAACAATGTGAGCTTCTCCACCAGCTTTAAATTCACTTTGTTCTCGTTCACCACAAAAAGGACAATTGATTAAAAACATTAGTGCGCTACAGCTGCTGCACCATGTTCGTCGACAAGGTCACCACTTACAAATCTATTCAAATTAAATGCAGCATTAAGTTTGTGCGGTTCATCGTTGGCTATTGTATGCGCAAACAAATCTCCAGAGCCAGGTGTAGCTTTAAATCCTCCTGTTCCCCAACCACAATTAAAATATAAACCTTTGATTGATGTTTTACTTATAATTGGACTCGCATCTGGACAAATATCTACAATTCCACCCCATTGTCTTAACATTCTCATACGACTAAAGATAGGGTATAACTCTAAAATTGCATTCAATGTCCCTTCGACAATATCATGACTTCCTTTTTGTGAGTACGATACGTAATCATCAGTTCCTGCGCCAATTACTAATTCACCTTTATCTGACTGACTAACATATGCATGAACAGCATTTGACATAACAACTGTATCTATTATTGGTTTTACAGGCTCTGAAACTAAAGCTTGGAGCGGTTTACTCTCTAAAGGTAGCCTTAAACCTGCCATATTAGCTATCACACTAGAGTGACCTGCAGCTACTACACCAATTTTATTTGTTTTAATAAATCCTTTTGTAGTTTCAATACCTTCAACTGCATCGCCATTTCTCTTAATACCTTTAACTTCACAATTTTGAATTATATCCACACCCATTTCATCTGCACCTCGTGCATACCCCCATGCAACTGCATCATGTCTTGCAGTTCCAGCTCTTTTTTGTAAAGTTCCTCCTAATACAGGGTATCTTATATCTGGTGATATATTTATTATTGGACAAAATTTTTTAACTTCTTCAGTGTTCAAATATACTGCATCAATACCGTTAAGTCTATTAGCATGGGTTCTTCTTTTTAAATCTCTTACATCTTGAAGATTATGAGCTAGATTCATTACTCCTCTTTGACTAAACATTACATTGTAGTTTAATTCTTGAGAAAGGCCTTCCCATATTTTTAGAGCGTGATCATAAAGACCAGCACTTGCGTCCCATAAATAATTAGATCTTATAATTGTAGTGTTTCTTCCTGTATTCCCACCACCAATCCAACCTTTTTCAACAACAGCAATATTTTTCGTATTATGTTTTTTTGCTAGATAGTAAGCTGTTGCTAAACCATGGCCACCACCACCAATAATTACCACATCATATTCTTTTTTTGGCTCAGGGTCTTTCCATGCTTTTTCCCAATTTTCATGATAAGAAAAAGCATTTTTAATAAGAGAAAATATTGAATACTTATTTTTCATAATTAATGAATAATTACTTTATTAATGTTGATTATTCAATACAATCAATGGCGACAAATTTCTTGGAAGAGTGGGTGAGAGGCTTAAACCAGTCGTTTGCTAAATGACCGTGCGAGGAAACTTGTACCGAGGGTTCGAATCCCTCCTCTTCCGCCATTATTAAAACAAAGGATTATTCTTAAAAAAATCTTTCATTGCGATTGGTTGTTGTTCAAGTACGTATCTATAAACATTGTAGTTTTCTAATACTCTTTGGACATAATTTCTAGTTTCTTTAAATTTAATTAATTCAATCCAGTCGATATAATCAATTTGATTTTTTTGAGGATTTTTGTTTATTTTTTTCCAATATCGAACTCTTTTTGGTCCAGCATTGTAAGCAGCCACTGCAAATGGATAGGCACCGTCATATTCAAGAATTAATCCTGCTATATAATGTGATCCTAGGTTAATATTATATTCTGCATCAGTAGTTAACCTAGATTTCGAATAAGGAAGTTTTGCCTGTTTAGCAACTAGTTTAGCAGTGTAAGGCATTAATTGCATTAACCCTTTTGCACCAGCATGACTATTGGCACTTAAATCAAACTCACTTTCTTGTCTTATGATTGAAAGAATGAAAGCATTATCTGGAATTTTTCTCCCATTAATATATTTGGGTGTACTTATGATTGGGTAATTATATTTGTTGTGAAATCTTTTTTCATAAGATGCTATTTTAGAAATCTGAATAGCGAAATCAAATCGTTCTATATTTGTTGCAAGTTCAGCTGCCAAAACCTCGCTACCACTACCAATATCATCATTAGCCAAATGTCTTAGTATATGCTTAGCATATTTATCTTCATCTAGTTCATCAAGTAAATATATCAATTTGACTAAATCTTTTTTAAAAAAATAATCACGATATTCTTTTTTAATAATCATGTCTTTTGAAAGCTCAAATTTTTCATTTGGACTAATTTCCATAAATGCCAATTGACCATAATAAGTGGTTAAATAATTTGTTGCTTCTTTAAACCATTTATAAGATAAATCTTTATCACCGAGTTTTTTATAAGTTTTACCTAACCAATACGCGCCTCTTGCTGTACTAATAGGATATCCAACATTATTATAAAAATTTTCAAAATGTTCTTTGGCTAATACTGGATCATCTAAAAAACTTAATGCAATCCAACCACTCATCCACTCTGCAGCAGCAAATTCAGGACCATCACTTATTCCATGGTTACTTGCAATTTTATAAGCTAATTCATATTTTTTTTTATATATTAATGATCTAGAAATTATTTCTCTTTCTATCCACCATTTATCAGGACGAACCAAGTACTCTTTTGTATTTTTTATCTTTAAAAGAATTTCGACAGAACTATCAACTCTTCCTCTTTTTCTTCTCCATTTTAATCTATCGTAATTTAAACCGGCATCATTTTTAAGATTAGATGGAACTTTAGAGATAGCATTATCGACACCATACGATTTACTCATCAATAGTTGTCTGGCTGTATATAATAGTTCATAATCTTTAGGTAAATATCTTAACAGTCGTTTTAAGTCCCAATATTTGTTATTCCAAGCAAGATATTCTGCTCGTTTAACATAATCATCTGCATTAAGGTACTTTCTAAATTTTTTACGATAAAATCTTAAATCTGTTTTTGACAATTCAGCTGATATCCAGCCTTCTTTAATAAATCTTATTCCTTTTTCCTTATTACCATTAAGAATAAAACTTTCACCCAATATCATTTTACCAAACCCACTTAAAGGTTCCGCAGGACCAAACCACTCTATAATTTTTTGTGGACTAACTTTTTCTGTAGAAAGTTTATGCTCTGCTAAATATTTTATTCTTCCAATTCTAGGATAATCTTCATTTGAGTCTATGAATGCTTTATAATCATAAAAAGAAGCTTGATTTCCCTTTGTAAGTAAATGCCTCCATTGAATAAAGTAATATATAGATTTATCTTTAGCTCTTTTGGCAGTTTTAATTGCAGCTGTCCAACTAGCTTTTTTCGTTTCGGAAATTGCTTTTTTTGCTAATGCAAAATCTTTTTTACGATAATATTTTGATATCTTTATTTCTGTTGTTTTTTTTGCTCCAGCAATTAAAGGTTTTTTTTTGGGAAGTATCAGTCCACTTATTTTCTTTTCTGGCTTAGTTTCAATTTTTTTTTCTATCTCTTTTGTTACTATTTTTGATATTGGTTTGGGTAAAGGTTTTAGTACATCTATTAATAATTTTTTTTGTGTTAGCTCATCAGATTGGATAGGTTTTTTTTAATGGGACTATGTCAGATTGAGCCATAGTTTGTAGACTGAATAAATTAATCAATACTATACACAATAAGATTTTTTTAATCATAATCTTTTACTATATGAATCTACAATGTATGTTATAAGTATTTATGTTTAAAGGATCAAATGTTGCTTTAGTCACTCCGTTTAAAAATGATAAACTTGATGATGAGACATATATTAATTTAATTCATTTTCATATCCAAAATGGGACAAATGGATTAGTTCCAGCAGGAACAACTGGTGAGTCACCAACTTTAAGTCATGTTGAACATGAAAGAGTGATTGAGTTATGTGTAAAAGAAAGTAATGGAAAATTACCAGTTTTTGCAGGTACAGGATCGAACTCTACTGAGGAGGCCATTTCACTTACAGCTCATGCAGAAAAAATTGGAGCCACTGGTGCTCTTATTGTAACACCTTATTATAACAAGCCAACACAAGAAGGCTTGTACCAACATTATAAGGCTATAAATGACAAATGTGGAATACCTATAATAATTTATAATATTCCTGGTAGATCGGTTATTGATATGTCAGTTGATACTATGGCTAGATTATTTGAATTGAAAAATATTATTGGTGTTAAGGATGCAACTGGAGACCTAAATAGGGTTGAACAAACTTTAAAAAAGATGGGAAATGAATTCATTCAATTAACTGGTAATGATGATAATGCTTTAGAATTTAATAAAAGAGGTGGAGTGGGAGCTATAAGTGTTACTGCAAATATTGCCCCGAAACTTTGTTCTGATTTTCAAAAATTATCAAAATCTGAAAACAACCATGAAATTAAAGAGGCTGAAAAAATTGATAAAATATTACAACCTCTTCATCATGCAATGTTTGTCGAAAGTAATCCAAGTCCAGTAAAATATGCAGCAAAATTATTAAATCTTTGTGATGATAATGTAAGACTACCTCTTGTAAAAGTGACAGCTGAAACTAAGGATATTGTTAAAAAAGCACTTCATTCTGCAAAACTAGTTTAATGAAAAAAAAAACCAATAGTGGTTTAAAAATAATTTGTCTTAATAAAAAAGCTAGTTTCAATTATTTTTTTGAGGATTTGTTTGAAGCAGGTATTGTCTTAAAAGGTTCTGAAATAAAATCAATTCGTAATGGTAAAGTTAACATAGCAGATTCTTATGCAATAGAAAAAAAAGGTGAAATAGTCTTGATAAATTCACATATTGCATCTTATAAGCAAGCTAGTTATTCAAACCATAATCCAACCGATGAAAGAAAATTGTTATTAAATAAGAGAGAAATTAATAAACTAATTGGTAAAATGCAAAGAGATGGGCTTACAATAGTACCTACAAAAATGTATTTTAAAAAAGGAAAAGCAAAATTAGAGTTAGCTGTAGCTAAGGGTAAGAAACAATTTGATAAAAGAGCAGTAAAAAAACAAAGAGACTGGAATCGTGATAGAGCAAGATATATTAGAAAATCAAGTTAATCCTGTCTATTTAGGTATAGGTTCTAATCTAGGAAATAAAATCAATAATATTGAATTAGCTAAATCAAAATTAATTCTTAATGATATTATGATAGTAAAATCATCAAGCTATTATGAGAGTTTGTCTTGGCCTGATAATAAAAATCCTAGATTTTATAATATTGTAGTTAAGGTTCTCACTAAATTATCACCTTTTGAATTAATAAGTGTTTGTAAAACTATTGAAGCAAGCCTAGGACGAAAGAAAAGACTTCGAAATGCTCCTAGAGAGTGCGATATTGATATAATTGATTTTAATAGAAAAAAAATGAAAGGTGAATTAAATCTACCTCATCTAAGAATGCATAAAAGAAATTTCGTCCTTTTTCCACTGTTCGAGATAGATAAAAATTGGAAACATCCAGTTTCAAAACATTCCATAAAAAAACTATTATTATCACTAAAAAATAGAGACATTAGGTCTATTAAACAAATTTGATTTAGTGATATAGTGTTTGAATGCTTAATTCTGAAGATTTAATAAATAAAGTAAAAATTTATAACAAATTTTTAAACCCTGAAAAACTGAATAAAGCTTATGATTTTGCTGTTAAAGCACATGGTAATCAAAAGAGAGCCTCAGGTGACCCATATTCAGTACATCCAATAGAAGTCGCAAATATCCTAACAGATCTTAAATTAGATAGCGCTACTATTACTACTGGTTTATTACATGATACAATCGAAGATACCTACGCTACTTACGAGACCATTAAAGGAGAATTTGGTGAAGAGGTTGCAGATTTAGTTGATGGTGTTACAAAAATTTCAGTTTTTGAAAACACCGCAACTACAAACTCAAAAGCAGAAAATTTTAGAAAACTTATTTTAGCTACCTCAAAAGATATAAGAGTTTTGTTAGTTAAAATTGCAGATCGTTTACATAATATGAGAACGATAAAAGCTATCACCAAAGAAGATAAAAGAGAAAGAATTGCACAAGAGACAATGGAAATTTATGCACCATTAGCTGATAGAATGGGAATGCATAGAATTCGTGATGAGCTAGAGGATTTATCTTTTGAAGTTTTGAATAATGATGCAAGAACACTAATTCAAAATAGATTAGATGAAATCAAATCTGACAAAAAAGATATATTCGAATCTCTTTCTAATGAAATAAACACTTTGTTAAATGATAATAATATACAATCTAAAATTTATGGAAGAGGCAAAACACCTTTT
>CACIGI010000020.1 GCA_902586125.1 uncultured Pelagibacteraceae bacterium | reverse complement strand
CACTGAAGAGTATTTAGGCTTAGAGGGTGGTCCCCCTACATTCGAGCAGGATTTCACGTGTCCCGCTTTACTCAAAAATTTTAACAAACTTTACTCATACGGGACTATCACCCTCTGTGGTTAGCTTTTCCAAACTATTCAAATTTTTTTATTAAAACTACTGGCCTATTCCGGTTTCGCTCGCCACTACTTACGGAATCTCAATTGATTTCTTTTCCTCTGGTTACTTAGATGTTTCAGTTCTCCAGGTTGTCTCATTAAACTTATTTATTCAGTTTAATGTACCACATAAAGTGGTGGGTTTCCCCATTCGGAAATTTTCGGATCAAAACTTACATACAGCTCCCCGAAACTTATCGCAGTATATCACGTCCTTCTTCGGCTTTCAGTGCCAAGGCATCCGCCACACGCCCTTAAACGCTTGATTTATGCACAGAAAAAAATTCTGTGTTGAATCAAATTTTTATTATGAACATTAACTAATAACATTATTAATGTTCGGATATAGATATTGATATTAATTATTTTTATTTACAATTTTTAATAGCTAAGTGTTTGGTGGAGGATAGCGGGATCGAACCGCTGACCTCCTGAATGCAAATCAGGCGCTCTCCCAGCTGAGCTAATCCCCCTTGATCTTTGAACTGGTGGGCCGAGAAAGACTCGAACTTTCGACCCCACCCTTATCAAGGGTGTGCTCTAACCAACTGAGCTACCGGCCCCCATGCAAGAGAAACACTAATTTAAGAAGAGAAATGAGGACGGTCAACATTAGCCTATGTATATTATTTAGAATAAAAATTTAATTTTATTCATCCTTAGAAAGGAGGTAATCCAGCCGCAGGTTCCCCTACGGCTACCTTGTTACGACTTCACCCCAGTCGCTGACTATACCGTGGTCAAGGGTTTTATGCCTTGCCTTAAGGTAGAACCAACTCCCATGGTGTGACGGGCGGTGTGTACAAGACCCGGGAACGCATTCACCGTGGCACGCTGATCCACGATTACTAGTAATTCCAGCTTCATGCACTCGAGTTGCAGAGTGCAATCCGAACTGAGGTATCTTTTAAGGATTTGCTTAACATCGCTGTTTTGCTTCCTGTTGTAAATACCATTGTAGCACGTGTGTAGCCCAACACGTAAGGGCCATGAGGACTTGACGTCATCCCCACCTTCCTCCAGCTTATCACTGGCAGTTCTTTCAGAGTGCCCAACTAAATGATGGCAACTAAAAGTGAGGGTTGCGCTCGTTGCGGGACTTAACCCAACATCTCACGACACGAGCTGACGACAGCCATGCAGCACCTGTGTTTCGTCCGGCCGAACCGAAAACTTTAATCTCTTAAAGTCGCGACGAACATGTCAAGTGTTGGTAAGGTTCTGCGCGTATCTTCGAATTAAACCACATGCTCCACTACTTGTGCGGGTCCCCGTCAATTCATTTGAGTTTTAACCTTGCGGTCGTACTCCCCAGGCGGTGTGTTTATCGCTTTCGCTGCGACACTGAAAATAAATTTCCAACGTCTAACACACATCGTTTACGGCATGGACTACGAGGGTATCTAATCCTCTTCGCTACCCATGCTTTCGTTCCTCAGTGTCAGTAATGATCCAGAAAGCTGCCTTCGCAATTGGTATTCTTTCTAATATCTACGAATTTCACCTCTACACTAGAAATTCTGCTTTCCTCTATCAAACTCTAGCTGAAAAGTTTTGATGGCAGTTCCAGAGTTAAGCTCTGGGATTTCACCACCAACTTTTTCAACCACCTACGAACTCTTTAAGCCCAGTAATTCCGAACTACGCTAGGTCCCTTCGTATTACCGCGGCTGCTGGCACGAAGTTAGCCGGACCTTCTTATTCGGGTACAGTCATTTTCTTCCCCGACGAAAGAGCTTTACAACCCAAGGGCCTTCTTCACTCACGCGGCATCGCTGCATCAGAGTTTCCTCCATTGTGCAAGATTCCCCACTGCTGCCTCCCGTAGGAGTTTGGGCCGTGTCTCAGTCCCAATGTGGCTGATCATCCTCTCAAATCAGCTATTGATCACAGTCTTGGTAGGCCATTACCCCACCAACAAACTAATCAAGTGCGGGCTCATCCAATGGTGCATAAAGCTTTCTCCGTAAAGACTTATCCAGTATTAGCACAAGTTTCCTCGTGTTATTCCAGGCCAAAGGGTAGATACCCACATGTTACTCACCCGTCTGCCACTAAGTATTGCTACTTCGTTCGACTTGCATGTGTTAGGCGTGCCGCCAGCGTACGTTCTGAGCCATGATCAAACTCTCAAGTTTAAAAACGGCGCACACTAGCTTCTATATAAATTCTAAGAATAAAATTTATATAATGTTGAAGTGTGTACGACAAATTTTGGTAACCTTAACCGTCCACACTTCTCTTCTTAAATCTTTACATTTTAAATAGCTAATTGAGCAAAAAGGCTCAATAATCCTCACTAATTTTATTGATTTACAATAACTTATTGAGAAGTTTGATGCTTATAGGCTAAAATTAAAGGAAATCAAGCTTTTAAGAATAAAAATATTGTTAAAAACACCTTATTTTAAAGGATTTTTGTGATATTTGTCAATTCCTAAACTATTAATCATAGCTTAGATAATTTTAGATGTTAAAAAAAATTAAAGTTAATATTAAGAAAAACCTTGAGATATTGGCACTAGGCTTACTTATTCTAATAACAATAACCTTCACATCTTATTATAATTACAATAAAGAAAAAATCTTTAGTAACTACTCAAATTTATTAGATAACGTCTACTTCAAAAAATCATTAAGCCAAATATTGGACAACTTAGAACCAAGATTTAAAAAAATTGATCATGAGATTAATGTAGGTGAAACATTCGATAAAATATTAGAAGAATACTTGGTAGAAAAGTCTGAAATAGAACAAATTAAAAAAGAGTTGGGTAAAAAAATAAATTTAAATAAACTAAATATTAATCAAAAGTTTAGTTTTACAATAGATCAAACAAGCTCCGTAATTAAAGAATTTGTATTTCAAGTATCGAATACAGAAAAGATTTATCTTACTAGAAAGAAAAAAACGGATAAATTTGATCAGAAGATTTTAGTAACTAAACTTAATAAAAATATAGTTTATGATGAAAGTATTATTTTAGACAGTCTTTATAAATCAGCCTTAAACCAAAAAATCCCAGCAGGAATCATAGTTGAGTTTGCTAGAATTTATGGCTTTCAAGTCGATTTTCAGAGAGATATTAGAAAACGAGACAGTTTCCAAATCATGTATGAAGTTTTTTTAGACGATAAAAAAAATATAATAGAAACAGGTAATATACTTTATGCAAATTTAAAACTAAGAGGTGAAGATAACTCGTTATATTACTTTGACTCAAAAAACAATGAAGGACATTATGACAAAAGTGGAAAAAGTGTTCAAAAGGCGTTAATGAAAACACCAATAAATGGTGCAAGACTATCTTCACCTTTTGGTATGAGAAAACATCCAATTGATGGTTTTAATAAGATGCACAGAGGGACAGATTTTGCAGCACCAATTGGAACACCTATCATGGCATCTGGTAATGGAATAATACAAAAAGCAGGATGGTGTGGTGGTGGTGGCAATTGTGTTGTCATAAAACATAATTCTACTTATCAAACTGTCTATGCACACATGTCAAAATTTGCTAAAGGCATCAGAAAAGGAACAAGGGTAAAACAAGGACAGACTATAGGCTATGTGGGGTCTACTGGAAAATCAACTGGACCACACCTACATTATGAGGTTATAGTCAACGGAAAAAAGATAAATTCCCAAACATTAAAGCTTCCATCAGGAAAAATTTTAAAAGGAGATGAAAGAAGGATTTTCGAAACAAAAAGAATTAAATTAGATGTACTTAAGTCTGAAAAAATTATAGGTCTTAATTAATTTGCCTCCGAGTGTTTATTTTCAACTTTCTCTTGTTCCTTTTCAGATAGGTTTTCAATATTTTTTTCTTTGATATCACTCAAACTATTATTTTCAGAAATCTGGTTTTTGAAAATTGTTTTTTTTTGAGTTTCTTTTTCATTGAAAATTCTTGTAAAATGGTCTGCATGTTGAAAATAATTTTCTGATAAAATTTTATCACCTCCTGATAAAGCTTCTCTAGCTAGGTTGTTATATTTCTCAATTAATTTTGAGGCATTTTGATTGTTTCTACCTGGAGCTTTTCTTAGAAAATTTTCAGAATTTGAAAAATTATTATTAAATTTATTTCTCTCTCCATTGGATTTAAAATTTCTTTCATTCCTCCTGAAAGTATTTCTTCGACCATTATTATTTCTAAAAGTAACCATTTTTTATCTATAATTTAATACTTACTATACATCGATCAAGATTTGATAAATCTTTAACGATCTTTTTAATATAAAATCCTTTTTTTTGTAATAATCTTTTAACTTTATTTTTCTGATCAAAACCTATTTCTAAAATCAAACATCCTTTTGTCTTTATCAATTTAGCAGATTTATCTATTACTTTATTTAATTCAGATAAACCATCAACACCACCGTCTAATGCCTGTATGGGTTCAAATTTAATGTCCTTTTCCAAACATTTTAAATCATTTTTTTTAATGTATGGAGGATTTGATACTATCAAATCATATTTGCCTAAATGGAAATTGTCAATATTTGATTTATATAATTTTAGTCTATTGCCTACCCCCAATTTATGACTATTAGTCCTACATATTTTTAATGTTTTATCACTTAAATCAATACCAATACCCCTAAAATTTTTTTTTTCTTTTAAAATCGATAACAATATACAACCAGAACCAATTCCAACATCTAATATTTTTAAATTACTTTTATTTTTTGTAATTTCTAAAATTTGTTCAATTAAGATTTCTGTATCAGGCCTCGGTATTAAAACATTTTCATTAACAAAAAATTCATACTTCCAAAAATCTTTTTTTTGAGTGATATAGGCAACAGGTTTTCTCTTAGACCTTTCGTTAATTAAAAATTTAAAATAATTGTAATTACTTTTTTTTATTTCTTTATTTAAATTTAAAATTATGAATTTTTTGTTTTTATTAATCGCTTTTGATAACAGAATTTCACAATCCAATTTTGCGGATAAAACATTATTATATCTTAAAATTAATTGCCCTTTTTTTAATGCTGTGCGTATATTCATAAATTATAGTTTACTCAAACTTTCCTCTTGTGCCTTTAAAGATAGAGACTCAATCATTTCATCAAATGCCTCTCCTTCTAAGAATTCTTCCAATTTATGCAATGTTAAATTTATTCTATGATCAGTAACCCTTCCTTGAGGAAAGTTATAAGTTCTAATTCTTTCTGATCTGTCTCCAGTGCCAATTTTACTTTTTCTATCTGCTGATCTCTCTTCATCAATTCTCGATCTTTCTAACTCATATAATCGAGCTCTTAGTATTTTCATTCCTTTTGCTTTATTTTTATGTTGAGATTTTTCATCTTGTTGTGAAACACTTAATCCAGATGGAATGTGTGTTATTCTCACTGCACTATCAGTAGTATTAACAGATTGACCACCCGGACCACCAGCTCTAAAAACATCAATTCTAAGATCATTCTCATTAATCTTTAAATCAACTTCTTCGGCTTCTGGAAGAACAGCAACTGTTGCGGCTGATGTATGTACTCTGCCTTGAGTCTCAGTATCTGGAACTCTTTGAACTCGGTGTACACCGCTTTCATATTTGAGGGAAGAATAAATATTATTACCCTTTATAGAAGCAATTACCTCTTTTAACCCACCAGCATCACTTCTTGAAATTGATATGACTTCTAATGACCATTTTTTTTTATGACATACTTTTTCATACATTTTAAACAGATCACCTGCAAATAAACTTGCCTCTAGACCGCCAGTACCTGCTCTTATCTCTATAATTGCATCTTTTTTATCAGCTTCATCTTTTGGTAATAAAAATAATTTTAGTTTCTTTTCATTTTTATTGAATTGTAGATTTAGATCACTCAATTCAACTTGAGCCATTTTAATTAATTCTTCATCGGAGTTCTTATCATTTAGAATTTTTTCTAATTCATCTTTATCATTAACATATGATGAGTATTCCTTTGCACTTTCAACAATTTCATTTAAATCAGAATATTCTTTAGATTTTTCTGCTAAGTGTTTTTTATCAATTTTTCCTGAAGCTAAATCTTTTTCTAATGAAGAGTGTCGAGAAATTAATTCTTCAATAGTTTTTTCTGGTATCATTTCTTATCATTCTCAAATTCGTAAGCTTTCTTCTCAACCTCTTGAATCACTTTAGTAATTATATCATCAGTCATCACTTTTTGACTTTGAACTCCAGAAATGTAGAGCATATTGCTTCCTTTTTGACCTCCTGTAATTCCGACATCAGTCATTGCGGCTTCACCTGGCCCATTAACAACACATCCAATAATTGAGAGTGTGATCGGAGTTTTTATATGTGATAGTTTTTCCTCTAAAATCCTTACTGTATCGATTACCTTAAAACCCTGCCTCGCACAAGATGGACAGGAAATAATCTTCACGCCTCTATTTCTCAAATTTAAGGATTTAAGTATTTCATTTCCAATCGTCACTTCTTTAACAGGGTCATCAGAGAGAGATATTCTTATGGTATCTCCAATGCCCTCTCTTAGAAGAATTCCTAAACCAATTGAAGATTTGATACTCCCTGAAATAAAACTTCCTGCCTCCGTAATTCCTAGGTGAAGAGGATAATCTATTTTCCTTGAAAGCTGACGATATGCCTCTACCGATAAAAAAACATCAGAGGATTTAACGCTTACTTTTAAATTTGAAAAATTCATATCCTCTAAAATTCTAATATTTCTGATCGCACTTTCTACTAGTGCTTCTGGACAAGGTTCTTTAAATTTTTCTAATATATCTTTCTCTAATGAACCAGCATTAACACCTACTCTAATTGAACAATTATTATCTTTAGCAGATTGAATTACTTCAATAATTTTTTTTTTATCCCCAATATTTCCAGGATTTATTCTTAAACAACTTGCTCCATTTTCTGCAGCTTCAATTGCTCTTTTATAATGGAAATGTATGTCTGCGACTATGGGAATATCAACATGTTTGATAATTTCTTTAAGTGCTTTTGAAGATGACTCATCAGGACAAGAAACTCTAACTATGTCAGCTCCTTCAGATTGTATTTCTTGAATTTGTTTAATTGTGCTCTTAATATCTGACGTTAAAGTATTAGTCATAGATTGCACTGATATAGGATTTTCACCTCCAACTTTGACATTGCCTACATTGATAGTTTTGGTCTTTCGTCTTTTTATGTCTCTAAAAGGTCTGATGCTCATTTTTTTATTTTTGTAATTTAAATTCTTTATGCAAAGTGGCTAATGCTTTTTTAGCATCTTTTTTATTAATCAAAACAGATATTTTAATCTCAGATGTTGATATAACCTGAATGTTAATTTTTTTATTTGCTAAAGCTTGAAACATTCTAAAAGTAACACC
>CACIGI010000019.1 GCA_902586125.1 uncultured Pelagibacteraceae bacterium | reverse complement strand
TTGCAGAAGCTTTTTGGAAAGTGTTAGATAAATATGGAATAGAAAAAAAATCAAGGACTGGATATTCAATTGGTATCGGTTATCCGCCAGATTGGGGGGAACATACATTAAATATTTATAAAGGAGATATGACAATTTTAAAACCAAATGTTTGCTTTCATATGATTGCAGTCATGCAATTTGGTGATTGGGGCGTTGAAGCTTCAGAAGCAATAAGAGTTACTGACAAAGGATCAGAATTATTTTGCAATATGTCAAAAGAACTTCACGTCAAAAGCTAATTATTTAAGGTTGATATTTATAGTTACAAATGTTTTATAGTTATTTTATTTATGTCAGTTAATAAAGAATTTGTTAAGTTCGATAAAGTAGACAAAAGTTACGACGGTAAAGTTTTAGTTGTGAAAGATCTACAATTAGATATCGCTGAGGGTGAGTTTATTACAATGCTAGGTCCTTCAGGATCAGGTAAAACTACATGTTTAATGATGTTAGCTGGCTTTGAAACACCAACTAATGGAGAAATATATTTAGATGGAAATGCTATTTCCAGTATTCCACCACATAAAAGAGGTATAGGAATGGTTTTCCAAAACTATGCTTTATTTCCTCATATGACAGTATATGAAAATTTGGCTTTCCCATTAAGAGTTAGAAAAATTCCAAAAGATGAAGCGGATAAAAAAATTGATAAAGCTTTATCCATGGTGTCCTTACAAGGATTTGCACAAAGAATGCCGGGTCAATTATCAGGTGGACAGCAACAGAGAGTAGCAGTAGCAAGATCTTTAGTTTTTGATCCACAATTAGTTTTGATGGATGAGCCTCTTGGAGCTTTAGATAAAAATTTGAGAGAAAGCATGCAATATGAAATCAAACATATCCATGAAAGTATCGGAGTTACAGTTGTATACGTAACTCATGATCAAAGTGAAGCATTAACTATGTCTAATCGAATAGCAGTCTTTAATGACGGAAAGGTTCAACAACTTTCAAGTCCAGATGAGTTATATGAAAAACCTGTAAATTCTTTTGTGGCAGAATTTATTGGTGAAAATAATACGTTTGCAGGAGAAGTTTCTGATATTTCAGGCGGAAAGTGTAAAGTTAAATTAGCGAATGCGGACATTTTAGCAAACCCAATCTCGGTTAAGGGAAAAGGTGAAAGAACAACGGTTTCATTAAGACCAGAAAGAGCTTTAATTAATCCAAGTGATAAAATGGACAATATTCATAAAGGAAAAATTGAGGAAGTCATCTATCATGGGGATCACACAAGGGTTAGAATTAACTTATTAGGTAATTCTGAGTTTATTCTTAAAGTTCCAAATAGTTCATCTAATCTTGATATTAAATTAGGAAATGAAATTAAGATTGGTTGGAACAGTGAAGATGCAAGAGCACTAGATCCAAAATAAATATCCAAAATATCTCAATTTAACAAGTAAAAATGGGCTGTTGACTCTCATTATCGATCTTGTTGTAATAGTATTTATACAAAACGTTTAAACGGAGGAAAAATGAAAAAAATTAGTAAATTATTACTAGCCCTTTCTTTTTTATTTTCTATAACTACATCAGCATTCGCAGTAACAGTTGCGTCTTGGGGTGGAGCCTATACAGAAAGTCAAAAGTTAGGTTATGGTGATCCTACTGCTAAAAAGTTAGGTATTCCGATCAATTGGGTCGACTACTCAGGTGGATTATCAGAAATTAAAGCACAGAAAGAAGCTGGCAAAATTACGTGGGATATAATGGACGTATTTGCTATGGATACTATTAATGGCTGTGATGAAGGTTTATTTGTTAAATTTGATTTTGACAAAGACTTCCCAGCAGCACCAGATGGAACTCCTGCAAGTAAAGATTTCTTTACTAGCATGCCAAGTGAATGTGCTGTAGGAAATATTTTATACTCTTGGAACTACGCTTATAACTCTGATAACGTTAAAGGTACTCCTAAGACTATCAAAGATTTCTTTAACACTAAAAAATTCCCTGGAAAAAGAGCTATCTACAAAGGCGCTCTAACAAACTTAGAGATTGCTTTAGCTGCAGATGGTATCAAACCAGGTAAAGGTGGAGCAAAAATCTATAAAGCTTTAAACACTGACAAAGGTGTTCAAAGAGCTATGGATAAGATCAAAAAACTTTGCACAGACCCACAAGGTGGATGTGTATTTTGGTCTGCAGGTGCTCAACCACCAGAACTATTAATGAGTGGTGAAGTTGTTATGGCAACTGGCTGGAATGGTAGATTCTTTAATGCTGCTGTTGGAGAAGGTGCTCCAATCGTACAAGTATGGGATGCTCAAGGTCTAGACTATGAGTATTTTGTATTAGTTAAAGGTTCGCCAAATGAAGCTGATGCTAAAAAAGCTTTAGCTGAGATGACAAGTACTGAAGGTTTAGCTGGAAGTGCAAAATATATTGCATATGCTCCTTGGAGAAAATCATCTATTGCTGTAATGGAAAAAGGTGAGCCATGGTACAAAGACGGTAAGACAAACATGGTACCTAATATGCCAACTGCACCAGCAAACACTAAAAATTACTTCTTAGTAGATCCACTTTACTGGGCTGACAACGGAACAGAACTTGGTGAAAAATGGGAAGCAATGAAAGCAGGATTTTAATTTTAAGTTTTAAAGATTAAAATTTTATAATATATTGAGAGGGCGGTTATTTATAACCGCCCTTTTTATTTATGAGCTCAGAAACAAAACAAATTTTAACAACTGACGGAATCCCCTTAGAAGTAAGTCTTAAAAAAGCAGAAAAGAAAAATAAAATTAAAGCTTTTTTACTTGTTGCTCCTTTATTGATGTTCATAATCATTACATATGTGTTTCCAATAGGTGATATGCTTATGAGAAGTGTTGATGATAAAATGGTTACTGAGATGCTTCCTAAAACTTTTAAATCTATGGAAAAATGGGACGGACAGGACCTTCCTCCTGAGGAAGTATTTGAAGCTTTCTATTTTGATTTTCAAAAATTGATTGAGGAGGAGCGAGAAGGAAAACTTTCAACACAACTAAATTATACAAAGAATGGTTTTAAAAGTATTATTAAAAAATTGAGAAGAAAGTCCAAATCTTTTGAAGAAGGTAATTACAAAGAACAAATTATGTCTGTTCATCGAAGATGGGCTGATGTTGAATATTGGAGAGCAATTAAAAGAAGAGCTCCTGCATATACTTATCAAAAATATTTAAAGGGGATTGATATGTATGAAAATGAAAAAGGAGAAATAATCAATGTTCCTGAAGATAGAAGAGTTCATAGAATTTTATGGATGAGGACTTTAGAGATTGCATTCTTTGTTACAGTGTTTTGTTTTTTAATGGCATATCCAATTGCACACTTATTGGCAACATTACCGATGAAGTACAGTAACCTTTTAATGATCTGTGTCTTACTTCCTTTTTGGACCTCATTATTAGTTAGAACTGCCAGTTGGATGATTCTTCTACAACAGCAAGGAATAGTAAATGATTTCTTTGTCATGATTGGATTAGTTAGTGATGATAACAGGCTAGAAATGATGTTTAATAAAACAGGCAGTTATGTTGCAATGACACAAATTTTACTGCCTTTTATGGTTCTTCCACTTTACAGCGTGATGAAAACAATCTCTCCAAGTTTAATGAGAGCTGGTAAGTCATTAGGCGGAACACCTTTTGTGGCTTTTTGGAAGGTCTATTTCCCTTTAACTATCCCAGGTATTGGAGCGGGATGCCTATTAGTTTTTATTTTAGCAATAGGTTATTACATTACCCCAGCTTTAGTTGGTGGAGCTTCTGGTACTTTGATAAGTAACCAGATAGCATTTCATATGAAAAGTACTCTCGATTGGAGTTTTGCTTCAGCAATGGGACTTATGTTGTTAAGTGGAGTATTAGTCATTTATTGGCTGTACAATAAATTAGTTGGAATAGATAACATTAAATTAGGATAAACTGAATGGCTTTACCCAAATATACAGAACCACATTATAGAATTTGGCACTATGTTTATTTAACAATTTGTGCTGCAGTATTCTTTTTTCTTGTCGCGCCATTGTTTGTTATTTTTCCATTATCTTTTAATGCTGAGGAATTTTTAGTTTTTTCTGATGGAATGAAACGTTTAGATCCTGATGCGTTTTCTTTAAGATGGTATCAAGATATGATTTATGGGACTAAAAATCCCTGGGGATTAGCTGCAAAAAATAGTTTTATCATTGCTATCTTTGCAACAATAGGTTCGGTGATACTTGGAACAGTTGCGGCTTTAGGTTTGAGTAGTAGGCATATGCCCTACAAAGGTTTAATCATGGCAGTATTAATATCACCTATGATAGTTCCTTTAATTATTTCAGGTGTAGCGATATTTTTCTTCATGGCTAAAGTTGGTTTAGCAGCCACTCACACAGGAATAGTTCTTGCACATATTATTTTAGGGACGCCATTTGTAGTTATTACAGTAACTGCAACTCTATCAGGGTTCGATCATAGTGTCACAAGAGCTGCAGCCAGTTTAGGTAGTGACCCAGTAAACACATTTATGAAAATCACTTTACCACTTATTTTGCCTGGAGTGATATCTGGAGGGCTATTTGCTTTTGTTACATCATTTGATGAAGTTGTAGTAGTTCTATTTTTAGCTGGATTAGAAAACACAACTATACCAATTCAAATGTGGACAGGTTTGAGGGAACAACTAAGTCCAACAATTCTTGCTGTTGCAACTTGTTTGATTATTTTATCAACATTAATATTAGTTACCGCTGAACTTTTAAGAAGAAGATCTGAAAGACTCAGAGGTATAAATCGATAAAAATTTCATTAAATGAATATAAAAAATGTTGTGGTGATTGGTTCTGGTACGATGGGAAGTGGTATAGCAGCCCATCTATGCAACGCAAATATCCCAGTTACATTATTAGATTTAAAAACTGAAATTAGTGAAAAGGCAAGAGAAAGAATTCACAAATCTAGACCTCCATTATTAATCGATAAATCCAAAATAAATAATATTAAAGTTGGAAATATATCTGATAATTTTGATGTTGTTAAAAATGCTGATTGGATTGTCGAGGCGGTAGTTGAAAGAATAGATGTTAAACATCAAATTTACGAAAAAATATTTGAATCAAGAAAAGCAGGTGCAATTGTTTCATCTAATACTTCCTCGATACCTATAAAAGTTTTATCTCAACACTTAACAGATACAGAAAAAAAGGATTTCTGTATAACTCATTTTTTTAATCCTGTCAGATATATGGGGCTATTAGAAATTGTTAAAAATGAGAACAACGATCTAAATAAGATTAATCAATTAAAAGAATTTTGTGAAACAGAGCTAGGCAAAGGTGCAATTGTTTGTAACGATACGCCAGGATTTTTAGGAAATAGAGTGGGAGTTTATGCCATGCAAATTGCAATGACAGAAGCTTTTAAAATGAAGTTATCAGTTGAGGAGGCGGATGCTATTTTTGGAAGGCCGATGGGAATTCCAAAAACAGGTGTTTTTGGTCTCTATGACCTAATTGGGATTGATTTAATGGCTGATGTATTAAAAAGTTTCATCAAAGAGCTGCCAGAAACAGATAAATTTCATGAAGTTGCTAAAGAAATTCCATTGGTAAAAAAGTTAATTGATACAGGTTATACTGGAAGAAAAGGTAAGGGTGGTTTCTATAGAATGAATAAATCTGGAACTACTAAATTAATGGAGGCAATTAATCTTGAAACAGGTGATTATTCACCAAGCAAAAAAATTGATATTAAGTCTGACAAGGTAGACCTTAACGGATTAATTAACAGAAAAGATAAATACGGTGAATATGCATGGTCCGTGATTTCAAAAATAATAAAATATGCATCATCACTAGTTCCAGGGGTTACGAACCAATTTAATGATATTGATGAGGCAATGCGGTTAGGTTTTAACTGGGCCAAAGGACCGTTTGAAATGCTTGAGGAAATTGGTGTTAAAAACTTTTTTAACAAAGTTGATGATTTTAGTGGGAATAATTTTTTAGAAGAATTAAATAAAAATAAAAATGAGGATTTCTATGGAGAAAGACAGAAATACACCAATATAGAAACACTAGGCAAAGTTAAAAAAACAGCAATTAGTTTAGATGGCAATGACTCTGCAAAGATATATAGGTTTCAAGATTATAATATTGTTGAGTTTACTACTAAAGCTAATGCTTTAGATTACGACTCAATGGATGCTCTTAAAAAAGCTACAGATAAACCATTAATAATTATAAATGAAAGTATGCAATTCTCTGCTGGTGTAAATTTAACTTATACAATGCAATTTGCAGATAAAAATGATTTTAAATCAATAGAAAAATTTATAAAATATTTTCAAGAGACGTGTAAGCATTTAAAATACTCAAAATATCCTGTGATTTCTGCTCCATCGGGTTTAACGCTTGGTGGTGGCTTTGAGGTTATGGTTCAAAGTAATTTTGTGGCATCCCATACAAATATTGTTGTAGGACTTGTTGAGACTATTGTTGGATTAATTCCTGCAGGTGGAGGATGTAAGGAAATGTTAGGCAGATGGTTAGAGACAGATCAAGCAAAAAAAGATCCAAATTTTGCTCCACTTAAAGTTTTTGATATTATTGGCTATGGAAAGACAGCTACCTCACCTGTAGAAGCTGAACCGTTGAAATATCTAAGACCTGAAGACAAAAAAATTATGAATAGAAACAGTTTATTAGAGGTCTCAAAAAAAATCCTTAATGAAAATAAAAATTTTAAAGTACCTGAGGAACTTGTATTTAAGCTTCCTGGGGAAAGTGTCAGAGGTGAAATGAATGTGATTATAGAAAAACTTTATAATGAAAAAGTGATATTAGACCATGGTGTACAAGTTGCAAAAGAATTGGCAAATGTTTTAAGTGGTGGGGACACAACAATAGACAAAACATTAACCGAAGATGATTTGTTTAAGTTAGAGCTAGATGCATTTATGAGATTAATAGAAACAAAAAAAACACAAGACAGAATAAAACATACTTTAGCAACTGGTAAGCCATTAGTTAACTAGCATTCTTAAAGAGTTAATAAAATCAGGTCTTAATACATACTGCGATTTATCAAGATACTTAATTTTTTTTAACGCCTCTAAACCGTAAATTACTTTACCAATAGGGGTGTATTCAGATTCATATAACGGTTCATCTCTTAAAATTATAAAAAACTGACTATCTTCCGTATTGTAACTTTTTGATCTTGCTAATCCCACACTCCCTTTTTTAAAATCAAATGGACTGTCTATCTCTGAATTTATTGTTCCTAAACCAGACTTGCCAGTGCCAATCTTTGCATAATTCAAGCTTCCTTTTTTACCAAATTCTAAATCACCCGCTTGTACAAGTGTATCCTTTATTACTCTATGAAAGGCAGAATTATCATAGGCTTTAGACTCAACTAATTTCTTAAATCTTTGAACAGCATTTGGAGAAATTTGAGGATAGAGTTCAATTATAACATTCCCACAAGGAACATTTAAAACTGCAATATTTGAAGGTTTTTCAAAAGTAATTTTTGTTGGATCATAATTTTTTACAAACAAACATTTATTCTTTATTAAAAAAAAAGAACCAAAAGAAAATATTGCTAAGGATAATAAAAATATTAGAATTATTTTTTCTGATCTTGTTGCCTTAATTTTTTCGATCATAGGATAAAATTTGGATCAATTCTTAACAAATTTTCTTTTATAAAATTTATTTTTTTTTCTAAAATTGGGTCTTTATTATTTAAGTTTATTCCAATCATTAAATGAGAGAAAACTTCTGCCATATCCTCAGAAGGAGTAGATTGAGAGTATTCTGAGAAAAACCCCTTGGTATTGCTATAGGTTTCCAAACCTAATTTATTAGTGCAGGTGGAACATTCTGCATACTTAAAATCTGTTAAATTGAAGCTCGACCAAGCGCTTTCATTAAATATATCTTTAAAACTATCATTAATTATATGAAATACTTCATGATGAATTACTCGTTCAAAATATTTTTCATTAAAATTTATATCAAGAATTAATGTTTTCATTACATTATCTGGAATACCGGCTGTATTGATATTTGAGATTGACAAATCCTCACATAAAACAAT
>CACIGI010000018.1 GCA_902586125.1 uncultured Pelagibacteraceae bacterium | reverse complement strand
TAATTTTTTTTATGTTCTTGGAACATCTGAAAAAATTAACGTAATTAGTTCTATCTTAATACCTTTAGCTATTTTGACTGTTGTTAACTCTTTTTTAATGAAAGATATAAATGCAAAATAATATAATAATATTTTTTTTTATAATCTTAAATTTAACCATCTTAAATGCTCAAAGTAATGATCAAATTAACTTTGATGTGTCTGAATTAGAAATTTTAGATGGAGGTAATAAAATAATTGGAAAAAATCGGGGTAATATCTCTACTGCTGATGGTATTAATATTGAGGCTGACAAATTTGAATTCGACAAAACTCAAAATGTTCTTAGAGCGCAAGGAAACATAGTTATCAAAGATCAATTAAATAACTATAATTTTTCAGCACAAGAAATTATATATATCAAAAATGATGAAAGAATTGAAATTAAAGGTAAATCTGAGGTTATTTTTAATGAAAATTATAAATTTGAAATTGAAAATGCTACTATATTAAGAAATGAGATGATAATAAGCTCAGATGTAGGTGGAGTAATCCTAAATAGCTCTAATCAAACAAGATATGAAATTGGAAAATTTAATTACTCTTTAAAAAATAAAATTTTAAAAGGTGAGAAAATTTTTGTTAATACAAAATATAATCAGCCCTTTAGTGACAAATTTTTTTTTAAAAGTGCAATTTTTGATCTTAAAAATCAAAACTATGTAGCCCAAAATATAGATATTGAATTTAAAAAAGATATATTTGGCAATGAAAACAATGATCCGAGATTTAAGGGGATTTCATCATCAAGAAAAAATGGAATTACAACAATAAAAAAAGGTGTATTTACAAGTTGTAAAAAAAATGATGATTGTCCTCCATGGACTATTCAAGCAGATAAAATCATTTATGATGAAAATAAAAAACAAATAAATTATGACAATGCCTTGGTAAAAGTTTATGATTTACCAGTTTTATATTTTCCAAAATTTTTTCATCCTGGTCCATCTGTAAAAAGACAATCAGGTTTTTTAGTTCCTCATATCAACAATTCAAATATTTTAGGGTCTTCATTACAAATACCTTATTTTTATGCTCCTTCGATTAACAAAGATATTACTTTTAAACCAACATTATTTAGTAAAAATATTCTAATGTTTCAAAATGAGTATAGACAAAAAAATAAAAATTCATTTTTTATTGCCGACTTTAATATTACTGATGGTTATAAATCTAAAATATCAAATA
Organism: uncultured Pelagibacteraceae bacterium; assembly: GCA_902586125.1. GTDB lineage: Bacteria > Pseudomonadota > Alphaproteobacteria > Pelagibacterales > Pelagibacteraceae > Pelagibacter. The sequence continues at coordinate 6,928 of CACIGI010000018.1, read as the reverse complement.
AAGAAAATACTCTCACTCATATATTTTCAAAATATGAAATGAAGTTTAATTTTGAGGATTTTATTGAAAGCTCGCTTGATATTTCTCTTCAAAAAGTGAACAATGATACATATCTTAAAGTTTTTGATAATAATTTGGTAAATACTGATCTCAAACCAGATAATTTTGATACATTGACTTCGGATATAGATTTAAATCTCGAAAATGAGAAATTTTCATTTAACACTGGTTTTACAGTATATGAAAATCTCTCTAAACCAAATAATGATAGATATCAGTACGTTTTGCCATACTATGACTTTTCAAGAAGTTTTTTGAATAATAATTTTGCTTCTTTTGACTTTACCTCACGGGGAGATAACATCCTGAAAGACACTAATAGTCTTAGATCAAGAATGATTAATAATTTAGATATACAAGGTAACGACTATTTTACTAAAAGTGGTATTAAAAATAATTTTAATTACTATCTAAAAAATACGATTACTGCTGGAAAAAACAATGTTGAGTATGACTCAAAATCAAATATTAAGCTTATGAATATTTTTGAAATAGTATCAAGTTATCCACTGATTGAAAAAAATGAATTCTTCATGAATTACTTAAACCCAAAATTGTCTATCAGAGTCAATCCATCAGATATGAAAAGTTATAATGACGTAAACAGACAAATAAATACCGAGAATATATTTAATATAGATAGATTGGGTCTTATTGATACACTAGAGTCAGGTCAAAATTTAACATTAGGATTAGATTATAAAAAAGAAAAAATTAATGAAATAAATAAATACTTTGAGTTAAGTCTTGCTAAAGTTATAAGAACAAAAACAAATAACAACATCCCATCTAATAGTTCACTTGACAAAAAAAATTCTAATTACTTTGGTAAATTAACAAATAACTTAAGTGAAAATATAAATTTTAATTATGAATTTTCAATAAATCACGATTTAGATGAAGTTCAATATAATTCATTTGGAACAAGCTTTTCAAAAAATAATTTTATTACTACATTCAATTATATTGAAGAAAATGGTCCAATAGGTAGTACAAATATTTTAGAGAATGTGACAACATTTAACTTTGATAAAAAAAATTTTATATCTTTTAGAACTCGAGAAAATAGAGAAATAGATTTAACAGAATACTATGACTTAATTTATGAATATAAAAACGATTGTCTGACTGCTGGTATTAAATATAATAAGACTTATTATCAAGATAGAGATCTACAGCCAACAGAAGATTTTATGTTTAGTATAAAGTTGGTACCGTTGACTGGTGTTGAACAAAAATTTGCAAATTAGTAAGATGTGTATATCAAAAAAATTAAAAGTTTTGATAATTATATCTCTAATAATATTTTTAAATGTCAAAACTTCGACTGCATTAGAAAATAAAATTTTATTTAAAGTCAATAACGAAATAATTACCACTATCGATATTTATGAGGAAATTAGATTTTTAAAATCCTTCAATCCTGAAATTAATAATTTGAATGAAACAGATTTGTTCGAAATATCAAAAAATTCAATTTTAAGAGATAAAGTAAAAAAAATTGAAATAATGAATTTCGTTAAAGAATTAAAAGTGGATGATAAATTTCTGCTTGGATTTATAAAAAATAAATATTCAAAAATAGGTATCAACTCTATAGAAAAACTTGAAAATTATTTATCTGATAATAATCTTAATAGAGAAAATATAATGGAAAAGTTTTACATTCAAATAATTTGGAACGACCTAATTTTTCAAAAGTTTAAAAACAAAGTTGTGATTGATAAAGAAAAAATTAAAAATGAAATTTTAAAAAATCCGCAAAAAAAATATCAAAAAGAACTTTTGCTCTCAGAAATAACATTCAGTCCAAACAATAAAAAAAATTTTCAAATCAAATATGAAAAAATTCTTCAAGATATTGAAAGTTTGGGATTTAAAAAAACAGCACTAATTCATAGTAATTCTGATACTGCCGCTAATGGTGGTCTTATCGGATGGATTAAAGAGGATAATCTTAATAAAAATGTTAAAGAAATTATTTCAAAATTATCAACAGGCCAGTTTTCAAAGCCAATTAGAACGTCATCAGGATTCATCATCATAAAAATCGAAGATGAAAAAGAATATAAGTCAAACTTTAATTTAAATGAAAAAGTAGATGAAGTAATTAAATTTAAAACAAACAATCAACTTGATCAATTTTCAAGTATGTATTTCAACAAATTAAAAAAAAATTTGGTAATATATGGTCTATAAACCTATAATTATAGTCGCTGGGGAACCAAATAGCATCTTTTCTGAAATTTTTTTTAAATCTTTAAAACTTAAAAAGTTTAAAAGTCCAATTATTTTGATTGCCTCACAAAAAATAATTAAACTCCAAATGAGAAAATTAAATATTAAAATAAAAATACGATTAATTGATTTTGCAAATTTAAAAAAAATTCAATTAGATAATAAGAAAATTAATTTAATAAATGTCAGTTTCAATCAAAAAAAACCATTTGATGTAATTACAAGTAAGTCAAATAATTATATAAGAGAGTCATTTGATATTGCACTTAAAATTCTAAATACGAAAATTACAAATAAATTAATAAATGGTCCTATTTCTAAAAAACATTTTTTAAAAAAAAAGTACTTAGGTATTACTGAATATTTAGCTTATAAAACAAATTCAAAAAATTTTGCAATGCTTATTTATAATAAAGATCTGTCTATCTGCCCAATTACAACTCATTTGCCAATAAAAAAGGTTTCAAAATACATTAGTAAAGATATTATTAAAAAAAAAATTCAATTATTAGACGTATTTTTTAAAAAATATTTAAAAAAAAAACCTCGAATTGCTGTTACGGGGCTAAATCCACATTGTGAAAGCATTGATGCTTTTAATGAAGACGAAAAAATCATTAAACCCTCAATAAAATCTTTAATTCAATCAAATTATAAAATTTTTGGACCGTTTGCAGCTGATACAATTTTTTTAAAAAAAAATAGAAGTAAATACAATATAATTGTTGGTATGTACCATGATCAGGTCTTAGCACCCATGAAAACTCTATTTGAATATAATGCAATTAATATTACTTTAGGGCTTCCTTTTTTAAGAATTTCACCAGATCATGGTCCTAATGAAAAAATGACTGGAAAGAATAAATCTGATCCTGCAAGTTTAATCAAAGCGATAACCTTTTTAGATACCAAATAGTGATCAAAGCAAAAAAAAGTTTGGGTCAAAACTTTTTGGTTGATCAAAATATTCTTAAAAAAATTGTTAATATTACAGAAATTAAAAATAAAACCGTACTTGAGATAGGTCCAGGAACTGGAAATCTAACTTCTTATATCTTATTAAAAAAACCAAAAAAAATTTTTGTTGTAGAAAAAGATAAAAGTTTAGCAATAAGATTATCTAATCATTTTAAAGATAAAATAAATGTTATTAATAAAGATATTTTATTAGTCGATGAAAAAAAACTTGATGATGATAAACTTGTTGTTTTTGGTAACTTGCCCTACAATATTTCAACCAAAATTTTATCTAAATGGATTTTAAATTTAGATAAAAATAAATTTTGGTTTAGTTGTTTAATACTAATGTTTCAAAAAGAGGTTGCAGATCGTATAATCTCAAAGTTTAATTCATCTAAATATGGGAGAATCACTATATTATCCAACTGGAGATTAGATATAAAAAAAATATGCGATGTAAAATCATCTAGTTTTGCACCAAGACCTAAAGTAAATAGTTCACTGTTATATTTTAAACCAAAGCATTTTTTTTTTGATATTAATCCTAAAAATTTAGAAAAAATAACAAGAACTTTTTTTAACCAAAGAAGAAAAATGTTAAAAAAACCTTTGAATCAGTTATTTGATGGCAATACTGAGATCGCTAGAAAGCTAAATATTGATCTTGATTTAAGACCACAAAATCTTGATTTTGAAACATACTACAAGCTAGCTGAAGAATATGAAAAATTACGAAGTTAACTTTTCAACATGTTTTCTAATAAACTCTTTATCGTAGTCTTTTGAACTATCCTTAATCTCAGCTTCTATCAATTTCTTTATTTTTAAATAACAGCTTTCTAGGTCATCATTGATAACTACATAATCATAATTTATCCAATGTAAAACATCATGTTCAAATTGTTTCATTCTATCATCGACAATAAGTTTATCTTTCATATCTCTATTTGACAGTCGTTCAAATAAAATCTCCTTACTTGGTGGTAAAATAAAAAAAGTTATTAATTTATAATCCAATTTTTTATTCTTTATTTGGTCTGCTCCTTGCCAATCAATATCAAATAAAACATTCTTACCATCGTTTAAGTGATTTATTACTTGGGTCCTTGTGGTTCCATATAAGTTGTTAAAGACTTTTGCATACTCTAAAAATTCTTGATTTTTAATCAGCCTTTTAAATTCAGTCTCATTTATGAAATAATAATCCTTATTTGGAGTTTCGTTCAGTCTTGGCTCTCGTGTTGTATGAGAGATTGAGACTTCAAAATTGTCAAGTTTAGATAATAAACCTACAAGAGAAGTTTTGCCCGCTCCTGATGGAGAGGATAAGATTATCATTACCCCATCGTTTTCTATGGGCATTAATAAAACTAGTTAGCTTTTCCTTCAATAAATTTTACAGCATCACCCACTGTTAAAATTTTTTCAGCCTCACTATCAGAAATTTCTGAACCAAATTCTTCCTCGAAAGCCATTACTAATTCAACAGTATCCAAACTATCAGCTCCTAAGTCATCAATAAAACTTGACTCATCTGTAACTTTCGCTTCATCAATCCCTAAATGGTCTGCAACTATTTTTTTTACTTTACTTGAAATATCTTCTGACATTTTGATCCTTTTTGTTTTAAATTCTTATTAGTTTAAAAACTTGTTTTGTCAACCCATATACATCCCCCCATTAACATGAATTGTTTCACCATTAATGTAATTTGATTGATCTGAAGCTAAAAAAAGAACTGCATTAGCAACATCTGTGGGTTCTCCTAATCTTGCAGATGGTATTTTAGATATAATTAATTCTTTAAATTTTTCATCCAGCTTGTCGGTCATAGCTGTTTTTATGAAACCTGGTGAAATACAATTAACATTAATATTCTTTTTAGCATACTCAATTGCCAAACTTTTTGACATGGCAACTATACCCGCTTTTGACGCTGTATAATTTGATTGGCCTAAATTTCCAGTATGTCCAACTACAGATGAGATATTTACAATTTTTCCTGATTTATTTTTTAGCATTTTTTTAATAGCAAATTTACTTAAGAGAAAAGTAGATGTTAAATTTACATCAATTACTTTTTTCCACTCATCCAAGCTCATACGAATTGCTAAATTGTCTTGGGTCAATCCAGCATTATTAACAATACAGTCTAGTTTTCCTCCAAGTTGTTTTGTGGCATTTTCAATAAATTCTTCAATATTTTCACTTTGAGAAATGTCAAAACTTAAAATCTTAACATTTTTAAATTTTGATTTTAATTCCTCTAACTTTTCAATTTTTGTTCCAGTGGCTAATATATTTGCTTCAAACTCACTCAATTTTTTTACTATCGCGTTACCTATTCCTCCTGATGCACCGGTTATAATAATATTTTTATTTTTTAAATTAATCATATTTCTAAATCTTTTATATGACTCGTTTGATTAATTGTATTAGTTTTTACATTCTTATCTATCCTTTTTATTAAACCCGATAAAACCTTTCCAGGTCCAATTTCTATGAAATGGTTAACTCCATTATTAATCATATGGACCACGCTCTCTCTCCATCTAACTCTATTTTCTATTTGATGGATCAACAGTATTTTTAGTTCTTCCTTATTTTTTATTTCTTTAGCTGTCACATTTGAAATCAATTTATTTTTAGAGTTGTGAAAGCTTAATTTTTCAATTTCATTTCTCATAATTTCAGTAGCGTTGCTCATAAGTTGACAGTGAAAAGGAGCACTAACTGGTAATTTTATATTTTTTACATTTTTTTTTTTTAAAACTTTTATTAATCTTTCAATATCACTATTTCTTCCACTTAAAACAATTTGACCATCAGAATTATCATTTGCAATTTGTGCTGTAAAATCATTCTGATTTTCATTCAAAAGATCTTCTATAATTTCGACATTTGAACCTAAAACAGCCAACATACCTCCCTCCCCTTTTGGGACAGCATTCTGCATTGCGTCACCCCTAATTTTTAAAAGTTTAATGGTATCTGTAAAACTAAGATATTTAGCAGCGCATATAGCTGAATATTCTCCCAGTGAATGACCAGCAAAATATTTTGCTTTATCAAGATCCATATTGAATTCTTTTTTCATTACTTGAAAAATTGAGTAGCTTATAAGAAATATTGCAGGCTGAGTATTTGCAGTAAGATCTAATTCGTCTTTGGGTCCCTCTAAAATTATTTTTGAAAGATTAATACCCAATGACTCATCTGCTTGCTTAAATAGATCTTTTACTAAATCATAATTTTCAAAAAAATCTTTTCCCATTCCAATTGTTTGAGAGCCTTGACCTGGGAATACTAGTGAAAACATCTAAAAAAAACCTATATTTTATATTGTTTTTGCTATTGTAATTAAAGATTTATAATAGTATATCCTCATTTTTTATTAAAGAGATTAAATGAATTTATACGAGCATACTATAATTACAAGACAAGATACTTCTCCAAGTGAAGTTAAACAATTAACTGAAAAATATTCAAGCATTATTGAAAAAAATGATGGAGAGATAGTAAAAACCGAAAACTGGGGATTGTTAAATTTGTCATATTTAATAAAAAAAAATAAAAAGGGAAGTTACATTCACTTTAAATTTAAAGGTAAAGGAAGTGTCATCACTGAACTTGAAAAAAACGAAGCGATTGATAAAAGACTATTAAGATA
>CACIGI010000017.1 GCA_902586125.1 uncultured Pelagibacteraceae bacterium | reverse complement strand
ATTGCACCGGTTACAGAAAAATATGGTGTTCCAATGGTTGAAGCAAACGGTGCTTCTAGATCTTTGTTTACAAAAGGTTACAAATATCTATTTGCAGTATTAGCTCCAGCAAACTTATATCTTGATGTTGCTATAGATTTAGCAGTTGAAAAGAATAATGGTAAACCAGTAACAGTTGCAATGGCATTTGAACAAGATGCATTTTCACAAGACGTAAGATTGGGAGTTCTTGATGCAATTAAGAGAACAGGCTCTAAAAAAGTAATAGATGATAAATTACCGAAAGAGTTAAATGATATGGCTGCTACATTAGTTAAAGTAAAACAAATGAAGCCAGATGTTCTTGTAGTATCAGGTCATACAAAAGGTGCACTAACTGCAATTAGACAAATAGCTGAAATGAAAGTAGATGTGCCTATGCTAGCGATGACACACTGCGATGCTGCGAAATTATCAAAGCAACATGGTAAGAATTCACAGTATGCTTTATGTGCATCACAATGGCATAAGACATTAACTTATAAAGATAATTTCTTTAAAGATGGTATGAAATATGCGGCAGACTTTCAAAAAGAGTTTGGTTATGATCCGCCATATCAGTCGGCAGAGTCTTCAGCTGCGCTATTAGTATTTAAAGATGCATTTGAAAGAGCAAATTCTTTTGATCAGAAAAAAGTAAGAGATGCTCTTGCAGCTACTAACATGCAAACATTTTATGGAAATATAAAGTTCGCAGAAGGTGGTCAAAATGTTGACAAGCCGATGGTTCTTTTCCAAGTAATGTGTGATGGCTCAGGAAAATGTGAAAATAAAGTTGTAGCTCCAACTAAATGGGCTTCAGCGAAGTTGATTCACCCAATTCCTAAGTGGTCTGAAAGATAAAAACTAATCTATAAATACCCCCTAAATTCTAGGGGGTATTTTTTTTTTAAGAGTTGATTATGGATTTCATGGTTTTCCAATATCCAATGATTACAGTTCAAGCCTGCTTGGATGGGTTACTTCTTGGTATTTTATTTGCATTGATTGCATACGGCATGGCATTGCAATGGGGAGTTATGAATATCATTAATATTGCACAAGGTGACCTAGTCATTCTTGGAGGCTATATTGCTTACTTCATGTATCTTTATGGAATACATCCGGCCTGGGGCGTGATTGTTTCTCCAATTATAATGTATTTTATTGGAGTTGGAATTTACAAATTAGTAATTAATAAAGTAGTCGATCGAGATTTATTCATCTCAATTCTTGCTACTTTTGGAATAAGTATTTTATTTATGCAGTTAATGAATTTTGCATTTGGCGCAGATGTCGTTCTAGCTAATTCAGGTTATGGAACAACTATGTTATTTGATAATAATGTTACTTTACCTAACTCAAAAATCTTTTCAGCAGTAATCAGTATTGTTTTTGCAATTTGTTTAGTTATTTACATGAAAAAATCAAAACTTGGTCGTGCAATTAGAGCGACTGCACAGAATGCAAGAGCAGCAAAGATTTTAGGAGTTGATACAGAGAAAGTTTATGCAGCTACGTTTGGTATTAATGCTGCGCTTTGTGGAGTAGCAGGTGCATTAATATCTATTACATTTACAATTCATCCATACATGGGATTACCATATACAATAAGATCTTTTATGATCGTAATTGTTGCAGGACTAGGAAATTTACCAGGAGTAGCAATGTCTGGAATGGGACTTGGGGTTTTTGAGGAATTTGCTGACTATATTTTAGGAACTGAATTTAGAATTGGTGCAGTATTTTTATTATTAGTTTTAATTCTCGTTTACAGAAGATTTAAACTGTCTAGGAAGAGAGAGTATCTAAAATAATGAGCAAAAATGTGTTATTATATGCTGCAATTTTAATTTTTGGGCTAGCAGCACCTTTTATATTTCCAGCGTTTAAAGTTCAATTGTCCATTCTATGTGTATTGATAGTTTTAGCTACCACTTGGAATATCCAGGGTGGTGAAATGGGATATAACACATTTGGAAATATTTTATTCTATGGTTTAGGCATGTATTTATGTGCATCTGTCCAAGTAGGAATGTTTTTCCCTCTTGCTGAGTGGACAGAAAGTGGGGGAGAAAAAACTTTTGTTCATACGCCCACACAATTCTTTCAAGGAATGGCAGCCGGACTTGTAGTAGCTGCTGTTGTTCCAACTATTGTTGCTGGATTAATTGGTTATGCGATTTTAGGTTTAAGAGGACATTATTTTGCTATTTGCACTTTGGGTTTAGGTGTTGCAGCAGGAGAAATTTCTGGAGGTATAGAAATTATAGGTGCAGGTCAGGGGTTTACCACTCCTCCGTTTCCTGAGGTTGGTGGACTTGAAGCAAGGGGGGAATTTTTTTATTTCCTAAGCTTTGGAGCACTTATACTAACATTCATAGCAGTGAGAGCAATTTATTCAACACGTTTTAGATTAATTCTTAATGCGATTAGAGATAATGAGGATAAAGCTGAGGCAATGGGTATAGAAACAATGAAATATAAAATTATTGGTTGGATGGTATCAGCATTCTTTTGTGGTCTAGCAGGTGGAATTATGGGAGGACTAGTTGGATACATTGACTCAACTGATGTTGCTTTCGATGGTAGAGAAATGGGAGTGTTCATGGTTTTGATGGCAATCTTAGGAGGTAAAGGAACTTTATGGGGACCAGTTATCGGTGCAACAGTATTTCATATTTTTAAAGAAGGGTTTTGGACATTCTTTTTAGGTTGGCAGTATGTTGCTTTAGGAGTTTTGATCGTTGTGATTGTTATTTATTTCCCAGAGGGAATTATGGGATGGTTGAGAGAAAAATATCCTGAACGATTTGGAGAAGTTATTGATGAGGCTGATCGAAAAGCACAGGTAGAATTGAAATGAGTATTTTAGAAGTAAATAATGTAAGTAAATCTTTTGGCGGTGTTAAAGCTAATGTTGACATTTCAATGTCAGTTGAAAAGGGAAAAATATTTGGACTAATTGGTCCAAATGGTTCAGGAAAAACAACTTTATTTAACTCAATAGTGGGAACTTATCCAATAGATCAAGGTTCAATTAAGTTTAATGGTAAAGAGGTATCTGAGTTACCTGTTCCTGTAATTGCTAAACTTGGTTTATTAAGAACTTTTCAACAAACAAGAATTTATGGAAAATTAAATTGTGTAGATAATATGCTAATCAGCCACAAGGGTAGTGATGAAAGTATATTAAAAATATTCTCAAAAATTCCTCAAGATTTAACCGAGAAGGCAGAAAATCTTTTAAATTTTGTAGGACTTTATCAAAAAAGAAAATTAAGAGCTGGTGATTTATCTTTTGGACAGCAAAAATTACTTGAATTGGCAATGGCCTTGATGAATGAACCAGAAATGCTTTTATTGGATGAACCAACAGCAGGTATTAACCCAACTCTAATCAATGGAATAATAGACAGATTAATTAAAGTAAATCAAGATTTTGGGATAACTCTTTTAGTTATTGAGCATAATATGAGAGTTATTATGCAATTAGCAGAGAGTATTTATTGTTTAGCTCATGGAAAAATGCTTGCCAATGGATCACCTAATGAGATCAAAAATGACAAAAGAGTAATTGATGCATACCTGGGGGCACAATAATGTCTAATCAATATGAGGTATTAGGAAAAGCACCTCAAGCAGACGATTTGAAAAAACTTTCACCTAACGACATTCATCTTACAATTAAAAATATGAATGCTGGTTATGGAAAAATGGAAATTTTACATAATTTTGATCTTTATGTAAGCAAGGCTCAATCACTTTGTTTAATAGGACCAAATGGTGCTGGTAAATCAACTATTCTTCATTCAATTTATGGATTTACCAATATTTTTTCTGGCAAAATAGAAATTGATGGAAAAGAAATAACCAATTTATCACCAGCTGAAAAATTAAAATCAGTTGGTATCGCATATATTTTACAGGATAATTCTGTTTTCCCTGATATGACGGTTGAAGAAAATCTTTTAATGGGTGGATTTATAAAAGATAAAACTGAGGAGTCATTTCAAGAAGCTGAGAGAATTCTTGAGAAGTATGAAAGATTAAGAAATAGAAGAAATCAGCCTGCAAAAGTTTTGTCTGGTGGTGAGAGAAGGTTATTAGAAATTTCAAGAGCGCTTGTTATGAAACCATCAGTTTTATTAGTTGATGAACCTTCGATTGGCTTAGAGCCAAGATATATTGAAATGGTATTTGAAATTTTAAGAGACCTTCAGCAAAACGAAAAAAAAACAATTATCCTTGTTGAGCAAAATGCAAAAAAAGGCTTAGAGTTTGCCGACATTGGTTATGTTTTAGTATCAGGACAAACTGCAATAGCAGGTAAAGGAGATGAACTTTTAAATAATCCTGATGTGGGACGCCTATTTCTAGGCGGTTAATGATTGATTCAAAATATTTTTTGAGAGGATTTGCATCTATCAAAGGTGTAGGAAGTCCAGCTATAGCCTTGGGAGCTAGCTTTATAGCTATTGGGGCTCTTTTAAAAAATATTGGTTTTACAATTCAAGAAAGTCTTTTTTCAACTTTTTTAACTTACGCATTACCTGGTTCTTTAGTGATGGCAGAGTCACTTATAATTGGATCATCATTAATAAATATCTTCATTGCTGTTTGGTTAGTAAATGCAAGACTCTATCCAATGACAGTTTCCTTAATGCCTTTGTTGATGCATCACAAACAACCTAAATGGAAATATTATTTATCGTGTCACTTCATCGCTGTCTCATCATGGTTAATTATGAAAGATAATTATGAACAAATAAAAAAAGAAGCGAGGATAGATTTTTGGATTGGTATTGGTACAGCAACATGGTCAGTAGCAATTTTTTCAACATTCATTGGTTATATTGCCTCAGATTTTTTAAATAGAGATATGTTAATTGGGTTAGCAATAATTAATCCAATTTATTTTACTTGTATGATGGTGGGCGCGATGAAAACTATTAAAATAAGTTTATCAATTATCTTTGGTGCAATTTTAGGTCCAGCCTTTTATTTCATATCTCCGGAATGGTGTATTTTATTTGGTGGTTTTGCGGCTGGAACAATTGCATTTTTTATTGGAGAAATTAATGACAGGTAATATTTTTTTAGTTATCTTGATAACTTCTTTAGCGACATTTTTGTCTAGATTTTTAGGTGTTGTAAGTTCAGAAAATATAAAAGAAACATCCAAAATATTTAGATGGTTTAATTGTTTGGCATACTCAACATTGGCAGCATTAATAGCTAGGATTGTAATTTTCCCATCGGGATTATTATCTGAGATAGATTATTTAGTAAGACTAATTGTAATTATTTTATCAATCGGGCTATTTTTTATAACTAAAAAAAATTTAGTTTACCCCACAATTTTCTCTGCTATCATACTCACACTTTTTAGCAGTTATTTATGATTGAAAAAATTGACGGATTTGAAATATACGAAAATAAGCAGTCTCCAAGAATTATAAACATCGATATAGGTGATGATATTTTAAATAAACTTATCTTTCCTTTTAATAAGTTTGATATTATCGCATTAGAATACAAGCCATTTACTAGATTTACTATCGCAAAAAGTTTAGATGATTTAAGTAATAACAAATTATCTAAATTAATTAACAAAATTATTAGAGATCGAAATACCGGTTGTTTTATTATTAAACCTAAAAATTTAATATCTAAAATTGATGATAGTTTTTTAGTAAAACTATCGACTGCAGTCGCACATCTTATTGGGAACCCTAATCATGATGCAATGGCTGGAAAATATTATGCTAGATTTCATGTTAGGCATGAGGACAAAAGTGACTCTTATTTAAGAAAGGCATATAAAAATATGGATCTTCATACTGATGGAACATATGTAAAAGAAAAAACCGATTGGTTATTAATGTCAAAAATAGAAGAAAAAAATGTTGAGGGTGGAGAAACTGCCATGCTTCATCTTGATGATTGGGAACACTGTAATGAATTATTTAATGATCCCGTTGGAAAAGAAGATTTTCTTTGGGGTTCACCTAAAAGTAAAAATATTGATTACAAAGTTGAACATCCAGTATTTTCATCTGATAAACAGGGAAGGGCTCAAATTTCCTATATTGATCAATTTCCTGAACCAAAAAATATGAAACAAGGTACTTTTTTACAAAAATTATCTGATAGTTTGGAGGAGAGTAATAAAAAAATTATTACAAGACTTCCAGTCGGATCGTCTGTGGTGGCAAATAATTATTTTTGGCTTCATGGCAGAAAAGCTTTTAAAGAACATAAAGATTTGAGTAGAGAGTTATTGAGAATTAGAGGTTCTTTTTTTATTAATTAATATAAATTAATCACTATAAGTTATTTATGAAATTAGGTTTTATAGGAACTGGAAAAATAACATCATCTGTCATAACTGGAATTTGTTCTTCAAAAATTAATTATAAAAAGATATTTATTTCATCACGAAATAGTATTGTAGCAAAAAGACTAAAAAAAAAGTTTAAAAAGATATTTATTGAAAAAGATAATCAGAAAATTGTTGAAAATTGCGATTGGATCTTTTTAGCAGTTACGCCAAATGTTGGTCAGAAGATTATTAAAAATTTAAGATTTAGATCTAGTCAAACAATAATAAGCTTTATCTCAACTATAAATCTTTCAGAACTCAAAAAAATGATAAAAGTAAAAGCAGACTTAGTAAGAGCTATACCTCTTCCACCGATTTCAATTAAAAAAGGACCGGTGCCTATTTGCCCACCAAATAAAAAGGTTAAAAATTTTTTTAATAAAATTGGATCAACTATTGAAATTAAAAATGAAAAATTATCGATTAATTTTTGGTCAACGTCAGGGATGATGGCATCTTATTATGAAATGTTAAAGGTAATGAGTAACTGGTTGATAAAAAAAGGTATTAAAAAGTCTGATGCACAAAAATATATAACTACTTTATTTTTAGCTTTATCTCAAGATGCAGTTGTAAATTCAAAAAAAGATTTAAGATACCTAGTGAGAGAATCTCAAACACCAAAGGGTTTAAATGAACAAGGTTTAAGAGAAATGACTAAAAGAGGAACTTATAAATCTGTGGTAAACACATTAGATAAAATTTATAAAAGACTTAACAAATAATTAATGTTAGGAAGTATTTTATAAATAAAAAAAATGAAATATATAATTTTAGGTGCTGCTTTTGCTTGGGCTTTATATATGGCTGATAAATACTTATTTTTTTAAAAACCCCAATCATAAAATGCTATAGGTTTTAATTTTAAAATAAATTATCTTTGTTTTTTAGTTTTGAATTTTTTACCTTTTACTTCAAGTTCTAAGAAAGAACCTTCAGCATCGCCGATGCTATTAAAGATTACTCCTGTCGCACCTTCGTAGTTAACTTTTTTGCCTTTAGCTAATAAATCTAAAGCTTTTTTTAGTTCACCTGGATAAATTTTTGTTCCAGGACTGTTAGCAACATCCATCACATGTTTTGCTATTGATGTTCTGTCAGCTGAATTACCTGCTTGCATTGCTAAAATAATTAAGGCAGCTGCATCGTATGACTCGTGTGTATACGGGCTAGAACTATCAATACCAGCTGTTTTTGCAATGTTAGCAAAAACTCCAGCACCTTTTTCAGTCGAACCTGGCATTGTACCAAAAGATTTTCTTAAATCTTTTCCAAATGTATCAATTAATGATTGATCGATCATACGATCTGATAAAATAAATCTGTCAAACGCACCAGAGTCTAAAGAGGCTTGAATAATCCCTTTTCCACCTTGGTCATGATATCCAATAACAACAACTGCATCTCCACCTGCCAAAGCTAGTGTTGCTACTTCAGAAGAATAGTCCACTTTTCCATCTTCATGAGCATTTACCGCAGTTACTTTTATTCCATATGCTTCTACTGCTGCCTTGTAAACGTCGGCTAAACTTTTACCATAGTCGTTGTTTGTATAAGTAATAGCAACACTTTTTACTTTTCTATCATTAGTAATATCTGCAAGGATTTGTCCTCCTCTAGCATCTGAAGGAGCTGTTCTAAAGAAATAGCCTTTATCATCTAGAGTTGTTAATCCTGGAGATGTTGCAGAAGGTGAAAT
Organism: uncultured Pelagibacteraceae bacterium; assembly: GCA_902586125.1. GTDB lineage: Bacteria > Pseudomonadota > Alphaproteobacteria > Pelagibacterales > Pelagibacteraceae > Pelagibacter. Next base: position 1,934 of record CACIGI010000017.1, on the reverse strand, counting down.
CATTACTACACCATTTGGAACAGCAACGTCTGAAGCAATAGCACTTGTTACACCAGGACAATCAGCACCCATTATTGCAACTACCCCCTGTGCAACAACACCTTCAGCAACAGCTGTTGCAACCGCTGAGTCAACACAAGTTGAGTCTGCTCTTACTACTGAAATTTTTTCTCCACCTAATAGAGACCCTGAGTCAGATGCTTCTTTAAAAGCAATCTCTGCAGATGCAGCCATTGCAGGTGTAAGAGTCTCAATAGGACCAGTGAATCCTAAAATTATCCCAATTTTAACCTCTGCAAAAATATTTGTTGTAAAACTTGATATAAATATAAACACAACAATGATTAATCTTCTCATTATATTCCTATATTCGTTAACGATTTCTAAGGAGTATAAATTAAATCTTATTTAAATATATTTTCAACTGCCAAATTATCTTATTTTATATTGTCTTTATTTAAACTAGACTATTAATTAAAGATTTTTAAGGATTTTAATGAAGTCTAATAAAATTCAACCACAATTTATCAAGAAATATAATCCCAGAATAGGATTAATTGCCCTAGCTACAGATTTTATAATTGAAAAAGACTTTATCAAAATCATTAAAGATAAAGATATAGATTTTTTTGTTAACAGAATTGAATGTTACAATCCTTTATCGAAAGAAAATTTAATTAAAATGTCTGATAAAGTTACAGATGTTACAAAAAATATTTTACCTGATGAAAACATAGATTGTGTTGTTTACGGATGTACCTCTGGAACTATAGCCGTTGGATATGATACTATAGAAAAAAAAGTTAAAAAAGCAAAACCAAAAGCAAAAATTACTACACCAAGTACTGCAGCGATCAAAGCATTAAAAAGGTTAAATATAAAAAAAATAGCAATATTTACACCTTATATTAAAAAATTGAATGATGAGATTTTAGATTATTTTTCAAGGCAAGGCTTTGATGTTATTACAAATACTTATCTAGATATTGCAGCAGATTACGATATTGGAAAAGTAGATCAAAATTTTTTATTTGAAATTTTGTCAAAAATCGAAATCAAAAAAGCTGATGCCTTATTTATTTCGTGTACAGCTTTACCAGTTTTAAATATAATTGATAGATTAGAGAAAAAATTGGGAAAGCCAGTCATCACAAGTAATCAATCATTGATTTGGGATACTTTAGAATGCATCGGGATGAACGAAAATATTCTTGGATTTGGAAAATTATTTAATTTGAATAAATGAGTCTTTTTACAAAAGTAGAATATAGTAACAGATTAAAAAAAGTTCAAAAAATGATGCAAGACAAGGGCATCGAATTATTAATTTCTCACGATACGAATAACATAAATTACCTGACAGGTTATGATGCTTGGTCTTTTTATTATGCTCAATGTGCAATAGTTCATGTCAATGCTGAAGAACCTTTGTGTTTTGTTAGAGATCAAGATGCAGGGGGAGCTTATCTAAAAACATATTTAAAGAAGGAGAATATAATTGTATATGACGAACACTACATTCACGCCTGGCCTAAGCATCCTTATGATTATTTAGTGGAGATAATTAAGAATAAAAAATGGGATAAACTTTCCATTGGATTAGAGATGGATGCTCATTATTTTACTGCATTTTGCTGTGAAAAAATAAAAAATGGATTACCAAATGCTAAAATCAAGGACTCGAATAGACTTGTAAATTGGGCTCGTTTAGTAAAATCAAATACTGAAATAAGTTGTATGAAATCTGCTGCAAAAATTTCCGAAATTGGAATGAAGAGAGCATATGACGTAATAGAGCCCGGAGTAAGACAATGTGATGCTGTTGGTGAAATTCAAAAAGCTCTATTTTTTGGAACACCTGAATTTGGTGGAGAATATGCCAGTATAGCAACTCTACTCCCCACTGGAAAAGGAACTTCAGCTTCACATTTAAC
>CACIGI010000016.1 GCA_902586125.1 uncultured Pelagibacteraceae bacterium | reverse complement strand
TAGTCGATCAAAAGATGAATTGTTAAAAATTTTTAATAATAGAGTATCTGAAAAGTTAAGAAATAAATGTATTCAAATTTTTAATATTAATAAAAAAGAACAAGAAAAAATTCTTGGACAAAAAGATGAAAAACTTAAGGATGCTTTAGATAGAAAATATACTTTACCCTTTTTATTTAAAGGAGATAAAAAAGATAAAAATAAATTATTAAAGATTTTAAATTCTTATTCATTAACTTTTCAAGAAGGTGGTCGTGTTTCAAACCTTTGCGATAACACAAATAAAGTAAAATCAATGAACAGAGTAGTAAAAATTTTAAAAAAAACTGAGAATAAAATTAAAACAATAGCAGTTGGTGATAATTACAATGATTTAGATATGCTTAAAAATTGTGATGTACCCTGTTTAGTTTTCAATGATCAATTTAAATTAGACCAAATAAATATTGACAATCTTATATTTTCAAATAAGCCATCACCTGAAGGCTGGGCTGATGTGATTAAAATGGCTCTAGAAAAATTAAATTATAATGTCTAAAATTTGAAATGGGTGATTTTTCTCAAAATGGAATAATATCGACATTACATGACTTTGGAACTAGGTCTACAGCCGAAATAGAAAAAGATTTATTGAAATTTTCCAAAGAACGAAAAATGGAATTAATTCTACCATGTTTATATTCTGAGTTAGAGGGTAATGCCTTGCCGAATATAGTTGAAGAAATTAGTAAGACTAAATATTTAGATCACATTATTGTTGGACTAGATAAAGCTAGTGAAAAACAAGCCAAAAAAGCTTGGAAATTTTTCAAAAAATTAAAAACACCTTTTTCAATTTTATGGAATGATGGTCCAAATTTAAAAAAGCTTGATCAAGAATTAAGAAAAAAAGATTTATCTCCTGACGAATTAGGAAAAGGGAGAAATGTTTGGTATTGCATCGGTATGTCTATAGCAAGAGATACAGCTCGTTCAGTTGCTCTTCATGATTGTGATATAAAAACATACGACAGAAGAATGTTAGCGAAACTTTTTTATCCAGTCGTAAATCCTCTTTTTAATTTTGAGTTTTGTAAAGGATATTATCCAAGAGTAGCAAATAACAAAATGAATGGAAGAGTTGCAAGATTATTAGTTTTTCCTCTCTTGACTGCTTTAGAAAAAACAATTGGTAAAAGTGATTATTTAGAATTCATGAAGTCATTCAAATATCCCCTGGCTGGAGAATTTTCTTTTAGACGAAATGTTTTACCTGAACTAAGAATTTCTTCAGATTGGGGTATTGAAGTTGGTATTTTATCAGAAATGCAAAGAAGCTTTTCACCTCAAAATATTTGTCAAGTTGATTTGGCTGATACCTATGATCATAAGCACCAAGTTCTCTCACTTGACGATGAGACTAAAGGATTATCAAGAATGTCGATTGATATTATTAAAACATTTATTAAAAAATTAGCTACGCAAGGTAATTCTTTTAGTAGAGAAAAATTTCGAACATTAAAGGCAACCTATTACAGATCAGCTCTTGACTTAATCGATATATATAGAAGTGATGCTATGATGAATGGATTAAAATTTGACTCCCACTTTGAAGAAGAGGCTGTTGAATTGTTTGCAATGAATATAATGAAAGCTGGAGAAGCTTTTATTCTAAACCCGATGGATACTCCATTCATACCAACATGGAGTAGAGTAAAAAGCGCTATACCAGATTTTCTTGGAAGACTTGAAAAAGTAGTTAATGATGATAATAAAAAATATTATTAATGTTAACTCAAAAAGACCAGAGAATAATAAGATCTAAACTAGACAATATATACAAAATATTACTATCTAAAAATGAGATAGATTATTTCGAAAATGAGATTATCCAACTTATTAAAAATTTTAATAAAAAAAACTCAAAAAAAATAAAGGCCTTTTCTGAAAAAACCTCATTAGTAATTTGTTATGGTGATAGTGTTTACTCAAATAAGATAAGATCAATTAAAGTATTTAAAAACTTTTTTCAAAAAAAATTAAAGAAATATTTTAACACTATTCATTTTTTACCTTTCTATCCATCAAGCAGTGATAGTGGTTTTGCAGTAAAAGATCATTATAAAGTGGAAAGTAAACTTGGCGATTGGTCGGATATCAAAGGTATTTCTAAAGATAATGATGTTATGGCTGATGTAGTAATTAATCATTCATCAGCAAGAGGTTTATGGTTTAAAAATTTTTTAAAGAAAAAAAAACCAGGCAAGGATTACTTTTTAATTATAAATTCAAAATTTAAAACTTCAAATGTAATTCGACCAAGGGACCATAAATTATTAAAAAAAATTAAAATTTTTAAAAAGTCAGATTATCTTTGGCGAACATTTAGCCCAGATCAAATAGATCTTAATTTTAAAAATCCCTCAGTATTACTTAGGTTTATAAAAATTATTATAAATCTTATTAATCATGGTGTAACTATTTTTCGATTAGATGCAATTGCGTATCTTTGGAAAGAAAATGGTACTAAATGTATTAATTTAAAACAAACACATGAAATTGTTAAACTCTTAAGAATTATAATTGATCTTCTAAATATACAAACAACAATTATTACAGAAACAAATTTACCTGAAAAAGAAAATTTAAGTTATTTTGGTAAAAATGATGAAGCTAATTGGATTTATAACTTTTCTCTACCGCCTTTGTTAATCCATGCTCTTCTATTTGAAAATAGTTCGTATCTTAACAAGTGGAGTAAGAATCTTCCAAATACAAAAAATGGAAATAGTTATTTAAATTTTATAGCATCTCATGATGGAATTGGCATGAGACCTACTGAAGGAATACTAAGTAAAAAAATATTAAATAATTTTCTTGTAAGACTTAAGAAAAATGGTTCAAAATTCTCCTATCGAAAAGTCCAAAATAAAAAAAAAGTTTACGAGGCAAATATTACAGTTTTTGATGCTCTAAAAAAATCAGATTATGATCCGAATGGAGAGTTTTTTTTAGAAAGATTTATTTCTGCGCACGCAATAATGGTCTCTTTCGAGGGAATTCCTGCTATATATCTTAACTCTATTTTTGGTACATCTAATGATGAGGCTAAATTTATAATAACCGGGAATAATAGAGATATTAATAGGTATAAATGGAGCTACAAAGATATTACAGGTAAACTTAAAAATAATAAAACTAAGCAAAGTATATTCTATAATAATATTTGTAATTTATTAAAGATCAGAAGAAATCAAAAAGCTTTTCATCCTAATGCCTCAAGACAGAATTTAGATTTCGGGAAGAAAATTTATGGATTTAAAAGAATAAGTAAAGATAAAAAACAAACAATAATATGTGTTACAAATTTAAGTTCTAAGATGCAAAAAACTAAAATTGACAACAAGACCCTTGTGATGAGAAATTTAATTAACTCAAAAATTATAATTGAAAATAAACAATTTTTAATTCTTAAACCTTTTGAAACAATTTGGTTAACAAATACTTAAAATAATTATTATTTTTTGTCAAAATATTCAATTGCCCACATAATACCTTGATCAATTGAGATTTTTGGAACAAAACCGTATTTTTTTTGTAAAAACGTTGATCCTCCCCTAGCATAAACACCTTCAGGTTTATTTGAATTTCCATTAACTTTTATATTTTTTCTTCCTAAAATTTTAAATATTTTTTTTGATAATGAGATAAAACTTAATAATTTACCAGATGATAAGTTTACAGCTTCACCATTTTTTATTTTCCTTGCGATAATTAAGGAGCCCCTAATGACATCTTTAATATGAATAAAATCTCTCATTTGGTAGCCACTCCCCCAAACTATAAATTTTTTTTTTGATTTATGATTTATTGCTCGAAGTACAATACTTGGAAATGGGTAATTCAAATCTTGATCAGATCCATAACCTGAAAAGGGTCTAAAAATTGTATTTTTTATCCCATGTTTTTTGAAAGCGATTGAAGCTAAATATTCATTATTTAATTTAGCCCACCCATAAGAGAGATCAGGTTTACCCAAATTATCCTTTGAAAAATCAATGTCTTGTTCTTTTAATAACCTATAGTTTTTTTTAGTTTGTAAATGCACTGGGTATGCTGCACTTGAGGAGTATGTAATTACATGTCGAATTTTATTTTTATTTTTGACAGCCCATCTCCAAAAAGCTGTATCAATTTCTAAATCTTCAGCAACAGCTAATGGATTATTTTCAATAACTTCACGCCCACCAACAATAGCAGCTAAATTAATTACTAAATCATATTTTTTTTCCAATCTATTTTTAAAAAATTTTCTACAATCTTGATTTAAAAATTTAAACTTCTTGTTAAATTTATACGGATTAAACAATTTCCATTTCTTAGGATGAATTCCTCCAGACAATGGAGCTATATTATCTATCACTTTTACATTGTCATTTTTTTTTAAAAAATATTCTGAGTAATGTCTTCCAACAAATCCAGCACCACCAAAAATTAAAATATTCATAATTAAGTTAGTCTGTTAATTTTTTCCACTCATCGAAAGCTCTTGAAGTTTTTTTGGGTAAAAAATTATAAATATTATCTGAATTTTTATATAAATTTTCTACCAACCTTAATGAATTAACATAACCAATATATTCATCTTTAAAATCTTTAATCAAATTATGAACATTTCTTTCCTGATAAACAGTTGGTTCATTATAAACAACTTTATATTTTTTTGCTGTAACATAAAATGCAGCCCAAATATCATCCATTCTTCCAATATGTGGAAACAAAAAATAATCTTTAATAACTTTTCTGTGTAATAAAGTATTTTGAGAATTAAATGGTGAAATTCTTTTTGAAAAAAAAGGGAAAAGTCTTTTTTTAAAACTGCACTCAGGTTTAAAAATCATTCTACAAACAGCATCTATATCTGGGTCACCATTCCAAAAATTTGCTTGGATATCTGGTTTGATTAAATATTTTTTTCCAACTTTGTATTTTCGGTTATTGACAAGCTCTAAAGGCAAGCCTCTATGCCAAAGATTTTTATGGTTAGTATATCCAACTGGATCAAATATTATTTTATTAGTCTTGACTTCTTTACAACGAATTTTTTTATCAATGAATATATTTTTAAACCAATTTTTATAAGGTATATTGTCGTCATCTATTAAAGCTATAGTTTCAGCTCCTCTTTCAAAAGCTTCTAAAATCGCAAAGTTTCTTCTTTGAATACAATTCCATCCAACTAATTTTGATAATTTTGGCCACTTTTTCTCTTGATACTTGGTGCTAAGTACAATTGAATTTTTTAAATCAAATTTTTTTGATTTTTTATCTAATGCAACTATTAATTTGCAATTTTTATTTTTTGCAAAAAGTTTTAATGCTTTGGTTGGTTTATTTATTGTGGTAGTTGCGATATAAATCATATATTTCTAAAAAGCACCCTTAAGTATGAAAAATAGCTATCTATCGTAATAGAGGACCTTCCTTCAACTCTTTTTTTCCATTTAGCTGGTAAAGTAATAACTTTAAAACCTCTTTTCATTGGACTTAGTAATATTTCCAATGCAAATCCATGTCTTAATTCTTTAATCTTATAACCTTTCAGGGCATTTTTAGGGTAAAGTCTATAAGCAAATGTAAAATCGAGTATTTTATATTTGAAGAAAATTTTTATCAATTTTTGAAAGAAAAAATTAGCTAAAAATTTAATTATTCCGTAATTATAAAATCCTTTTTGACTAATCCATCTGTCTGCTGAAATAATACACTTGGGATTTTTTTTACTTACGTTAATCATATTCTTTAATTCATTAGGATTGGTTTCTAAATCTGATGCCATGATCACAATATAATTTTTTTTTGCTAATTTGATACCTAAATCAATAGCACCTCCGACAAAAGGTCTAAGTTGAGAATTATAAGATATATTTTTATTTCTTTTTTTAAGATTAAATATCTCTTTTTTAACACTATTATTAGTTAATCTGTCTGAATATATAATTAGGTACTCTTTTTGAACGTTAATTTTATTTAAAATTTTAATTGTTTTTTTTAGAGAATTTATTTCATTTAAAATAGGCAATATGATTGATACAGAATATGACTGATCATTCTTAATCATCTAATAAAGATCTAAATTTGTCTTTTTTCTTACCAGATAAACTTTCACTATTATATATTCCAATGTATTTTTCATAATCCACATTGTTTAAATCATGTAATGTATAAATTTGACCTTTAGCTAGGGGAAACTTAAAATCATTGATATGATCAAAAAATTTTCCTAACTTTAAATCTTTAAATTCTGTATTAAATTCTCTTATAGCCAAAGGTTCACCATTACTATCATCAAGGCAATAATCAGCTAGAAATAAGTCGTCAAAATAACAAAATGTTCTTGGAAGTAATAAATTCTTTTTTGATAATTCGTGAATCTTATTTAAAAATAATTTTGTTGATGAGTAAAGATCTAAGTCAAAAATAATTAATCCAATTTTTTTTTTATTGTTATTTACAAATTCATCTAATGTTGAAGATATATTGCCTTGATATATCTTAACATTTATAAATTCTTTCTCTAAATTATTTAAATTTTGATTTGTATAGTCTCCCTTCTTCCAAAAAAAAGGTAGATCTTGTTTGTAAGTTGTATCGGGTAATCCCGTTCCGGTATCAAAACCAATTATATTTATTTTAATCTTAAGAATTTTTTCAACTTTTTTTTTGTATTTTACTAAAGTTTTAATTCCATCTCCACCTGCGACACCTAATTCAATAATGTTAATTTCATCATAACCTAATTTTACTGCATTTTTTGACGACTCATAAATTAAGGTTTCATAGTGAGGTCTAAAAGTTGTGAATTTTAAGCTCAGATATTTTAATAAAGCAACTCTAAGAGGTTTTTCATATCCTAAAATTCGTAAAATAAGTAATTTAATTTTATAAAAAAAATTTTCCATTTTTAAAGATCATTACTGGATTATCATTTATTTTTATAACAAGCTTTAGCATCTACTAAAATGAATTCTTCATGATTGATTAGATTATCACACTCAACCTTTAGTTTATTCTTACTAATAAGTATATGAGAAATATTTTCAATTTTTTGAATTTCTTTTAATTTTAATAATTGAGTTTCTTTGTTGGTATTTGAATAAAATTCATTAGCTAAATCCATTCTTTGACGCCATTCAATTAACTGATCAAATCTAAACGCATGATGTTTCCAGTTAATAAAAATTGGTAGACCCGTATACATTCTTATATAGTCTAAATTTGTTGGTATTAATATTCTCTCAATAGAGTCAAAATTATTTTTGATTTCCTTTGATAACATAATTTTTTTTGTAAATTTACCATTAAGATCCTTTATAAAATGTGATTTAATAAAAAAAAAAGTGCTTGTGAATAATAGTAGTGAAAAACTCATAATTTTTAATTTATGTATGTCTAATTTAATTTTTTCTATCCAACTTGATAAAATAATTACAGAAGAAATAGGTGTTATAAAAACTGAAGATCGCCATGGAAAAGCTAAAGCTATCGAATTAATATTTAAAAAATACTGAATTAAACTTACTAAAATTGGACATGTTCCAAAAATTAAAAAAAAAATAAAAAAATTTTTATTTCTTACAATGTACAAAGCATAAATATAAGTTACGAAAAAAAATAAATCTTTATAAGATAACCAATATCTTATATCTGCATGGTGAGGAATTCTGTCTAATAAAATTTCTTGACCTAAAGCAATCAAATTTTTGTCAATTGTAAGAAAATTTATAATTATAAATAATGTAATTGGTAGAATTAATATTGAATATATAATTAACGTTTTAAAAAAATTTTTATAGTTTTTTGATAAAATTAGGTAACTTAAAATACCTAATACCAAAAAACCTGAGTGTAAAACATAAGTTGGATGAAAAGATGCACCCAAACAAATAAGTAAAATACATAAAAAATATTTTTTCATCATAAAATAATAGATACCAATGAAAAATAATATTCCAAAACTTGCAGGCTGATAACCAATATCAATAACACTTTGTCCTGCTACACCTGAAAAAAAACTATTTTCATGAAATAAAATAATAAAAAAAGCAAACCAGATGATAGTAAGATTTCGGGTCTCAAGTTTTGGAAATAAATTTTTAGAGATTAAGAATAAATACAAAGCACATAATGCCAATAAAACACCGTGCATAAAATATATTATTTTACTAGAAAAAAACTTGATCAAAAAATAATTAAATTTAACAAAAACGGGTAAATGATGTGCTTGGTTTGCTATCCAATCATTTTCTAATTTGTTTGTATCAAAATACTTAATGGAGTGAATTAAGTGAGCCGCGTTACCTCTAAAAGGATCAAATATTTGGATTGTTAAAACAAATATTAAACTTAAAAAAATATAAGCTAAAGTACTATTCTTAAAATTTAATTTCTCGCTCATTAAAATATTCTAAAAAAAATTAATCAAATAATAGATTATTTTGAACGCAAATAAGATCTTTATTCAATTTCAAAAACTCATAATTGTTGCTTTTTAGTAATTCAATTAGTTTCTCTGCTTTATTTTTTTTTATATGTATCCATTCTAAGATAATAATAGGTCTTATATAAGTGTTATTTATGAAATTAGTAACTAAAACATCATCATAACCTTCCGTATCCACTACTAGTAAATCTAGTTTTTGATAATCATATTGTTCAATAAGTTCTTTAAAATTAATACAATCAATCTCAGCAGATTGTATGTGGTTAGATTTTATACCATGATACTCTAAATGTTCCTTATTAAATGAGGCTAAAACACTTAACCAACTAACATCTTTAGTTTCATATTTTTTTTCGTAAAAATTATAATATTTTGGATTTACTGAAAAAATATTCTTTTTACCTGTCACAACATCAATTGCTTTATTAATAAATTTAACATTTTTATAACCAGAATAATTTTTCTGTAGTTTTTCAAAAGCAACTTTAATTGGTTCTACCAGTAACAAGTTTGTATCTTTATTTATAGAGGGCCTTAAAAAATCATCACTTTTTCCGTCATTTGCACCGATTTGAATTATATTATTTATTTTTTTTTTACTGATTAGAAGCTTTATAAAGTCGCCACTATTTAGCGATGACGATTCAATATATCTCTCTGTTTTAATTGTTTCTTTAGGTAAAATTTTAAAACCTAGTGCTCCTAAAATTTTTTTCAAAAACTTATTTTTTTTTATATCGTGGCTCATTTCTTATTTGTTAAGTGCTTTTTTTAAAAAAGTAACATCAAGTTTACAATCTTTATAACCGCGTTTCACAATATTAAGATATCTTTCGGTTGGAAATCTGAATGGAGTTTTTTTGGTCATTGTGTAGGTCATTACTTTTTTTCCATAATATAAAAAATAATACTTTTTATATAAGATTGGATAATCTTCATAAACATCAAGTTTTCTCTCATCGCTTTTAGATATTTCAAATAATGCACCTGGAACAATAGAATTTTTTCTTGGCTCTATATCTGCTGCCCTATATCTGCTTCTAAAAGTTAATTTAAAATCCTTTAAATTTATTTTTTTTAAAAAAAGACTATCCTTGCATCTTTTTTTCATTTGAAAATGATGAAGATTACTACCATAAGCAAAATAAAGCATTTATCGATCAACTATTTCTATTTTTTTTTCTTTTATAAAATCCAAAATCTGAGCATTACAACTATCAATCTTTGATTGATTTTCAGATCGAAGAACTATTGATACACCAAGTTTTCCAGCGTGAAAAAAAGGATAACTTCCAATTTCAACATCTTTATTCTGATCTTGAACTTTTGATAAAGAATTTGCAATTTCACTTTCTACAGTTCTTAAACTAATTGTGTGGCTTAATATTGGATCACCACCTACAATATTTTGTTTCAAACTACCTAACATAGATTTCAGAATTGATGGAACACCAGGCAAACAAAAAACATTCTCAATACTAAATCCTGGTGCTCCGCTTGTTGGATTTAAAATTAATTTTGCATTATGTGGCATCCATGCCATTTTCTGTCTGCCTTCATTGAATTCACCTTGTTTGTAATAACTTTCTAAAATTTTGAAAGCGTCTGGGTGGATTTCATATTTAAGTCCAAAAGCTTCTGAAACAGATTCTGCTGTAATGTCATCATGTGTTGGGCCAATACCACCAGTTGTAAAGACATAATCATTATTTTTTCTTAAGACATTTAAAGTCTCAATTATTATTTTTTTTGTATCAGGTATGACCCTTACTTCGTTTACCTGAACTCCATTTGAATTAAGCCAAACAGCTAAAGTGCTTGTATTTGTGTCTTGAGTTCTACC
>CACIGI010000015.1 GCA_902586125.1 uncultured Pelagibacteraceae bacterium | reverse complement strand
AATAATGGGATGCGAATTGATCACTTCTTAGTTTCAAATTCTTTGATTGATCAAATTAAAGGTATTAATATTAATAAAGATCCAAGAGGTCGTGAGAAACCTTCAGATCATACACCGATTGAAATAACTTTAGCTTAGAGATTTTATTTTATTAACCAAGTCTTCATTAATATTTCGAGGACCTTTATCTAATCTATTTTTGTGTCTTCTTTCACCTGGAAGTCTAACCCCATCAAAAGATTTCATTTTATCAAAAAATTCATCTGCACGTTTTTGCCAATTTGTTCCTGAAGTTTTATCAGGTGAAATTGCAATAATAAATTCTCCCCCGCTTGGTGGTCCACCATCATTATTATCTTTAGCCGCTGTTTCAAAACTAAAATTATCTCCAACCAAAGCACCAGCCATTAACTCAACCATCATTGCTATTGCTGAACCTTTGTAACCACCAAAGGGGAGTAATACACCACCATCTGCAATTGCACCTGGATCAGTAGTCTCTTTACCATCTTTGGTTAAACCAGTTCCGAGTGGAACCTTGTGCCCTTCTCTTTTAGCAACTTGGACTTCTCCCATCGCCATTGATGCTGTGGCCATATCATAAACAACTGGAGTTTTGCCAGGTCGTGGCCAAGCAAATGAAATTGGATTTGTTCCAAACAATGGTTTGATTGCACCAGCAGGTGCTACAGCAGGTTTGTAAGATGTGCAAGCAAAGGCAACCAAACCTTCCTCTGCTAACTTTTCTGTTTCAGGCCACATCGCTGCCATGTGATGAGAATTATTTATTGCAAGCACCGCTACACCATTTTCTTTTGCAGCTTTAGCTAATTCAGGCAACCCTTTATTTAAAACTACTGGGGCTAAACAATTATTCCCTTGGACTTTTATAACTGATGAAGAAATTTTTTTAATTTCAGGCTTTCCTTTACCATTAATTTTTCCACTTTTTAAACCACTTACATATGCAGGTAATCTGAACAAACCATGAGATAAAGATCCATCCCGTTCGGCATTTCTAATCAGGTCAGACAGAATAGAAGCTGTTTTATCATCACAACCATTAGCTAGTAAGGTCTTTCTGGCTAAATCAAATATTTCATCTAATGTAAGGGGAACTGTACTCATCCCATTATTAGATATTATTTATAACTAAAGATCAATTTTTATTCTAAATCATTAACGTCATTTTCACATATTTCATCTATAGGTTTATGGATTTTCCAGTTTTGGGTAGATCCATCTATTGATCTAGCAGTTACTACTGTTTCTGTCGGAGGACAATCAGGTTCATGACAATTTAATTCAGCAATGCTTAAAATTGTACTTTCTGGTATTTCATATTTTTTTATAAAATAATTTTTTAAATTCTGAATTGATTCTAAATTTGGTTTTTTTTTATTAAACATTTTTTATTGATCCCAAATTGAAGTCCATAAAGTATTTCCATTCATGTCACCAATAAATATACTTGATTTATCATCAGTCATTGCGATTGCACTAACTTCAGAACCTGTGAAACTTCTAATTATTATAGTGTTATTTTCATTTTCAATTTGAGATAAAAAAACAGAACCATCACTCAAACCAGCAAAAATTGCTTTTTCATCAGGAAATGGTTCTATATATGTAACTTGTTTATTTCCTATATAAGGAAGACAAATAGGTTTACGTCCCATTGGTCCTTCACCGTCAAAGGGCCAACATATTGCATCTATCGCTCCTGATGTTGCCAAGTAACTTGTATCACTAATGAATGCAAAACTTTTAACTTTTGAGCCATATCCTGACATTGCAAAATCAAGCTTATCTTTTAAACGCCAGCAACGAAGTACATTTTCTTGCATAGACGTTACTAAGTATTTACCATCTGGGCTAAAACTCACTTTGTTGTGAGAACCTTTCCAATCTAATTTTGTTGATTTCCATTTATTACTGTAATCTTTTTTCCAAATTGTAACACCCCCGTATCTAGATACAGCCAACCGTCTTCCTTTAGCATCAAATGCTAAACCTCCAATCGTACTATCATGATTTAAAGATTTTGGTTCTTTTTTATTTTTATCCCAATAATAAACTACCTTACCTGAAGAACAGACTAGGTTTCCATTATATGCTGTAACATGATCTACCCATCGTGAACCAAAGTTTGTAATTTCATTTATTTCTCCATTAAGTGAAATTTTTAAAAAATAACCATCATCACCACCGGTTAAAATATTATCACCATCCTTTGACATGCAAAGTATAACACCCTTATGAGCCTTCAAAGTTTTGTGTTTTTCTCCAGAACTGAAAATTCTCACAGTACCATCACCAAAACCAGCAGCTATATTATTACCAATTGAAACCGCGCAGGTTACTGGAACTCCAATTTCTAACTGAATTCCTCTTTGTTCAAATTTAGTTTTATCAAGCTCTGGAAATTGATTTAAATCAGTTGTCATTCTGATTTACAGGCTTCAAATCCCTCTTTTAAATTCATTGTATCTAGGTTACGTCCAATAAACACTAGTCTAGAACTACGTTCTTTATTTTCGGGCCATTTTCCCATAGGAGAAGCATCCATCAACATATGAACGCCTTGAAATACATATCGATCATTTTCATCTTTAAAATCAAGTATTCCCTTAGTTCTCATAATATCTTGACCTTTTGTCTGTAAAAGTTTTCCAAACCAGTTTTGAAATTTTTCCATATCAAGGGGTGTATCAGATACGAATGATAAGCTTGTAACATCATCATCATGTTCATGGTCATGATCTGACTCAAGAAAATCTGGTTCTACCTCTAAAATACGTTTTAAATTAAAAGCATCAAGATTAAGAATTTCCTTCAGTGGTGCTCCACATTTTGTAGTTTTAATAATTTTTGCAAAAGGATTAATTTTACGAATTCTCTTTGTCACTACCTCTATATTCTCATCTTTCACAAGATCTATTTTATTTAGTAATATTACATCACCAAAAGCAATTTGTTCCTCAGCTTCGTGATGATCCTCAATTTGTGAGCTTAAATGAACTGCATCTGCAACTGTAACAATTGCATCTAGCTTTGTTTTATTTGCTACATCTTGATCTACAAAGAAGGTTTGAGCCACAGGAGCTGGATCTGCTAAACCAGTTGTTTCAACTATAATTGCATCAAGTTTATCAGCTCGCTTCATTAACCCACTAAGTATTCTAATTAGGTCACCTCTGACTGTGCAACATATACAGCCATTGTTCATTTCAAAAACTTCCTCGTCAGCATCCACTACAAGGTCATTATCAATACCTTGTTCACCAAATTCATTTACAATAACGGCGTACTTCTTGCCGTGCTGTTCTGTAAGAATTCTATTAAGAAGTGTAGTTTTTCCAGCACCTAAAAAACCTGTTAATACAGTGACAGGAACCTGTCTGTTGGATTCTTCCATTAATTAAATTAACATCCTTTGAAAGATTTTGACATATTGCCAATTAAATCAAAATATAAATTTTTTCCTGGATCAAGTGTAGCTCCTAATGGATCGATTACACCTGTTGCAACATTAGTATCTTTTGCTACAGCTTTAATAATATCAGGATTGAATTGAGGCTCTGAAAATATACAGCTTACTTTATCATGCTCAATTACTTCTCTAATTTCAGCTAATTGTTCAGCACCTGGCATAACATCAGTGTTCACTGTAAATGCTCCAAGAATATTTATACCAAATCTTTTTTCAAAGTATTGATAGGCATCGTGAAAAACTATTGATTTGAATTCTTTGTTTAATTCAGATTTAACTTTCTTAGTTAGTTTATCTAAATCTTTATGAGCGTTTTTTAAATTTGCTTTATATTTTGCCTCATTTTTTGGATCATTTTCAATTAAGTGTTCTGCCATTTCACTTAAAATTATTTTTGCATTCATCGGATCAAGCCATATGTGTGGATCAAACTCTCCGTGAGCATGTCCCTCGTGTCCATGGTCATCGTGATCATCTTTTTTATGACCTTTTTTATCATGATCGTGTTCATCATGACCATGTTCCTTCTCTTTTTTATCATGGTCGTGGTCATCATGATCATCTTCTTTCTTAGCATGATCGTCATGATCATCTTCCTTATGACCATGATCATCATGACCTTCAAAAATATTTCTTTCTCTAAATTTAAGTTTAGTTAAACCTTTAATTTCCATTAATTCGATTTTTTCAGCATCTTTTGCAATTGTTTTTAATGGTTTCTCTAAAAAGGTTTCAATATCCTCACCAACCCAAAATATAATATCAGCATTTTGTATCATTTTTGCGTGTGATGGCTTAAGTGCAAATCCATGTGGGGAAGCATAACCATCAACAATTAAATCTGGTTTAGCAACACCATCCATTAAATAACTTGCAAGAGAATGGATTGGTTTTATTGCTGCAACTACTTTAATTTCAGCGTTAGCTGGTACAAAAATTGTTAAGAATGATAATAGTGATAGAATTAATGGTAATTTTTTTAAGTTTTTCATATGTTTTATATTTAGATTGTTATAATATAACAAGATGTAATAATATAACACTTATTAGTCAAGAAAAAAAATGAGCACTGATCAAAATATATTGGTAAAATTAAATAACGCTGGTTTACAATTGAATAACAAATGGCTAGTTAAAGGTGTTTCACTACAAGTTGAAAAAGGAAAAATAGTTACTCTCATAGGTCCAAATGGATCAGGAAAAAGCACAACAGCTAAAATTGCTTTAGGTATTTACAAAAAGATCGATGGTTCAGTTGAAAAATATACCAACGAAGTTGGATATGTACCACAGAAAATTTCAATTGATTGGACGTTACCTCTAAGAGTAAATGATTTCATGATATTAACAGAAAGTCTTAATAAAGAGACAATAGATGAAGCTTTGTCTTTAACCGGTGTAATTCATTTAAAAGATAAAAATTTAGGAGATTTATCTGGTGGTGAATTTCAAAGAGTGCTGCTCGCTAGAGCTATATCAAAAAAACCTGATCTATTAGTGCTTGATGAACCAGTGCAAGGAGTAGATTTTACTGGTGAAATTGCTTTATATGAACTAATTAAGAAAATTTCTGATGAATTGGATTGTGGCATTCTATTAATTTCTCATGATTTACATACTGTGATGAGTGCAACAGACCATGTTGTTTGTTTAAACGGCCATGTCTGTTGCTCAGGATCTCCATTAGATGTTGCGAAAAACAATGAGTATAAAGCTTTATTCGGTGAACAAGCTTCGCAAATATTGTCAAGATATAAACATAAGCACGACCATATTCATACAGATGAGGGTGAAATTAAAAAAAATTAAATGTTTGATGATTTTTTTATAAGAGCTTTGGTAGCTGGAATTGGAGTTGCTTTAGTAACGGGACCTCTTGGTTGTTTTGTGATTTGGAGAAGATTATCTTATTTTGGTGATACATTGGCTCACTCCGCATTATTAGGTGTCACATTAGCTTTTACAATGGAATTTAATATTGCATTATCAGTATTTATTATTTCCTCAATGATAGCAATTATTTTAATTCAACTACAAAAAAAAACGAATTTACCAGGTGATGCTTTATTGGGTCTTCTAGCTCATTCATCTCTTGCGGTGGGACTTGTTGTGGTTGGTTTTTTATCATTTATCAGGTTTGATATTATGGGATTGTTATTTGGAGATATTTTAGCGGTTTCGGTTGATGATTTATTAATCATTTGGATTGGAGGAGCATTAATCCTGTTAGTTTTAAAATTAATTTGGAAGCCATTATTCGCTTCGACAGTAAATTATGAACTGGCAGAGGCAGAAGGATTAAATCCGGATAGAGCTAAAGCTATATTTACAATTTTAATGGCAGCAATCATCGCTATTTCAATTAAAATGGTTGGATTACTATTAATTACTGGAATGCTAATTATCCCTGCCGCAATGGCTAGAAATTTGTCATCAAGTCCACAAAGTATGGTTATCTATTCAATTATAGGAGGATTGTTATCTGTAATTATAGGATTATTCACATCTTTAGAGTTTAATACATCTTCAGGTCCATCAATTATAACAGCAGCTTTATTGTTATTCATACTTTCATTATTTAAAATAAAACAATCTATTAAATTGAAAAATTAATGAGAAATCAGTAAAATGAAAACAGTGCATAAAGAACATACTCTTACAAAAAATCAACAAATTATTTTTGATTTAATTGATAAATCTCCTGAACCAATGAAAGCTTATTCAATCCTTTTTAATGTTCAAAAAAAAGGCATTAAAGCTCCTCTACAAGTTTATCGAGCATTAGATAAGCTAGTTGAAATAGGAAAAATTCATAAAATTGAAAGTCGAAATGCCTTTATTGCATGTCACAATTCGAGCTGTCAGATGGCTAACGCTACTGCATTTTCAATCTGTGAAATTTGTGAAAAAGTAACAGAAATAAGTAGCGCGGGTCTTTCTAAATACCTAGCTAATTTCAAAGACAAAGATGGTATGAAATACAGTAAATACAATCTTGAGTTTTTTGGATTATGTAAAAAATGTAAAGTTAAATAAAATACTTCTACTCAACAATTAAAGTGTCTTTTGAACCGCCACCTTGGGAACTATTCACAATGGTACTTCCCTTCCTGAGTGCAACTCTAGTCAGTCCACCAGTTGTAACATAATTGGTTTTGCCACTTAGGACAAATGGTCTTAAATCTAGATGCCTTGGTTCTATATCTTTATCAGTAATTGTTGGAGCAGTAGATAAAGTTTCTAGAGGTTGAGCAATATATTCTCTTGGATTTTTTTTGATTTTTTCTGCTACTTTTTCTCTCTCTTTATTTGAAGCTTTAGGACCAATCATAATTCCATAACCACCTGATGCATTAGCTGGTTTAACAACTAATTTAGATAAATTTTCTAAAACATACTTTTTTTGACTTTCGTCATGACACAAATAAGTCTCGACTTGATTTAAAATAGGTTGTTCGCCTAAATAATAAACTATCATCTTATTTACATATGAATAAACTACCTTATCGTCAGCGACACCTGTACCAATAGCATTTATTATACCTACATTCTTTTTTAACCAGCATTTGAATAATCCAGGAACACCAATTACAGAGTCTTTATTAAAAGCTTTGGGATCTAAGAAATTATCGTCTAATCTTCTGTATATACAATCAACTTTCAAAGGACCTTTTACAGTTTTCATGTAAACATTATCATTTTCAACAAATAAATCTTTTCCCTCTACCAATGCAATTCCCATTTGCTCTGCTAAAAAAGAATGTTCAAAGTAAGCAGAATTATAAATTCCTGGTGTCAAAACTACCATATGTGGATGAGCAGTTTTTTTAGGAATACATTCATTCATACAATTAAAAAGTTTGTTGGTGTATTGATGTATTGATGCAACTTTATATCTCGTAAATAGTTCAGGAAAAACATCTCTCATTACCATTCTGTTCTCAAGCATATAAGAAACCCCAGATGGCACTCTTAAATTATCCTCTAAAACTAAATAATCTCCGTTTTTATTTCTGATTAAATCTACTCCTGATATATTTGCCCAAGATTTATATTTAGGTGAAAACCCCTCACATTCTTTTACATAGTAAGGTGAATTAAAAATGATTTCTTTTGGTACAATATTATCTTTAAAAATTTTCTTTTGATTATAAACATCATCAATAAATAAATTCAAAGCTTTTACTCTTTGCTTTAAACCTTTGGTCACCTTATTCCATTGTGATTTAGGAATTATTCTTGGAATAATATCTAACGGCCATTTCTTTTCCTCTGCCCTGTTGTTAGCAGCATAAACTCTAAAATTTATTCCTCTAGCACTGATGGTACTTTGGCAATTTTTCTCAATTTCTTGAAGTTTTTCTTTTCCATATCTTTCTAAAATACTTGAAATTATAACGGCATGTTTTCTTAATTTGTTATCATTAGTAAAATAACCATCATATGCTTTAGTAGCATTGTAATTATTCCAGAGTTTACCGCTCATCAAACAATTGTTTAATAATTAGGGTAAACAATCAATTGCGATATAGTTATATCAGCTATGCTTGAATTTAATTATATGTTAATTAATTAATAAATATTAATAATATTTATGACTTATTGTGTTGGCATTAAAGCTCAAGACGGAATAGTTTTTGCCTCAGACTCTAGAACAAATGCTGGATTAGACAATGTTAATATTTACTCTAAAATGTTTGTTCATGATGTTGGTGATAGAAGTGTCATTATAGTTACCTCTGGAAACTTAGGTACATCCCAGGCAGTTTACAAGTCTATTGAAAAAGACCTTAAAGGCGAAAGTGGAATAATGAATTTAAATACCTGTAAAGATTTTGATCAAATTGCATCCTACATTGGATCATTAAATATTGAACATTCAGCACCTAGGGGAATAAACACTGATACTGTTTTATTAGGTTCGTCATTTTTAGTTGGTGGTCAGATCAAAGGTCAACCTTTAGAATTGTATTTAGTGTACTCTCAAGGAAACTATATTAAACCAGCTGATAGCAAACCTTATCTAGTTATTGGAGAAGTAAAATACGGCAAACCTATTTTAGATAGAGTTATAAAACCTAGCGTATCTATTGGTGATGCATCACGTTGTGCTCTAATTTCAATGGACTCAACATTAAAAAGTGATTTAACAGTTGGTCCTCCTATTGATTTTGCTGTCTATAAAAAAGATGAATATAAAATTGCCTCACAAAAATGCTTAAATATCACTGATACTGAATATTCTAAGGTCTGTGATCAATGGTCGGATGGCATATTTAAAATTTTTGATTCTTTTCCAAGATTTGATTGGGAAGACACAAAATAAGATTATTTTTCCTATAAACTGTAATAAATTCTTAACATAACTGAAATAATAACAACGAAAGGGGATTTTATGTTTATAAAAAAATATCTAAAGTGGATCAGTACGTTTCTAGTTTTAGTGGGAATACTCCTTACTAATTTAAATATATATCCATTAAATATATATTTTCATGGATTAGGAGTTGTTGGATGGACTATCGCTGGATTTATCAGCAAAGATAAAGCGATACTTACTAACTTTGGATTACAAATTCCATTATTTGTTATTGGGATTTATAAAGTTATTTTTTAAATGAAGAATATATTATTTGTATGCACAGGTAATTCAGCAAGAAGTATTATTGCTGAAAGTATTATAAATAGTGAGTATGACGATTTGTATAAAGGTTTTAGTGCTGGGAGTAATCCAACAGGAAAAATTAATGAAGATGTGAAGAATTATTTATTATCAAAACATTATGATCTTTCAAATTATAGATCTAAAAATTTTAATGAGTTTATTAATGGTCAAATTAAAATGGATTATGTGATTACAGTTTGTAATAATGCCAATAACGAAGTCTGTCCTATTTGGCCAAATAAAGATCAGATAATTCATTGGGACATAGAGGATCCTGTTAAATTACTTAATGAAACAAACGACTTAAATAAAAAAGATGAAATAATAGAAAAAGTTTACAATAATATTCATAAAAGAATAAAGGAACTGCTTTATGAAAAATAAAAGCCGCTATTTTCTTGCTGAATTATTAGGCAGTTGTTTTTTAGTAATGATTATTGTTGGTTCAGGTTTAATGGCTGAAAACTTAACTAATGATGTTGCTGTGATGTTAATAGCTAATACTATAGCAACAGGAGCAGGTTTATTTGTGCTCATTACAGTATTTGCTGATGTATCAGGAGCTCACTTTAATCCATTTGTAAGTATCGCAATGACAATAACAGGTAAATTAAAAAAGAAACTATTACCCTTTTATATTATTGCTCAATTAGTTGGTTGCTTAATTGGTGTTGGTTTAGCTAATTTCTTTTTTGAACATGAGATTTATGAATTATCTACTAAGTCAAGAGATGGGATTTACATATTCACATCTGAGGTAATAGCAACATTAGGGCTTATAACAATAATTTTTGGTTCAATGAAGTCAGGTAAAATTGCTGTTGCTGCTAGTGTTGGTCTTTATATTACTGCTGGTTATTGGTTTACTTCTTCAACTTCTTTTGCAAATCCTGCGGTTGCTATTGCCAGAACATTTACAGAATCTTTTACTGGTATTAGTTATTTAAATACTCCTTATTATATTTTAGCTGAGCTTATTGGAATGTTAATTGCTGTACTTATTGTTAAAAAGTTATTTTTAGAAAAAAATTGAAAAATATAAAACTTACCAATCGAATAAGTTTAATTAACAAAAAATTTAAAAAAAAAGAGTTTTATCATTATCTTAAAACTTCTAATCTTTCATTAGTAATACCTAAGATTAAAGACAAATATGTAGTAGTTTCCCAAAAAAGAGTTCCAATTAATAAAATTAACTACGAGTTTCCTTCTGGCATAGTGGAAAAAAAGGAAACAACTCTCCAATCAGCATATAAGGAATTAAGAGAAGAAACAGGATATAGATCAAGATCAAAATTGAGTAAAATAATAACTTTTTATAATGAACCTGGAAGACTAACTACTAAAATTACTGGTTATTACACAGAAGACTTAATTAAAATTTCGAAACCAGAACAAGGTATTAGAATTCATCTTTTTAATCAAAGAGAGATATTTAAATTAATATTAAATCAAAAATTCAATAATAGTTCTCATATAGCAATGTTTTTTTATTTAAAAACAGTTCTTAAAAAACTATAAACTAAAGGTTGTATCAAAATATCTTTTTTATTTAAGGATTATATGATTAAATCAAATATTAAATAATTCGGAGGCAGTAATGAGAAAAAAACTAAAAAAAAATGAAAAGAAAAAAACAAAGATATTAAAATCAATAGACAAACTTAAAAATAAAATTACAGCAAAAGAAAAAAAATTATCAAGCCTTAATATTAAAATTGCTGGTCTAGAAAAAAAGGTTGCAGAAAAAAAAGCAAAAAAGCTTGCTAAGAAAAATGCAGAGCAGTCTCCTGCATCTATAAATAATTAATTCCAAATCGTCTTTCTCCCTTCTCATTTAAGAGAAGGAAGAAAGTAGTTAATCAACAAAATTTAAACAGGGGAAGAAATAATGAATATTTAAACTTTGATGGTGCTTTATACATAAACTAAATTACAAAATTATTTACTTATTGTTAAAGTTAAATGAATTTAAATTAAAATAATGTTACAAAAAAATATCACTCAATTAAAAATAGAATTAAATTTAATTTATCTTGAATTATTTGAGTAAATTACTCTTGGTTCTAAAAATAATTCTCTAGCAAGAGCTTTAAATCTTTTAGTAACTTGTTTTGAGATTATTTCTTGATGTTGTGATGGAATTTTTAAAAATACAGCATTACCTCTTTTATACAATTTAAACTCTTCAAGAAATATCGTAGATATCGAGGTCAATGATTGTGAAAATCTCAATGCTGCTCCAACTTGTTTGCTTGAAAAAATTTCATTATTATTTAAAAAAGTTAGATACTCCATCTTTGGATTATACTTGATACTACAGTACCGCCAATAACATGACAAAGCTAATTGTATTCTTTCTTTATGAGTCAATCTAAGTAAAGGAGTATTTATTGTTTCTTGAAATACCAATTCAGCTTTTTGAAATGCTCCTAATCCCCAATCCATATGACTTAATACACATGCCAGATATAATAATTTCTTATTAAAATGTTCATTGCCTTCAAAAACTGGCTGAATAAAATCATAATATTTTTTATAGTTCGATCCTAGATCACCTCTTTTTTTTGCAATATTCTCAAGTGCTTTATGAAAAATTTCTGATTCTTTTACATCTTTAAAATAGTCAATTGATAAAGAACCTTCACGCAAACCGCTTATAGAACAAATTATATTTCTTGGATTTGTAACTCTCATAATTTCATCAAGTATAATGCAACTATAAGGTAAATACGCTGTTCTAGATTTTGAAATATACTCAACTGTTTTAAGTTTAGATTTATTAAAAGATGAAATTTTTTCAACAAACTTAGATAAAACATTGTTATCAATACTATATTGATGAATTATATGTACCGGATGATTATTTTGAAAAAGATGTAATTTAAATAATGCTCGCCAGGTACCTCCAACTAAATATAGATTATTAAATTTCTTTTTTGAAAGCCATTTTTCTTCTCTTAATAATTTTTTGATATATTTTGCTAAATTTCTTTTTTTAACTATAGGATTATTTAATAATCTTAAAACTCCAATAGGTAATGAGGTTTTATTAGTAACTATATTATTTTCAACTCGAGCTAATTCTAAACTTCCACCTCCAAGATCAGCAACTAATCCATTGACATTTTCAAAGCCTATTTTTACTCCCTCAGCTGAGCATTCAGCTTCTTCTTCACCAGATAATATATTAATCTTAGTTTTAAAAAGTTTTTCAACTTCATTAATAAATGGTTTTGTATCAGTCGCTTCTCTTAAAACTGCTGTTGCAATGATTTTAAGATTTGTGATTTTTGAAACATTTAAAATTTCAGAGAATCTTTTTAAAACTTTTAAAGCATATTCAGTACCAGATCTGTGAAGTTTTTTGGATTTATCTAAATTTTTTCCAAGTTCACAAACTGCTTTTTCATTAAAAAAAGGCACACGAGAAGAACTGAAATCCTCATAAATTAGCATTCTTATAGAGTTTGATCCAATGTCTATTATAGCTAATTTTGCCTGATTTAATTTTAAACTATTTTTACTTTTAATTACTTCCACTTTTAATCAATCTTAAGTGCAGTTGTTTAGGCTGCATTCTTAGTTTAGCTTTACCTCTTCCAGATAAGCTCGGATTATTCATAAAATATTCATGAGCTGAAAAGGAATCGATCTTACTATATTTAATTTTTTTATAATTACCATCAGCTTCAAGTTCCCAGCTTTGATTAGTATCAAGATAATTTGCCAACATTATTTGATCTAAGATCTGTTCATGAACAGTCTCATTTTCAATTGGGACTAGAAGTTCTACCCTTCGATTTAAATTTCTCGGCATTAAATCAGCTGACGAAATATATACTTTTGCATTTCTATTAGGCATTTTTTTTGTACCATTACTAAAGCAGTAAATTCTAGAGTGCTCTAAAAATCTTCCTATGATACTTTTTACAAATATGTTTTCTGATCTATCTTTTACTCCTGGTCTTAAACAACAAACACCCCTTACAAATAAATGAATTTTTACACCAGCATTCGAAGCTTCATAAAATTTATCAATAATTTCTGGATCTACTAAAGAGTTCATTTTTGCCCAAATAGCTGCAAATTTTCCATTTTTAGAATTTTTAATTTCAGCATCAATATTTTCATTTAAGTTTTGCCTCATGTTTACTGGCGAAATAGAAATTTTATTTAAATTTTTTGGTTTTGCGTATCCTGTTACATAATTGAAAAACTTTTCAACATCTGATGCCATTTTCTTATCACAACTAAATAAAGACAAATCAGTATAAATTTTAGCATTTACTGGATGATAATTGCCAGTTCCTAAATGAAAATAAGTTTGTATTTTACCCTGTTCTCTTCTTAAAACTAATGATGATTTTGCATGAGTTTTATATTTAGCAAAACCATAAACAATTTGAACACCTACTTTTTCTAAACTTCTTGATAGTTGAATATTAGCTTCCTCATCAAATCTAGCTTTAATTTCAATTAAAGCGGTAACTGTTTTTCCGTTTTCTGCAGCTGTTATTAAAGCTTTAACAATAGGTGAGTCTAGAGTTGTTCTATATA
>CACIGI010000014.1 GCA_902586125.1 uncultured Pelagibacteraceae bacterium | reverse complement strand
TGCTTTTTGTAAATCAAATTTTGTTTTTTTTACTACAACGTCCTCTCTAAAGGATAAAAAATTTGATAAGAAATCTTTTAAGTTACAAGTTTCAGGTTTGCCATCAACTATTGCAAGTGTATTAAATCCAAATGAACTTTCAATTTGCGTATTCTTGTAAAGTTGTCTTTTTACTGTTTCAGGTTCTACTCCACTTCTCAAATCTATTGAAACTCTGATACCTTCTCGATTAGACTCATCTCTAATATCTCTGATACCCTCAATTTTTTTTTCTCTAACAAGCTGAGCAATTCTCTCATTCAATACAGATTTATTAACTTGATAAGGAATTGATGTGATGACCAATCTTTCTCTTCCATTTTTTAAACTTTCTATAGAAATTTCACCTCTAATTTTAAAAGAGCCTCTACCTTTGTTATAACCTTGTTTGATCATATCTTTTCCAATTATTACCCCTCCTGTTGGAAAATCAGGTCCAGGTATGTGCTTCATAAGATCTTTAATTTTTATATCTTTATTTTCAATTAAAGCTAATGTCCCGTTAATTATTTCACCTAGATTATGTGGTGGTATGCTAGTTGCCATTCCAACAGCAATTCCACCTGCACCATTTACTAATAAATTTGGAAATTGAGCTGGTAAAACTGTTGGTTCTTTCTCCGTTTCGTCGTAATTATTTTTGAATGAAATTGTATTCTTTTCGATATCATCAATTAAATATTGTGAAACTTTAGATAATCTAGTTTCTGTATATCTCATTGCAGCAGCGGGATCGCCATCAATAGATCCAAAATTTCCTTGTCCATCAACTAAAGGAAGGCTCATTGAAAAATCCTGAACCATTCTGACTAGAGCATCATAAACTGACTGATCTCCATGCGGGTGATACTTACCAATAACATCTCCAACAATTCTTGCAGATTTTCTAAATTGTTTTGACCAATCATATCCACCTTTGTACATCGCATACAAAATTCTTCTATGAACTGGTTTTAAACCATCTCGTATATCAGGAAGTGCTCTACTGACTATAACACTCATTGCATACGATAGATAAGATGAGCTCATCTCATCATGCATTGAGATTAATTTTATATTCTTATCCTCAGGAATTTCAGTTTTTTGCATAAATATTAAAATGGAATTTCATCATCCATGTCATTTGAAATTTGTGACATGTCATCATTATTAGATTGAGTATTATCATTTGAAATACTTCCACCTGAATTACCTCCACCTAACATAGTTAAAGATGAGTTATATCCTTGAATAACAATTTCAGTCGAGTATTTGTCTTGACCAGACTGCTCATCTTTCCATTTTCGAGTCGTTAATTGTCCTTCAACATATATTTGGGCTCCCTTTTTTAAATATTGTTGAACAACATTTACCAATCCTTCATTGAATACAACTATACGGTGCCATTCTGTTTTTTCTTTTTTTTCACCAGTATTCTTATCTTTCCAAGATTGACTTGTTGCCAGACTTAATCGTGCAACACTTTTGCCATTTACCATTTGTTTGATCTCTGGATCTGCGCCCAAACGACCAATTAAAAGTACTTTATTTAAACTTCCAGCCATAATATTTTTATATTTGTTAAATTTGTTAAATAGAACTATACCACAATTTACTCTGAATATTAATTTTATTAAGTCAAAGCAACAAAAATTATGATGAAAAAGATAGTTATTAAGGGAGCTAAAGAACACAATTTAAAAAATGTTTCTTTAGAGATACCCAAAGATAAATTTGTTGTCATAACTGGTCTATCAGGATCAGGAAAGTCGTCTTTAGCTTTTGATACAGTCTATGCAGAAGGTCAAAGAAGATATGTTGAGAGTTTATCCGCTTATGCAAGACAATTTTTAGATAAAATGAAAAAGCCAAATGTTGATTTAATTGAGGGGTTGAGCCCAGCAATATCGATAGAGCAAAAAAATACTTCTAAAAATCCAAGATCAACTGTCGCTACAGTTACTGAAATATATGATTACATGCGTGTTTTATATGCAAGAGCGGGTATACCTTATTCTCCTTTTACAGGTAAACCAATAACATCACAAACGATTACACAGATTGTAGATAAAATTAAAGAGCTGCCAAAAAAGTCAACAATATATATTTACGCTCCAGTAGTCAGAGGGAGAAAGGGAGAATATAAAAAAGAAATCCTAAATTATAAAAAAAGAGGTTTTCGAAAGATCAAAGTAGACGATGTAATTTATGATATTGATAAAGTTCCTGAATTAAATAAGAAAATTAAGCATGACATATATATTCTGGTCGATAGAATAGTTTTAAATTCATCTTTGGGAAACAGATTAGCTGAAAGTATTGAGTCCTCGGTCAATTTAGCGAATGGATTAGTATTCGTTGAATATGAAGATGAAACCTTACCGAAAAAATATCGAAAAGTAGAAAAATTAATATTTTCAACTAAATTTGCATGTCCTGAAAGTGGCTTTACAATTGAAGAAATTGAGCCAAGACTTTTTTCATTTAATAGTCCTTTTGGTGCTTGTGAAGAATGTGAGGGAATTGGAATTAAACTAAATGTTGATCCAAATTTAGTAGTACCAAATCATAAAAAAAGTATTGCTGATGGTGCTATTGAACCCTGGGCTAAAACAACCACTCTATATTATGCACAAACATTATCTTCTTTAGCAAAACATTATAGCTTCTCGTTAGATGAAAAATGGTCAAAACTTTCAAAAAAAATTAAGGATATCATTCTTTATGGATCTGATGATGAAGAAATAAAATTTTCATATGATGATGGTTATGAAAAATACTCACATAAAAAGACATTTGAAGGAGTAATAAATAATTTAGAGAGAAGATATTTAGAAACTGATAGTGATTGGAAAAGAGAAGAAATAGCCCAATATCAGTCAGATACTAAGTGTGAGAGATGTAATGGTCATAGATTAAAAGATGAGGCATTATGTGTAAAAATTGACGGCCTGCATATTAGTGAAGTTACAGAAAAATCAATTTTAGATGCTGCTAAATGGTTTGAAAATTTAAAATTTAATTTGGATAAAAGACAGGTCAAAATTGCCGAACATATCCTCAAAGAAATAAATGAGAGATTAAATTTTCTTTTAAATGTTGGTCTTGATTATCTAACATTATCACGAGAGTCTGGCACTTTATCAGGAGGAGAAGCGCAAAGAATCCGTTTAGCATCACAAATTGGATCTGGTTTGACTGGAGTGTTATACGTCTTAGATGAACCATCAATTGGTTTACATCAAAAAGATAATGTAAAGCTGATCAATGCTCTTAAAAGATTACGAGATTTGGGAAATACAGTAATAGTAGTTGAGCATGATACTGAAACGATGGAAAATGCAGATCATATTATTGATCTTGGTCCAGAGGCGGGAAACAAAGGTGGCGAGGTTGTTGCGCAAGGAACTTTTGATGAAATAACAAAAAATAAAATTAGTATTACAGGAAAATATCTTTCAAACAAATTAAGAATTGATGTTCCCAAGAAAAGAAGGTTAGCAAAAAACGGAAGGTTTCTTGAAATAACAGGTGCGACTGGTAATAATTTGAATAATGTTAATTTAAAAATACCTTTGGGTAGTTTAACTTGTGTCACCGGAGTATCAGGAAGTGGTAAGTCAACATTGATCTTACAAACATTATACAATGCATTAAACTTAACTTTGAATAATAATAAATCTAGAAAGATTCCAAAACCATTTAAAGGGTTCAAAGGCACAGAATTAATCGATAAGATAATTGATATTGATCAATCACCAATTGGTCGTACCCCAAGATCTAATCCAGCAACTTACACTGGAGCTTTTGGGCCAATTAGAGATTGGTTTACAGGATTACCCGAGTCAAAAACAAGAGGATACAAACCAGGAAGGTTCTCTTTTAATGTCAGAGGAGGTAGATGTGAAGCTTGTGAAGGAGATGGAGTTATTACTTATGAAATGCATTTTCTTCCAGACGTTTATATTCAATGCGATGAGTGTAAAGGAACTAGATATAACCGAGAAACATTAGAAATAAAATTTAAAGATAAAAGTATCGCAGATGTTTTAAACATGACAGTTGATGAAGGATGTGAATATTTTGAAAATATTTCAAATATTAAGACTAAATTGTTAACTTTAAAAAAGGTTGGCTTAGGCTATATAAAAATTGGTCAACAAGCTACAACTCTATCAGGGGGTGAAGCACAAAGAATTAAATTAGCTAAAGAATTATCAAAAAGATCGACAGGAAGAACAATGTACATATTAGATGAACCAACTACTGGTCTTCACCAACACGATATCAAAAAATTATTAGAAATTTTACATACATTTGTTTCATTGGGTAACACAGTGGTTGTTATAGAACACAACTTAGATGTCATAAAAACTGCAGATTATATTGTGGATATGGGTCCTGAGGGTGGTGTAAAAGGTGGAAAAATTATCGCTGAGGGAAAACCTGAGGAAATTTGTAAAGTTAATAGAAGTTACACAGGTAAATTTTTAAAAAATCTTTTACAATAAATACCATTGTCATCTCACTTTAAATCAGTATAAAAATAGTCATGGGTAATTTACTTTCATCTTTATCAAAAACTATTCACGTTTCTTTAGCTATCGCAGTTCTATTGTTTTTAGGTTTATTTTATCAAAATGATGGTTTTAGTTTTGATGCACTTTTTTGGAGTTGGTTTGCGAGATTTGTGCATGTGGTAGTTGGTATAATGTGGATTGGCTTGTTATGGTATTTTAATTTTGTTCAAATCCCAAACATGGCAAAAATTCCAGATGAACAGAAACCAGCTATTGGTAAAGTAATTGCACCAGCAGCATTATTTTATTTTAGATGGGGTGCTGCGTTTACAGTTCTATCAGGTTTGGCACTTGCAGGACTTAATGGATATTTACATGATGCAATGACTTTAAGTATAGGATCTGGTATTCCAAAACACACAGCCATAGGAATTGGAATGTGGTTAGGTCTAGTTATGGCGTTTAATGTATGGTTTGTAATATGGCCAAATCAAAAAAGAGCTTTAGGTATTGTTGAATGTGAACCTGATCTAAAAGTCAAGTCAGCAAGAACAGCTATGTTATTTTCGAGAACTAATACTTTGTTGTCAATACCAATGCTACTTACTATGGTAGCTGCTCAAAATCTTTATTAATTACTTTCGTCGTCTCTTAAAACAGTTTTTTGTGAAACTCTTAATCTGACTAAAACTGTATTTGCAATATAGATAGATGAATAAGTACCAAAAATTACACCAAATATCATAGCTAAAGAAAAACCTTTTAGTATCTCACCACCAAAAAAAAATATTGATAGCAAAGCCAATAAAGTTGTTATTGACGTAATTAAAGTTCTAGATAATGTTTCATTGATGGAGATATTAGTTAAATCATAAATCTTTATGTCAGAATATTTTCTTAAATTTTCTCTAACTCTATCAAAAATAACTACTGTATCATTCATTGAGTAACCAACAATAGTTAATACAGCTGCAATAATAGATAAATTGATTTCAAGACCAAGTAATGAGAATAAACCTAAGGTTACTAACACATCATGAAACAAAGCTAATATAGCTCCTAAACTAAATTGCCATTCAAATCTGATCCAAATGTAAATCAACATTAAAGTTAATGCCACTGCGATAGCTATTACCCCAGATTTAAGCAACTCAGCACTTACTTTCGGTCCTACGTTTTCAACTCTTCTAAAATCAAAAGTATTGCCAAATGATTTATCTAGATTTGATTTAATTTCTTCAATAATATTTTTGTTATTATTGATTTCAAATTTAATTAGAAAGTCTGTCTCATTTCCAAAATTTTTTACTGAAACATCACCTAAATTCATAGAATTCAAATTATCTCTTAGAGATGACACATTAATTTTGCTGTCAGTTGATCTAAGTTCTATTAAGGTTCCACCTTTAAAATCTATTCCAAAGTTAAGACCTTTGAAAGTCAGTAAAAATAATGAAACAACGACTAAGGAGATAGAAAGTATATTAAAATGATTATAATATTTGTTAAAAGCAATCATCTAAATTAAACCGTCTTTTTCCTTATTTCTGTACACATACAAAACAGTTAATAATCTTGCTATAAAATAAACTGAAAATAGTGTTGTAAATATTCCGATCCCAAGTGTAAGTGAAAAACCTTTGATTGGACCTGAGCCCAAAAAAAATAAAATAATAGCTGCTAATAATGTTGTTATATTTGCATCAAGTATAGCGGTTCTAGATTTTGTGTAACCACTATCAAAGGCTATTAAATTATTTTTTTCATTTTTTAGCTCTTCTTTAATTCTCTCAAAAATTAAAACATTTGCATCAACCGCCATACCGACTGTCAGAATTATTCCAGCTATCCCTGGAAGAGTTAAGGTCGCCTCGAATATAGTTAATATTCCAATGAGTAAGAAAAGGTTAAGTATTAATGTTATATTGGTAATTAAGCCAAATATCTTATATTTAACAAAGATAAATACTATTACTAATACAAAACCAATTGCTAATGCAATCATCCCTGCATTAATTGAGTCTTGCCCTAAGTCTGGACCAACTGTTCGTTCCTCAATAATATTTAAAGGTGCGGGTAATGCACCAGATCTTAATAAAAGAGCTAAATCTGTTGCTGATTGAAAAGTAAATCCTCCACTAATTTGACCTGATCCACTCGCAATTGTATCTCTTATAACTGGTGCACTTATAATTTTACCATCCAATACTATTGCTAATTGTTTGCCAATACCAGTCGATGTGGCTTTACCAAATCTTTTAGCTCCAACTCTATCAAGTGTAAATGTAACTACTGTTTCATTTGTTTCACTATCCATTCTTGGTTGAGCATCTAGTAGATTGTCTCCACTTAAAATAATTCTTTTACTTACCAGAGCAGCTTCTTCAGTCTCATCTTCATAATTTAGTCTCTCCGCACCAAAAGAATCCTGATCGTTATTAGTTACGAATCTAAACGTAAGATTTGCAGTTTTACCAAGCAGTGATTTAATTCTCATTGGATCATCTAGTCCAGGTAATTCAACAAGAATTCTGTCATTTCCTCTTTTTAAAATATTGGGCTCATTCGTTCCTATTTCATCAATTCTTCTTCTTACAATTTCTAATGCTTGATCTTGAGATGATGTTTTAAGCTTAACGATGCCTTGGGTAGAGTAATTGACAAAAAAAATATTATTTTCCTCACTGATATCTAATTGATGAGATTTAAATCTTGGATAATAAGGATTTAATTCACTTTCCTCATCATTAAATGTATCTAGAACAGTTTGTTTAAAGTTCTCGTCTACAGAAAATGATAATTTTTGTTCTAAAATTTTTAAATTTTTAATTCTTATATTTTTGTCTTTGAAATAATTTCTAATGGTAATTGAAAGATTTTGTATTTTTTGCTCAATAACTGGATTATTGTCAATTTCCAGTAAGAGATAAGAACCTCCCTGAAGATCTAATCCAAGATTAATTTTCTTATTTAGTAAGTTATTTTCAAACTTAAATAAATTTGATGAGGCGATTAAAATAAAAAATAAAGAAATTAATATTACTGAAATTATTCTGAATTTTGAAAAATATAACACTTTGCTTTAACAAAATTACTTTTTAACTTCTTGAGAGTTCATCAGACTTTGTACACCAGTACCTCTAATAACTTCAACAGTCACATTTTCAGCAATCTCAACTTCAATTTTATCGTTGTCTACAACTCTGGTTATGGTTCCTGTGATGCCGCCTGAAGTTACAATCTTATCACCTTTTTTTAAACCCTCGACCATAGCTTTGTGCTCTTTGACTTTTTTTTGCTGAGGTCTTATCAAGAAAAAATAAAAAATAACAAAAATTAGTATTAATGGTATAAATTGACCTATTCCTGAACTTTCCATAAAACTCCTTAATTAAAAATGAATACTTATACTATCTATTTAGTTAAAACAACTTTAATTCAAGCTAATTTTTTCTAGATTATTCATATAAGGTCTAAGCACTTTTGGAATACTTACAGAACCATCCTTTTGCTGAAAATTTTCTAATATAGCAATAAGAGTTCTACCCACTGCTAAACCACTTCCATTAAGCGTTCCCACGAACACTGTTTCTTTATTTGAATTTTTATATCTAGCTTTCATTCTTGTTGCTTGAAAAGTTGAACATGATGAACATGAGGATATTTCTCTATATTTGTTTTCTGAAGGTAGCCATACTTCTATATCGTAAGTTTTTTCTGCACTAAATCCCATATCTCCACTACACAAAATCATTTTTCTATAGGGTAATTCTAACAAATCTAAAATTCCTGTAGCACAATTTGTCATTCTCTCTAATTCTTCAAGACAATTATTTTGTTCTACAATACTAACTAATTCAACTTTATAAAATTGATGTTGTCTAATCATCCCTTTTGTATCTTTACCATAACTACCAGCCTCTTTTCTAAAGCACGGGGTAGATGCAACAAATCTCATTGGTAATGTTTTAAGATCTAAAATTTTATCTTTTACAATATTGGTTAAAATAACTTCTGCTGTAGGAATTAAAAATTTTCTTCCACTTCCCTCTTCTAATTTTACTTCGAATTGATCATTTTCAAATTTAGGTAATTGACCAGTTCCAAACATCGTATTTTCTGATGCTAATAAAGGCGGTGAAATTTCTTCATATCCATTTTTTGAAGTATGTATATCAAGCATAAAATTTGAAATAGCTCTTTCAAGTAACGCTAATTTATTCTTAACAAAAACAAATCTTGAACCGGTGGTTTTTGTGGCAAGATCAAAATCTAACATGCCAAGTTTTTCACCTAATGCGTAGTGTGATTTTGGAGTAAATTCAAAATTAGGAATCTCACCCGATTTAGTTAATTCAACATTTTCATTTTCATTAGATCCTACAGGCACATCATCGTGAGGTATATTAGGAATACTTGATAAAATTTCATCCAAGTCTGATTTAATTTTTGATTGTTGATCAGTAATTTTATCAATAGATTGTGTAATTTCTTTTGATCTGGAAAATAAAGCCTTATCTTTTGTTTTTGAAATATCTTTCTTTTCTTTTTCTAATGTTTCTTTTTTTTGAATTAAATCTCTATTATCTATATCTAATTTTTTGAGTTTATTGAGATCTATATCAATTGATCTTTTTTTTAATGCTTTTGAAAATGCATCAAAATCTTTTCTAATTTCTTTAATGTTATGCATCAGAATTTTTTAAATTTTTATTCTCAATAAGTTTTACTGAAAATATTGATAATTCATATAGAATTAATAATGGTATCGCTAAACCAATTTGTGTGATGGGATCTGGGGGTGTGAGTAAAGCTGCAGTTGCAAATATAATAACCACAACATATTTTCTTCGTTTCTTTAAAAAATCAGAATCAACTAACCCTACCCTCGCTAATAAACTCAACACAACAGGTAATTGAAAACTTATGCCAAACGCAAATATAAGTTTCATTACCAATGAAAGATATTCGTTTACTTTTGCTTCTAATTGAATTGGTAAATTTGTTGAAAGACCAGAACTTTCAAAAGATAAAAAGAATTTTATCGCTAGAGGCATTATTAAATAATAAACCAACATACCTCCTAGTAAGAATAAGATTGGGGTTAAAACTAAATAAGGTAAAATTGCAATTTTTTCGTGTTTATAAAGACCAGGAGCAATAAATTTCCAAATCTGCATCAAAATAAATGGACAAGTAACAAAAAAAGCTGTGAAAAAAGATACTTTCAAATAGGTAAGAAAAGTTTCTTGTAAAGCTGTGAAAATTAATCGTCTATCAGTTCCATCATCTTTAACAGCTTGTGCATATGGCTCTACTAAAAAACCATAAAGATGTTCAGCAAAAAAATAACATCCAATAAAAAAGATTATTAGAAAAATAAAACTATGAATTAGTCTTTTTCTTAACTCTGCTAAATGACTTACAAAGCCACCTTCATTTTCGTCATGACTCATCTTTTTTTTCTTCTTTTTTTTCTATTTTATTATCTTCAAGATCAATATTTGAGACTTCGTTTTGAATATTGTTAACATATTTTTTTGCAGAGCCGATCCATGAACCAACTTTTTTGAGCATTATTGGAAAGTCTTTAGGTCCTAAAACCACAATAGCTATTGCAACTACAATTAAAATCTCAAACCAACCAATAGTAGGCATGTGATTTATTCTTTTTTGTTCGAATCTTGATTATCGTCAGAAATATTTTTAGGTTCATTGTCATCAGTCACATCTGATGCCATACCCTTTTTAAAACTTTTTATTCCTTTTGCTACATCGCCCATAAGGCTAGAAATTTTTCCTCTACCAAATAATAATACCACAAGTATTACAACGATTGCTATTTGCCAAATTCCAATGCTCATAGAAAACTTATAACCTTTTTATCAATAATTGAAAAGTCTAATTTGTAGGCTTAGTTCTTCTCATCCGAGTCAAGAGTGCTACTTAACATTTCATCAATATTTGAATAAATGTCGTCTTTTTTATCATCTTGTTTTTCTTTATAGAATTTTCCAGTACCAAAAATAGCGTTATCAATATTGGTACTATCAATTAAACCTGCAGCTCCAAGTTCATCTACTGTTGGTAAATCAGATAATTTTTGTAAGTTAAAATGACTTAAAAAGTCGTCCGTCGTAACATATTGTATAGGTCGACCAGGGACATTTTTTCGCCCACCAGGTTTAACCCAATTTAATTCCATCAAAATTTCCAAGGTGTTAGTTCCAAAAGCTACTCCTCTTATTTCTTCTATCTCTGCTCGAGTAACTGGTTGATGATAAACAATTATAGCAAGAGTTTCTATTGCAGCTTTTGATAATTTTTTTTCAACAGTTTTTTCTTGGGTCATTAAATTTGAAAGATTAGGTGAGGTTCTAAAGGACCATTTTTTAGAAATACAAACTAAGTTAATACCTCTATTTGAATATTCGGCTTGTAATTTTAACAAAATTTTTTCAACATCCGTTTTTTTAGATATCTTATTTTCAATAGTTTCAATATCTAATGGTTCTGCGGCAGCAAAAACAATCCCTTCAATTTCCTTTTCAATTGAAGATAATTTAGTTGGAAAATTAATAATATTATCTTTTTTCTTAATCTTTTTTTTTATCATTTGTTTTCTTTTATATAAATATCATCAAAAAGGTTTTCTTGCTTTATGCTTAGGTTGCCCTCCTTAACTAACTCAAGAGAGCCAGCAAATATTCCTGCTTTACCAGTTCGTTTGTACTTTGATCCACTTTTAAAATTTTTCGGAATTAAGTCATCTAATTTTTTCCAGTCCATTAATTTTCCAAAAAAATCTTTTATAGTTTTTATACCTTCTTCTGTTGTAAAAACTGGTAACTTTGGAATATTAATTCTCTGAAAATCTTTAGTCATAATTATAGTAGAATATGTTTTCATGAGATCAAATAAATTTAATTTATACTCACTATTGTATATTGGCCTTATGCCTGCTCTCATACCTCTAGTTCTAATTTCTCTTCCTAATCTTTTTCTTTTAAGCATCTGTTCAGATAATAACCTTATTAATTCGAGTTTCTTAAGTTGAAGTTTTAATTTTTCAGCTACTTCTTGAACTTTAAACTCTTCTTCAGGGGTGCCTGGTAATAGTAATTTTGATTTTAAATATGCTAACCATGTTGCCATTAATAAGTATTCTGAAGCAATCTCTAAATTTAATTTTTTTTCTTGAGTAATAAAATCATGAAACTGATCTGCTAATTTTGTAATAGATATATCTTCAAGATTAACTTTTTGAGCTTTTGCAAGATCTAAAAGAACATCTAATGGTCCATTATAATTTTCAACATCTACTTTAAAAAGTTCAGAATCATTTTCGATCATCAATCAATATTAACTTAAAATTTTGTAAAATTGTGATGTTTTTTTAATGAGAAAAGGATTTATCAATGGTGAATTATTTCCCACAATTTTCATTTCATTTAAATTTCCATTACAATGTAAGGCTAAATTACAACCTGCGCTAAACGTTTTGATTGTATTTTCTTTTAAATTACCCTTAAGACTTTTCATAGATAAATCATCAGAAATCAAAATATCTTTAAAACCAATTTTATTACGAATTAATTTAATAAATTTTTTTGAGTGAGTAACACAATTTTCTTTGTCTATTTGAGTAAAAATTATGTGAGCGGTCATAGCAAAAAAAGTTTTTTTATTTTTAAATGGAAGAAAATCTTTCTTGGTTAAATAACTCAATTTTTTATTTACCATCGGAGTAAAATGGTGACTATCTACTTTTGCAAGACCATGTCCTGGAATATGCTTTATGACTGTTCCAATACCATTTTGATGGAAATAATTGATACAATAATCTCCTATATTAGATACAATTTTAGGATTATTGGAAAAAGATCTATTCCCAATGACATTTGATGCACCTTTAATTCTTAAATCTAAAACAGGGGAAGTATTAATATTAATACCAAGAGATTTTAACAAATATGAAGTTTTGTCAATAAATAATTTATAATAAAATTTAAATTCATTTACATTTTTAACATATTTTTTTCCAAAAAATTCTGAAGTCAAATTATCAAATGATATAATATTTTTTAACCGATTAACTTTACCCCCTTCTTGATCAATTAAAATGGGATATTTTTTATCTTTGAATAATTTTCTTATTGACGTGGTGAGTTTTATTGTTTGATCTATATTTTTAATGTTTCTTGTAAATAAGATAACTCCCCAAGGTTTATATTTTTTAAAAAAAGATTTTTCTTTTGCTGAAAGTTTTGTTGATTTGATACCAACAATGAATGATCGACGTTTATTCATTATTTTCTAATAATTTCCAAAAATTAAATTTTTTCTTTTTTTTATTGTTTGTTTGCTCAACGTATTCAATAATATTTTTCGTATCATCTTCTAAAATTGGTAATTTTTCCGAATAAGTATTTATCTTGTTCTCGATATTGTTGAGTGATCTATAAGATTTTTTTTTATAGGCATCAGAAAAATAATATTTTGCTGTAAAAAAAATAAAAAGACCAATAATAAAAACAAAAATAATATATTTGATTTCTTTAAACATTACATTTTCTCAGGAGCAGACACACCTACAATATTCATCCCGGATTTAACAACATTTGATATAAGTTTTAATAAAACTAATTTGTCATTCGATATCTTCTTATTCTCATTTATAAATCTTTTTTCAGGATTAACTTTTCCCAAGTTCCAGTAAGAATGAAAGAGAGAAGCTAGTTCATAAAGATAAACTGGAATTCTATGTGGTTCTAGCTTCTTACTTGATATTTCGATGCACTTAGGCCACTCAGATATTTTTTTTAAGATGTTTATTTCATGGTCAGAATACTCAAAATTATATTCATCAATCTTTAAATCTTTTTTTAAATCTATTTCCAGATGTCTAAAAACAGATGAAATTCGAGCATAACAATATTGTACATAATACAAAGGATTGTCTTTTGATTTTTCAATTACATTATCAAAATCAAAATCAAGTTCGACATCATTACTTCTGTTCAACATTATAAAGCGTGTAGCATCTTTTCCAACTTCATTAATTAAATCATCAACAGTTATATAATCACCTTTACGTTTTGACATTTTGAATGGTTTTTTATCCTTTATAAGTTTTACAAGTTGACTAACTTTACAAATAAGTTTTCCTTTAGAGTTCGATAAAGCATCAACAGAGGATGTAATTCTTTTAATATAACCCGCATGATCCGCGCCTAAAATATTTATTAAGTAGTCAAACTTTCTATCCAGTTTATTTTTATGGTAGGCAACATCACTGGCAAAATAAGTCCAAGCACCATTAGATTTTTGTAATGCTCTATCTTTGTCATCACCAAAATCAGTTGATTTGAAAAGTAATTGTTCTCTTTTAACCCAATTATCATCATCCTCACCAGCTGGAGCTTTAATTTTACCTTTATAAACAAATTTATTTTTTTGAAGATTTTCTACTACTTTTTCAACTTCTTGATTAAGCACTAATTTTTTTTCACTAACGAAATTATCGTGAATTATACCAAGGCTACTAAGATTTTTTTTAATTAATTTTATTGCCTCGTCTATAGAAAGGCTAGTTAATTTTTCAGATATTGCATCGTAATTAGTAAAATCTATTTTTGGATTTGAAGAAATAATATTATTAGCAAACTCAATTAAATATTCACCAGGATAAAGATCTTCATTATCTGTTGGAAAATTTTCATTAAATTTAATTTCTCTTATTCTAAAATATACTGATTTTGTGAAATTAATTATCTGATTGCCATAGTCATTTACATAATATTCTTTAGTAACTTTATGATTATTAAATGATAAAACATTTGAAATTACATCTCCTAAAATGGCACCTCGGCAATGACCCACATGTAAAGGCCCTGTTGGATTAGCAGAAACAAATTCAATTAAATAATTTTTCTTTTGCTCATTTGTATTTATTCCAAATGTTTTAGCGTTCTTAATAATTTCTTTTGAAAAATTTGTCCAAAACACAGGTTGAAATTTAATATTTATAAATCCAGGTTTTACGATTGATACCTCTTTTATTGACTTGTCTTCATTTTCAATACTCTTTGCTAAGGTTTCAGCTAATTCCAAAGGGGGCTTTTTATTTATTTTTGACAAAACCATTGCAACATTTGTAGAGATGTCACAATTAAATTTCTCAGGTGGAATTTCTGTGTTTATTCCATCTAAATTATCTGGCAAAATTATTTTTCCCTTTTTCGATAAATCTAAAATAATTTTTTTTATTTTATCTAAGTATTGATCAAAAATGTTCATTTGATATCGTTATAAAGGTTGATAGCATATCTATCAGTCATACCAGAAATAAAATCAGAAACTGATCGATATTTGTTTTTAGATAAATGTTCTTTTGAAATAAAATTTGCTGGATTTTTACTTATTTTGGCAAACAATTTTTTAATTATTAATTTACCTTTGTTATTTTTATTTAGCACATTCTTATTATTGTACATTTTGGACCTTAAAAAATACCTAATTTCATTATCAGAATTTTTAATTTTATCAGAGAAATCAACCATAAGAAAATCAGTTTTATTCAAATCATTTCTACTTTTAATTTTATTTTGATT
The DNA here is from genome assembly GCA_902586125.1 of uncultured Pelagibacteraceae bacterium. Classification (GTDB taxonomy): domain Bacteria; phylum Pseudomonadota; class Alphaproteobacteria; order Pelagibacterales; family Pelagibacteraceae; genus Pelagibacter. Next base: position 1,607 of record CACIGI010000014.1, on the reverse strand, counting down.
AAGATTCTTGATGGTATTACTTATTAAATCTTTGATCATTATGTCAATTGAATCTCTTATAATCTGGTAAGTTGCAATCTTGTAATTTTTTTTGTTAATCTTTTTTTTATATTTTCTATAAATATTTTTAAAAAAATCTATTTCTACTAACTCTTCTAATCTGAATAGATTTGCTTTAATGCCATCTTGTATATCATGGTTATTATAAGCAATATCATCAGATATAGATGAAATTTGGGCCTCTAGTGAAGGAAAGGTATTAAAATTAATCATTTCTTTAAATTTTTTAACACCTATTAATTCATCAACTAAATGAAAATCTTCGACTGGACCATTGTGTTTTAAGAGTCCCTCTAATGTTTCAACAGAAAGATTTAAGCCACTAAATTTCAAATACTTATTTTCTAAAAACATAACAATTCTTAATGTTTGTAAATTGTGATCAAACCCTCCATGAATGCTCATACATTCATTCAAAGCATCTTCACCTGCATGACCAAAAGGAGTGTGGCCCAAATCGTGCGCTAAACTGAGTGTTTCTGCTAAGTCCTCGTTCAAACTGAAATATCTAGCGATGGATCTTGCTATTTGAGCAACCTCCATAGAATGAGTAATTCGAGTTCTATAATGATCCCCTTCAGTATTAACAAATACCTGTGTTTTATGTTTCAATCTTCTAAATGAAGCGCTGTGAATAATACGATCTCTATCTCTTTGATAAGGTGATCTATATTTTGACAAAGATTCCTTAAATATCCTACCTTTACTTTTGAATTGACCTATCTTTGAGTATTTTTTCATCCTTTAAAATAAAATATTAAGTATTATATTACTAATACCAGTGATCAATTATGATTAAAGAAATTAAATTTACTGATAAAGCACTAAAACAGATCAATGTTTTGCTGTCTAAAAAAGATAAAGGGTCTTTTTTTAGAATCGCTATTAAAGGTGGTGGTTGCTCAGGATTTCAATACGAATTCACTTTTGATAAAGAAAAATCAAAAGATGATTTAAACTTTGAAAATATTTTAATTGATAAAACTTCAGCAGATTTATTAAAAGGCTCTGAAGTTGATTATGTTTCAGAATTAATTGGTGAACAATTTAAAATAACAAATCCACAAACTAAGTCATCTTGTGGTTGTGGTGTTTCTTTTTCTCTTTAATGATTATTTCTTCATGGAATGTAAATTCTGTGAGAGCTCGTATAGATAATATCAAAAGTTATCTCTTAAAATATAAACCAGATATCCTAATGATGCAGGAAATCAAAACAGAGGATGTAAATTTTCCCTATGATGATTTTTCAGCAATGGATTATGAAAGTCACGTATTTGGCCAAAAAAGTTATAATGGGGTTGCGATTATATCTAAGGGTAAATTAAAAAATATTAAAACTGACTTAATCAAAGATAAACTAAAGCAATCAAGAATAATTTCAGCTGAACTGGAGTATAAGAAGAAAAATATTCAATTAATAAATATTTATACACCTAATGGAAATCCTGTAGATACGGATAAATATAAATATAAGAAACAATGGTTGGATGATTTAATTCAACAATTAAAGAGTTTAAGTAAAAAAAATTCAAATATTATTCTTG
>CACIGI010000013.1 GCA_902586125.1 uncultured Pelagibacteraceae bacterium | reverse complement strand
TTAAACTTAAGAAAAGTTTTTTGAAATATTATTTTAAAAGATCTTGAAGTTTATTTTCTTTCTCTAGTGCTCTAACCTCATCATATCCACCGATATGCTGTTCATCAAAAAAAATTTGAGGAATTGTTCTTTTACCGTTTGTTTTTTGAATCATTTCATCTTTTGCACCGTCGACCTTTGCAACATCAATTTCTTCATAAGGTGCATTGTTTCTTGTCAGCAATCTTTTAGCCGCTTCACAATAATTACACATGGGACCTGTATAGATTGTAATTTTTTTCATAAGTTATAGATAATCACCTTTTTTAATTTTACTAGTAATTTGTTTTCTTGAATATTCAAATTTTTTTCTGTGTTTGATACTTTTTTGATGAACTCTTTTTCTCCACAATCTAAATGAGGATGGTTTGAGAGATTTTCTCATTATCTTAATAACATCAGATTCACGGTAGCCAGTTTTTTTTTCGATATCTTCAAAAGTGATCCTGTCGGCCCAGGCTGCCCAGATGACCCAATCTGGATCTTCATGATTTGGCTCTGGATTTTTGACTCGGGTAACTGGCCTGTGACCTTTTTTTTTCATAAATCCTTTATATTTGAAAAAAATCAATAATGCATTTTTTTTAGGATCTGCTATATTGTGATTTGATAGTCCTACTTAGCCATCTTTAGCTCCCGGTTTTTTAGGACTATCTTTTTTTTTATGCTCCCCCTAGATTTTATCCTTTTTTTACAGATCATAATTTTTCTATTCATTACACCGGGTACACCTCGGATAGTTATTATTTCTTATTCGATGAATTATGGTGTTAGAAGTTGTATTTGGACAGCTTTAGGTGATGTTACCGCGAATTTATTTCAAGCAACTTTAGTAATTTTTGTTATCGGAACTTTTTTGTCTGATAATCCAAACTTTTTAAATTTTTTTAAGTGGGTTGGGGTAATTTATTTAATGTATTTGGCTTATGATGTGTACAAATCTTCACCAAAAGATGTAAATTCAAAAATAATTAGCACCAAAAGTGTTTTTTCTTTTTACAAAGATGGTTTTTTAGTTGCAGGAACAAGTCCTAAGGCATGGTTATTCTTTCCTTTAATATTTCCCCAGTTTATTGACTTTAATACGAATTATATCGTTCAATTTTTTATTTTGATAACAACTTATGTTGTTTTAGATTTTGTTTCTTTGATCGGTTATGCTTTGCTTGCACAAAGATTAATCACATGGATCAAAGCAAATCCAAAAACAATTAATACAATCTCAGCGAGTGTTTTGGTAATCATTGCCCTAATTATTATTGTTACACAACAATATTAGAATACATCTAAAGTTGTTTTTGCCTCTTGCAATAGCTTTAAATTATTTATTTAATTAAGAATTAATTAATTAATAACAGAAGGAAATAAAATGAAAATAAACAAAATAATCTTGAGTTTTATTTCTGCAGTAGCAATTTTACTTTCAACTTCAATTGTTTCATTTGCAAAAGTAGTTGGTGATAAAATTGTTTTAGGTGCTGCTATTTCATTAACTGGAAAATATTCATCTAATGGTGTTCATACACAAAACGGCTACAACATGGCTGTCGACAGAATTAATAGCATGGGTGGTGTTAAAGTTGGTGGAAAAACTTATAAGTTTGAAATCATTTATTATGATGACGAGTCAAACCCAAAAAGAGCAGCTCAGTTAGCAGAAAGATTAATCTCACAAGATGGTCCTAAAGGTCCTTCAGCAGTTAACTTAAAAACTGCATAATTTTCACATAATTTGATTGGCTATAAATTTAATTAATTTTTTTAATTGAAAATAATTTATTTTTATAGCCAATAAATTATTCTACAAACAAAATTTAGAAAATAATTTATGATTGGCATTTTAGGTGGAATGGGTACCCAAGCAGGTCTAGATTTTTGTAATAAGCTTGCAATTTTATATAGAGGTAAAATCGATCAAGATTACCCATTGTTTTTACTTTACAACAAGTCAAATATACCTGGTAGACCTGAGTCAATTGGTATTCATACTGGCAAGCTATCAAACAAAATAAGTAATAAAAAAACTAAACAAAAATATTTATCTGTCTTAAAAAGTTTAATTTATGGTTGTAACCTTTTAAAAAAAAGTAATTGTAAATTTATAGTCATACCCTGTAATACAGCTCATTATTGGTATGATGACTTAAAAAAACGAATTAACTTACCGATATTAAATATGCCTAAAGAAGTTTTTGTCTATGCTAAAAAAAAATGTAGAAAACATTCCTTTATTGGTTTACTTGCTACAGAGGGAACTTTAAAAACAGGTATTTATAACAAGTTTTTTGATAAAGATTATAATTTAGTGTTCCCGAATAATTCTATCCAAAGTAAGTCTGTAAATAAAGCTATTAAACTTGTAAAAATGGGAAAAGTGAAATTAGCTAGTAAAGCTATTAAACCAGCAATTAATTATTTAATAAAAAAAAAATGTAAAAAAATTATTCTTGGTTGTACAGAACTCCCTATTGCTATTTTCGCCTATAAACCATTTACGACAATCAAGTCATCAAAAATATTTTTAGACCCAAATTTGATTTTAGCTAACGCTGCTATGAAGAAATATCAAAGTAGATAATGCTAACCAAAGAAAAACCTTATGTGTTACTGGTTGCAGAAACAATTTACTCGAAAGTATGCGAGATCAAGAAAAAAAATCCTGACCTAACAACAGTCAATGCAATTGAAAACTTTATTGGATCAAAAACTTACAAAGAGATAAGCAGTGGAAAATTCCATGATGAATTAATTGATAAGATATCAAAAAAAAAAGTGCCAGAAGAAACTTTAAAATTACTTCATATTCAAAAAAATTTATCAATTAATCAATTAATTCAATTTCCTGAATTATATTATGCAAAAAACCACTATCCCCTTAAAATTTCTCAAAGAGCCTTCGACCATTTGTGGAGAATGTGTGAAAGTTATGAATTATGGTGTAAAGAGACGAAACAAAACAAATTAATAATACTTAATATTATAGATTAAATAATTTATAAGACGCGGAATGGTCAAAATATTTCCACTCATATTTGTTTTACTTTGGTCTTCTGCATTTATTACTACAAAACCAATTATTGATAATAGTGATCCTTTTACAGCGTTAGCATTTAGATTTTTTTTTGTAGGTTTAGGTTTTTTATCATTTTCAATTTATCTTAAACAATCAATTTTGATAAATAAAAGATATCTAATAGAATCAATTCTTAGTGGCGTATTATTTCATGGGCTATATTTGGGAGGTGTTTTTTATTCAATTTCGATTGGAATGCCAACTAGTTTAGCTGCTTTAATAGTGACACTTCAGCCTATTTTGACCAATATTCTAAGCGGACCTTTTTTAAATGAAAAAATAACACTAAAGCAATGGATTGGAGGGTTTTTGGGATTTGTTGGTGCTTTGTTAGTATTAGGAATAGATATTGGTTCAGGAATTCCTTTACTGGGTTTAGTTGCAACTTTAATTGCTCTATTGTCAATAACCTTTTCTACCATTTGGCAAAAGAAACTAAGTACAAATTTGCCTTTATCAGTGAATAACTTTTATCAAGCCATTGGTGGTTGTTTATTCCACATTTTAATAATTTTCTTTTTTATTGATCCGTATATTGATTTTAATAAAACATTTTTGCTAGCAATGAGTCATCAAATCTTTCTTGTTTCTTTTGGAGCATTTACAATATTAATGTTTTTAATAAAAAAAAATTCAGCTAGTAAGACAGTTTCAGTTTTTTTTCTAATTCCAGCTACTTCAGCTTTAATGGCATGGTTTTTTTTAAATGAAAATTTAACAAACTTAGATATTATAGGTTTCATTATAACCTCTATAGGTGTTTATATTGCCACCAGAAATTAAAAATTATTATTTATTTTAAAGCTTCAAAAAAAATGTTTTAATCACAATATAAAAAAAATGACTAGAATTAAATCAGATATTGAAATAGCTCGAAAAGCTAAAATGAAACCTATAAATAAAATTTTAGCTAAAATAAAAGTTCCGGATAAAAGTAGCGCGTTTAGTCCGATGGGTAGACATATTGCAAAAATTAATTTTGAGTTCTTAGAAAAATTAAAGAAAAAAAAAGATGGTAATTTAATCTTAGTGACGGCAATAACACCAACACCAGCTGGGGAGGGAAAAACCACTACATCTGTTGGTTTAAGCGATGGACTAAATAAAATAGGAAAAAAATCCATTGTCTGTCTCAGAGAACCAAGTTTAGGTCCCTCTTTTGGAATGAAAGGTGGTGCAGCTGGAGGTGGTTACGCGCAAGTAGTTCCGATGGAACAAATAAACTTACATTTTACTGGTGACTTTCATGCAATTACATCAGCGCATAATCTGCTGTCGGCTATAATTGATAATCATATTTATTGGGGAAATAAGCTTAATATAGATGAAAATAGAATTGTTTGGAAACGTGTAATGGATATGAATGATCGTGCACTTAGATTTATTGACATTAACACTAATGGAGTTGCCAAAAATTTCAAAAGAATTGATGGATTTGATATTACAGTGGCCTCTGAGGTAATGGCAATTTTCTGTTTGTCTAATGATATAAAAGATTTAGAAAAAAAAATTGGCAACATTACATTTGCTTATAATAAGAATGGAGAACCATTATACGCAAGGGATCTCAAAGCTCATGGTCCCATGACAGTTTTGCTTAAAGAAGCAATCAGACCAAATGTAACTCAAAGTTTAGAAAATAACCCAGCAATCATTCATGGAGGACCTTTTGCAAATATTGCTCATGGATGCAATTCTGTTATCGCAACAAAAGCGGCCTTAAAATTATCTGATTATGTAGTGACTGAAGCTGGTTTTGGTGCTGATCTTGGAGCTGAAAAATTTTTAAATATCAAATGTAGAAAGTCAGGATTAGCTCCTAGTTGTGTGGTTATTGTTGCAACTGTGAGAGCGCTTAAAATGCATGGTGGTATCGAAAAAAAAGATTTAAAAAAAGAAGACATAAATGCCTTAAAGAAAGGATTGGTTAACTTAGAAAGACACATTGAAAACGTAAAAAAATTTGGTTTAGAGCCAATTGTTGCCATCAATCATTTTGCACTCGATACTAATAATGAAATAAAAACTGTTTTAGATTTTTGTAAAAAAATAAAAGTTGACGTAAGTGAATGCAAACATTGGGCTAAAGGTGGAAATGGTACTAGGGATCTTGCAAAAAAAGTAGTTAAAATATGTAAAAATAGAAAAAGTAAGTTTAATTTTTTATACAAAGATAAATTAAAATTGTGGGACAAAATTGAGATAATCACAAAAAAAATTTATAGGGCAAATAAAATTATAGCTAACGATCAAGTTAAAGAACAATTAAAAAACTTTGAAAGTAATGGTCATGGACATTTACCAGTTTGTATAGCAAAAACACAATATAGTTTTTCTACAGATCCTAAACTTAAAGGTGCCCCAGTAAACCATGAGATACAAATCAGAGAGGTAAGGTTGTCATCGGGAGCAGAGTTTGTAGTTGTTGTTTGTGGATCAATAATGACTATGCCAGGATTACCAAAAGTCCCAGCTGCTAATAATATTAAATTAAACAAAAAAGGCCAAATTGAAGGTTTGTTTTAATTTAATGAACTTAGCCAATTTTTAAGTTCAAGTGTTCTTTTTTCGTTTTTAGTCAGTAGAATTTCTTTTTTTATAAATGAAATATGATTTTTAATTTCATTTTCGTTTTTAAACACTTTTCTATACTCAATTAGTCTTTTCTTTCTGAACTCAATTAAACTTATCATTTTTTCATATGTTATTTCAGGATGGTATTGTAAACCCCAAATTTTTGTTTTACCAATTTCAAAATACAAACTCTGAACTTTATTAAATTTATTTGATGCCAAACAAACCGCATTTTTAGGTAATTTCACAACTTCATCAAAATTAAAAGCTGGAGAATTAAATTTCATATCTTTATTTTCATAAAGAGGATGACTCAATCCTTTTTTATTTATTTCAATTTCTTTCGCTATTCCAATATGTGGGTTATTTGCTTTTTTAACCTTGCCACCTGCAGCTGTGACGGCTACTTGCATACCCCAACAAATTGCTAAAATATTTTTAACTTTATTTTGACAATTTTTCATAAATTCGATTTGTTTTCTAATTTCAGGAGTATCATTATAGATATTCAAACTACTTCCTCCCCAAATCAACCCATCATATTTTTCTAAGTTATTATTGAAATTTTGAATATCTGTATCTGAAGATGGATTTACCACATCTAGTTCTAAATCGTTGGTCAAATAAAATAAGCTATCTTTTAAGCTCTCGGTATGTGTTTGAATACCTGCATTAGAGAAGTTTTTATTTTCCTCTTTAATGTTTCCTTCAACAATAAGTATTTTTTTCATAAAATTTAAATTTACTTTTTCATAAATTTTCAAAAAAATTAATAGTACAATCTCAAGTTGTTCTTTAAATAAAATAAAGCCTAAAAAATTGAAAATTTAATTTTAAGATTATTTATTGAAGTATTTAAAGTCATGTGATTAGATCATATCAAATAAGAATGATTAACATAGCAAAAACGAGGGAGGAATTATGTTAGCAAGAATGTTTAAAAAGCTAAGTTCTACTCTTATAGTAGTAGTAGCTTTATTTTCATCAATCGCTTTACCTCAGAAAGTATTTGGAGCTGAAACTCAATACTTTCCAATAGCAAGTAGCCGTGTTGGACCTTACTCAGCGATGGGAACTGGTTATTACGGTGCACAAATTGATTACTTAAATTATGTCAATATGACAGGTGGAGTGAATGGAGTCATGCTCACATGGCAAGAATGTGAAACTGAGTACAATGCTGTAAAAACAGTTGAGTGTTATCAAAGACTACTTGAAAAAGATGGTCAAAGAATAGTTGTGTTTGATACTTTGGGAACACCAGGAGCATATGCAGTTATTAACCGTATGGCAAAAGACAATGTTGTGTTAGCTCAGTATGGTTATGGAAGAACTGACGGTGCTGATGGAAGAGTATGGCCTTGGGTATTTAATGCTGCAAGTCATTACTGGTCACAAATAGCTGTTAAATTAAAATTTATGGCACAAATCGAAGGCGGAATCGATAAGATGAAAGGTAAAAAAATCGTTCATTTACACATTGACTCTGCTTACGGAAGAGAGCCATTACCAGCAATGAGAAAAATAACTTCTGACTGGGGAATGAAATTAGTTGAAATTTCAATTCCACCTCCAGGTCTAGAACAACAATCTCAGTGGCTGCAAATCAGAAAAGAAAAACCTGATTGGGTAACTTTCTGGGGAGCAGGTTCTGGAATGAATTCAACAGCAATGACTAATGCTGCTAGAATTAATTTCCCAAGAGATAGAATGATGTATGTAACATTTGGTGCTGCCGAAGAGGATATGTATCCAGCAGGTGATGCAGCTAAGGGAACTTATGCTGTTGCTAATGCTTTGCCAGGAGAATATCCATTAGTTAAAGCTATCAAAGATAAAGTATATGGTTCTGGAAAAGGTAACTTAGCTGATCCAAACAGGATTGGTTCAGTTTACTGGAATAGGGGACTAGGTGCTGCTGTTATGTGGATTGAAGCATTGAAAAATGCTCAAAAGATGCATAACAAAGTTGGTAAAGCAGTAACTGGTGCTGAGTTTAGAGATGGTTATGAGGCTTTAAACATGACTGAAGCTAAACTTAAAGAACTTGGTGTTGGTGGTATGCTTGCACCATTCGCTATTTCATGTGCGAATCATGAAGGTGCGGGTAAATTTGCTGTCATGCAGTGGGATGGAGATAAATTCAATCAGGTAACTGGTTGGGAAGCTCCAGGCGATCCTGCATTTATTAGAGGTCTAGTTGAGGCATCTGCAGCTAAGTTTGCTAAAGAGAACAACATTACACCGAAAAAATGCGGTTAATTAATTTAGAGATAAATTAATACCAATCAAAAGGGGAGTTTAAATTATTAATTTTTAAACTCCCCTTTTAAATAAAATTTAATTTAGTATAAAAAGAAAGCTTAATGAATAACACTTCAGCTAACATTCTAGATATAAAGAATATTGAAGTCAGATATGACAATGTTATTTTGGCTTTACACGACGTATCTTTAAAAGTTCCTAAAGGAAAAGTAGTTGCATTATTAGGAGCAAACGGTGCAGGTAAAAGCACTACTCTAAAAGCAGTTTCAACTATGTTAGCTTCAGAAAGAGGCAAGGTCACAAACGGTTCAATTGAGTATGATGGGAACGCAATAGATAAACAAACTCCTTCGCAAATGGTTGGGTTAGGAATGGTACAAGTGCTAGAAGGTAGAAGATGTTTTGGTCACCTTACTGTAGAAGAAAATATAATCTCAGGAGCATATTCAAGAAAATTATCCAAAGGTGATATTAATCAAGAATTAGAGAAAATTTACACTTATTTCATAAGACTTAAAGAAAGAAGAAAAAGTCAAGCAGCATTTACCTCGGGTGGAGAGCAACAAATGATAGCAGTAGCAAGAGCGATGATGGCTAAACCTAAAATGTTATTATTAGATGAGCCAACAATGGGTCTTGCACCTCAATTAGTTGCTGAGATTTTTAATATTGTAAAAGAATTAAATACCAAAGAGGGCGTAAGTATTTTACTTGCTGAACAAAATACTAACGTTGCACTTAAAAATTCAGATTACGGCTATATCATTGAAACAGGGAGAGTTATGTTAGATGGGACCGCAGAAAGTCTATTAAATGATGATAAAGTCAAAGAATTATATTTAGGAATTTCAAAGAAAGGTAGAAAAAATTTTAGAGATGTTCTTAAAGAAGAGAGTTTAACAAAAAAAAGAAGCAACTAAAAAAAGATGGCATTCGAAAGAAAATTTAAGATAGGAAAACCAATATTAGAGGTAAATAATATCTCTCTCTCTTTTGGTGGTGTTAAGGCAATAACAGATACCTCTTTCAATGTACTTGAGCACGAAGTTAGAGCAATTATTGGACCTAATGGAGCTGGAAAAAGCTCAATGTTAAATTGCATTAATGGAATTTATAAACCTCAACAAGGAACTGTTTCGTTTAGGGGACAACAAATATCAAATATCACTCCAAATATTATGGCTCAAATGGGTTTATCTAGAACTTTTCAAAACTTAGCTCTTTTTAAAAGAATGTCTGTTTTAGATAACATTTTAGTTGGCAGAAAACTTCACACAAAAACAAATTTTCTTGAGGTCGCTTTACAACTTCCGAAAGTAAAAAAAGAGGAAAAACTTAACAGAGAGAGATCTGAAGAGATAATCAGTTTTTTAGAGATTGAAGATATTAAAGATACACCAGTTGGAAAACTTCCTTATGGACTACAAAAAAAAGTTGAATTAGGTCGTGCTCTTGCAACAGACTCTACAATAATTTTATTAGATGAGCCTATGGCTGGTATGAATGTTGAAGAAAAAAGAGACATGTGTAGATTTATTTTAAAAGTAAATGATGAATTAGGTACAACTATGGTTCTTATTGAGCATGATATGGGAGTAGTTATGGATATATCGGATAGAGTTGTTGTGCTTGATTATGGTAAAGTTATTGGCGATGGCACACCTGATGAAGTTAGATCAAATCAAAAAGTAATAGACGCTTATTTAGGAGTAGAACACTAGGATAAAGATATGGTTGAAGAATTACTATTTTTTATGGAAGTTTTAGTTGGTGGTTTGCTTGCTGGTACAATGTACTCTCTAGTTGCTTTAGGATTCGTTCTAATTTTTAAAGCTTCAGCAACTTTTAACTTCTCACAAGGAGCTATGGTTTTTTTCTCGGTTCTTGCTTTTTGTGGTTTCATGCAAGATTTTAACATACCTTTTATACCTGCATTTATTTTGGCAGCTCTTTTGATGGTAGTAGTTGGTTTGTGTACTGAAAGATTAGTTTTAAGACCACTTATGAATGCTAGTGAGGATACTGTATTAATGGCCACTATTGGTCTTGGTTACGTTTTAGAGGGATTAGCCCAAGCAGCATGGGGAGTTGAAGTAAGAAGATTAGATTTAGGTATAGGAGATTTTCCAGTGCCGTGGATCGCTGATAACTTAAAATTATTTATTAGCGCCCTTGATATCACAGCTGGATTAGTTGCAGCTATAATGATTATCAGTTTGTTTTTATTATTCAAATATACAAAAATTGGATTAGGCTTGAGAGCTGTTGCAGATGATCCAGGAGCCGCGAGCTCAATAGGAATTCCTTTAAAACATATAATGTTATTGGTTTGGTCTGCGGCAGGGGTTGTAGCATTAGTTGCAGGATGTATGTGGGGTGCAAGAGCCGGTGTTCAATTTGCTCTTGTTGATCTTGCATTAAAAGCTTTGCCAGTTTTAATTATAGGTGGTTTCTCATCTATCCCAGGAGCCATTATAGGAGGCTTAATTATTGGTGCAGTAGAGAAAGTATTAGAGGTATACATTGGACCGTTTTTTGGTGGCGCAATTGAAGGTTGGGCTCCTTACGTATTAGCAATATTCTTTTTATTATATAGACCGGAAGGTTTATTTGGAGAAAAAATTATTAGGAGAGTTTAATTTATGAAACCAGTTTTTATGACTTACACAAAAAAAGATTTAATCAACTTAGCTGTTTGTATGATTTTGAGTGTATTAATAATACCAACGTTTATTAAAACAGAATATTGGTATACTTCCATATTAATTCCTTGGCTTTGCTTGGCTTTAGCTACTATTGGACAACAAATTGTAATGGGTTACACAGGGCAGTTAGCTTTGGGTGCCGCTGGTTTTATGGCTGCAGGAGCTTTCGCTATGTTCAATCTTATTTTACGAGTGCCAGATCTTGGTTTTGTAGGCTCTCTAATAGTTTCAGGTTTAATTGCTGCAGCTTTTGGAATTTTGTTTGGTCTACCTAGTTTAAAAGTAAGAGGAATTTATCTTATGGTAGCAACATTAGCTTCACAGTTTTTTATTATATGGATGATAGATAAATTTGGTTGGTTCAAAAACTATGACTCATCAGGGATCATAACTGCACAAGATATAGTTATCCTAGGAAAACCATTTACAACTCCATTAGCAATGTATTTTGTATGTTTAGCTGTTACTACAATTTTAACCTTATTAGCCATGAACATGGCTAGAGGTAGTACTGGTAGAAATTGGATGGCAGTTAGAGATATGGACATTGCTGCAGAGTCTATGGGCGTTTCATTATTAAGAACCAAAGTTCAAGCATTTGCTATCAGTGCTTTCTATTGTGGTGTAGCCGGAGCTCTTTTTGCATTTTGCTATTTAAAGTCTCTGGAGCCCGTTGCCTTTGATATCAAATTATCTTTTAAAATCTTATTTATGTGCATTCTTGGAGGACTTGGTACTATTAATGGTGCTTTTATAGGAGCAGCATTCATTTTGCTTTTTCCAGTTCTGTTAAATGCTATTGGAAACAATGTATTTCATGGAGCAATTGATGCCACAATTATTTCGTCAATTGAACAGGTAATATTTGGTCTACTAATGATTATATTTATGATTTATGAACCTTTAGGAATGGCAAAATTATGGGAAAACATAAAACAGAAATGGAGGACAAAACTCCCATCATCTACAAATTTAAAGTCTTCTCTTAGTAAAAAGACCTAAAAAGTGGATAAAAAAAAATTAATTTTTGCGTTGATAGTTGGAATTATCATCGGATTGCTTGTAGAAAATAACTTTCTAATTGGCTAAATTTTTTTATTGTTTAGTATCGTTTTTAACAAATGAGCCATCAATGGTATATTTTTTTTATTAATTTTTTTTAAAATGTAAGGGGCAATTTCTCTAGCTAATTGCTCACCTTCCACTGTATCTTTTGGCATAAACTTTTTTTTAGCTGCTGAAAATGTAAAACCTTTACCCAAAAAATCTCCCATTTTGCTATTTCTTCCTCCCACAGCACTTACATATAAATCACCAATACCAGCAAGCCCCAATATCGTTGACTCATCTCCTTTAAAATATTTTATTAAAAATTTCATTTCATTTACACTTTTTTGGAATAAATCTGATGCAGTATTAAAATTTTGACCTGAGCCTATTATCATTGCATATATATTTTTTATTGCTGAACAAATTTCTACTCCAGTAACATCCTTAGAAAATTCTGTTAGGTAGTATCTAGTAGATATTTGTTTCCCAATCCATTTAGCAATCTTAACATCCTTATTTGCTACTACTACGCTTGTCTTATTTTTTCTTGCTAATTCTTTAGCCAAACAAGGTCCTTTTAAAACTGATACATTAGCAACATTATAATTATTTTTAAGTAACCCTGAAATAGTTAATATTTTTTCTTTTTTTTTATCATATTTTAGTCCTTTAGTAAGAACTAGTAATGGTGCTTTTATTTTTAAATCTTTCAACTCTTTTCCAATAAAATCAATACCAGCAAGACTCAATGCAATTACAATCAAATCAAACTTTTCTCTGAATATATTTTTCGAATAATTTCTAAATTTTAATTTTTTAGGTAAATTTACTTTTAAAGAGGAATGAAATTTTTTTTTAGAAGCCAAATCTTTAATAAAAACTTTATTATGTGGCTCTGTAATTATAACTTTATTGTTATTTTCTAAACATGGGATTGAAAAAGCAGAACCCATCGCACCACCACCAACAATTAATATTTTTTTCATAAAGTTTTTCTTTGTATAAATATTAATATAGGTTTATTCATAGTTTGAATATAAAAAAAATTTAAAATGCAAAATCTTAAATGGAAATATTCCAAATTCTTGTTAAATAAAAACTTTCAATTTAGTAGAAATTATGTTCTAAAATATTTACCATCAAATTTGTTAGTCAATTCTCACAAAAGTATATCTAAATGGAAAGGATATAATCCAACTCCTCTGTTAAAATTAAATAAACTAAATAAAAAACTTCAACTTAAGAACATATTCTATAAGGACGAATCAAAACGATTTCACTTAAAATCCTTTAAAGCTCTAGGCGGAGCTTATGCTGTAGAAAAAATTTCAAAAAAAACTGACAAAATAATTGTTTCATCAGCAACAGCTGGCAATCATGGGAGATCTGTAGCTTGGGCAGCAAAAAGACTAAGATTGCAGTGTAAAATTTTTGTTAGTCAATATGTGAGTGAAACAAGAGTAAAAGAAATTAAAAAATTTGGTGCTGAAGTAATAAGAGTAAGGGGAAATTACGAAGCATCATTAAAAGAATGCCAATTACTCTCAAAAAAAAATAACTGGAAAATTGTTCAAGATGTGTCTACAAAAAATTACAAGTACATTCCTCAATTAACAATGGCGGGATACTCTATTTTAATTAAAGAAATTTCTAAACAAACTAATCAGTATATTACTCATATATTTCTTCAAGCGGGTGTTGGTGGTTTAGCTGCAGGTTTGGTTGCTGGAGTAGCAAAATATTTTAAAAAAATTCCAAAAATCATTATTGTTGAACCAGATAGAGCCGATTGTGTTCTTCAAAGTATTAAAAATAATAAGTTAAAAAAAATAAAAATAAAAAAAGAGAGCATTATGGTTGGTATGTCCTGTAATGAAATGTCTCTTGTGCCCTGGCAAATATTAAAAAAAGCTAGTAATTGTTGTGTCTCAATTTCAGATAAAAATGTTGCTAAAACAGTAGCTGGCTTAAAAGATAAAAAGTTCAGCAAAACTTCAATTGTGGGTGGTGAATGCGCTACTCCGGGAATTATTGCTTTAATTGGAATTTGCAACAACCAAAAAGCTAGAAGATTAATAAGCCTTAATGAAAATTCAAATGTCTTAGTTATTGGATGCGAAGGTAATGCAGATGTTAAACTCTACCAACAACTGCTATCTAAAGGTAGAAAATAATATTTTTATGACAAAAAAAGCGATCACTTGGATAAGAGAAGATTTTAGAATTGAAAACAATCCTGCTCTTTCTTACGCAACTCAAAATCATGAGAGCGTGCTTGCCCTATACATTTACAACAAAAATGACTTTGATGCCAAAAGAGAAGCACAAAAATGGTGGCTTTCAAAATCATTAGAAATCTTTAAGTCTGAATTATCTAAGTTTAAGATTAATCTTCAAATATTAGCTGGTGATGAGCTAGATATATTTTCAAAAATTAAAAAAAAAGATAATATTTCGATATATTGGAATAAAATTTACGAACCAGACGTAATTTTAAAAGGAAAAAAAATTAGAGATATTTTCGTTAAAAATCAGATTAATTATAAATATTTTAAAGGAAATATTTTAAATGAGTTTCAAGAAGTAACTAAAAACGATGGAACACCTTTTAAAGTGTTCACCCCATTTTGGAAAAATGCTGAACAAAAATTTTTAGGACTACCTCCAGGTAAAAATTATAGTATTAAAAAAAAAACAAAGTCACTAACGTTTTTTAAAAATTGCATAGAGCCAAAAGATATTCTTCCAAGAAAAAACTGGTATAAAAAGTTTGAAAAATATTGGAAGGTATCAGAGGAAGAATCTAAAAAAATTCTAAAAAATCTAATTGATACTAAGATTAAAGATTACGGGACTGCAAGAGATTATCCTTCTGTCGAGGGTACTTCTAAATTATCTCCTTATATTAAACATGGGCAAATTCATGTAAATACTATTTGGAAAAAGTGTGATGAGATTAAATCGAAAGGAATTGGTTATAGAAAATATATAAATGAACTAGGTTGGCGTGAATTTTCACATAGTTTAATCAATTACTTCCCAGAATTCTTAAAAGGAAATTATAGAAAAGAGTTTGATAAGTTTCCTTGGGTCAAAAGTGAAAAAAATTTAAAAGCGTGGAAATCAGGTATGACAGGTTATCCGATTGTTGATGCGGGGATGAGAGAACTTTATGAAACTGGCTGGATGCATAATCGGATAAGAATGGTTGTAGGTTCGTTTCTGGTAAAGCATCTAAGAATAAATTGGACTGAGGGTGAAAAACATTTTAGAAATTGTTTATTAGATTTTAATAAAGCAAATAATGTAGCTCAATGGCAATGGGTTGCTGGTTGCGGAGCTGATGCAGCACCTTATTTCAGAATATTCAACCCAATTTTGCAAGGAGAAAAATTTGATAAAGATGGCACATACGTAAAAAAATGGGTTCCAGAGTTAGAAAAGGTTCCAAAAAAATTTATTCACAAACCTTGGGAAATGGAAACTAAGTATCAAGAAGCGATCAATACAATAATTGGAAAAAATTATCCAAAACCGATTGTCGTTCATGAAGAAGCTCGTGCTGCTGCTCTTAAAGCCTTCCAAAGCTTAAAAAATTAACCTTCACCAAAAAAATGATGAATTATAGTTCTTGTTTGAGGGTTTAATCTATGTTCAAAAAGATATATTCCTTGCCAAGTACCTAGTAATAATTCTTTATTTTTTACACTTAATGAAATTTGATTATTGGTAAGCGCAGATTTTATATGTGCTGGCATATCATCTTTTCCTTCAGTGGTATGAATATATAACTTGTTATCCATTGGAACTAATTTATCAAAATAATTAATTAAATCAGTTTGCACTTCTGGGTCAGCATTTTCTTGAACAATAATGGAGGCGCTCGTATGTTGAATACTTAAATTTAAAATTCCATTTTTAAAATTATTTTTTTTAATCCAATTTAATGTTTGGTCGGTAAATTCATACAATCTTTGACCATTGGTATCTATTTCTAAATTATAGAATTCCTGTTTCATATTAAAAATCTTTTGATGTTAACTCAAATAATCGACTAATTGTACGTTTGAATGGTTTTTCCAAAGACTTTGAACTAGACAATTTTTCTAAACTTTGTTCTGCGGTTACTGCTAGTGCTCTATCTTTATCGTAAATTACATCAATAAGGGTTATGAATCTATGTTGTTGATTTGAGTTGATATCATTAAATTCTGGTATGTTTTCAATAATTACAAAATTGGAGATTTCAGCAATTTTTAAATAATCTTCAGCTCCTAAATTTTGATTGCATAAATCATCAAAATGAAATTTTGATATCCCCTCATAGAAATTTTTTATTTCAAAATTCCTACCTTTAATATTCAAAACTTTAGAAGATAATTCTTTATTTTTGGTAATTATTCTAGCAAACTTATTTATCTTAAAATTAGTTTCTTGGTTTAAAGGAGAGAAATATCTTTGTTTTTTGTTTTCTTTATTTTTTCTATAATCATCTTCAATTACAAGTTTATGTTCTGTTGATTTTTCCTGCATTATTTGGATAAAGGGCTTAAACTGATCCCTTTGTAACCCATCTTTATATAGCTCTGATATTTTTATATTTGAAGTCACAATAATCTTAATATTTTGATTAAATATTTCCTGAAATAGTTTGCCTAATATCATAGCATCGACAATGTTGGTAACTTGAAATTCATCAAAAAAGATGAGTGAAACTCTTGATTTTAAATCTTTTACAAATACAGCAATTATATTTTCCTCATTTTTATCTTTATGATAATGAACAAAGTCATGAAAGTTTAGCATAAATTCGTTAAAGTGAACACGTTGTTTTTTTTGATTAACTAAATTAAAAAAAAAATCTAAAATCATAGTTTTTCCAACACCAACATCACCATAAAGATAAAAACTTTTTTTTGAGGATTGTTTGGAAAAAAAATTTAATAAGGTACTTTTAAAATTTTCTTTGTAAAAATTATCTAATTTTTTTACTAAAATTATTTGATTTGGGTTTAATTCTAGATTTTGTGTATTACAGTGAATTTTAAATTTTTCCTCAAGATTTAAAGACATTAATTTTTTTTGCTTTTAAAATCAATTCCGTATTCAGATCTTGGTCCTTTCCTTAGTCCAAACGGACCAGATATAAATAGTGTTAAAGGCTTCGTCCCAGGTTTTAAGTCTACTCTATGTAAATTATTTGCAGATCTAAAACCTATATAACCAGGTGGTCGCCAAAATTTTCCTGTGCTTAATGTCTCCCAATATCCTCCTCTTAATATTATAGTGATATATGGGAATGTATGGTTATGGACACCTTCGCCATGATCGTCAGCTAACATTTCATGAATTAGAATATTAAACGGAAACCACTTCGGTCTATGTCTAAAGATAAGGTAATATCTATTCATCCATGGTTTAGCCTCATCGTACTTGGGATGTGAGGGACCCCTATCTAAAACAACTTTTTTTCTTCCTATTTTATCTAAAAATTTTAAAAACATAATTAATCATATAGAGTTATTGAGCCATTTTTAACAATAAATAAATTTTCATTATATATTAAAGGTTTTGATATTAAATCTCGGCCAACTTTTTCAATTTTTAAAACATTTCCAGCGCTTAAACCTATAACTATTAAATTTCCATCTGAATTTGTTAAATAAAGATTATTTCCACCGATAGTGAGTCCTGTTGGTCTAATTCTTTCTCTTTTTTTAAAGTTAAAATTTTTATAAATATCATTAATTCTAATGATGTTTCCTTCACCCTTTTGAATTGTAAAAAGATAACCGTTTTCAGATACAGTAAAAATGAAATTTCCAATTATAATTGGTGTAAGAATAGAATTAATTTCACTCATCCAATTCGTAGTACCTGATTTTAAATCCACAGAATAAAATTGATTTTTATTATTAGAAAAATAAATTGAGCTTCCATCACTGACTAGTTTTGAGAAATTGAAACCATATGTTTCATTCATAATACTACTTTTTTGTGTTGGTAGCTGCCATTGAATTAAACCAGATGAGATATCAACTGCAGTTATATCCCCAAGAGAGTTATTATATATCACTAAATTATCTTTTATTAACAATGAGAGTTTTGATTTAGAAACAGTAAAAGAATCCTCATTTTTTATATTCCAGCACTCTGTACCATCTTTTATATAAAAACATCTCAAGGTATTTTTGAAATCAACTACAAAAAATTTGTCCTTAAAAATCTTGATTTCTGAGTTAAATGGATATTCACTTTTTTTGGACCAAATTAAATTTCCAGTTTGTAAATTAATATTTAAAATTTTTGCTATACTATCTGCAACTAACAAATTTTTATCTATCATTGCAAATGATAGCGTGGGATTAATTTTCTTTTCTGTTTTTGAATAATAGTTATTTTTCCAAACAACGTTTGTGTTATCATTAAATCGGATAATAGTTCCTTTCTTATCATAGATTATAATACCATTATCTAGAATCAGTGGCTCAAAATTAAATTGATTAAAATTTTCTAGTTTTGAAAATTTATAATTATTAATTTTATTCATCTGGCCATTATATTTTGATGATCCAAAATTATTTAGTGGATCAAAAATTTTATTATTTTGCATATTTTTTGATAAGTCTAATTTTAATAAAGGATTAAATTCTGTTGAAATTACTTCTTTTTCGGTAAAAATTTTTTTTAAGACCTTATTTTCATTTTCAATTTTTTCTTTTTTATTCCATATTCTTGAATTTTCATTTAGAGAGCAATTAGACAAAAAAATTGAAAATATTAATATTACAATTACTTTATTCACTCAAATCTCTGTTCAGTCTTTTTTGTGTTTCTTTGAGTATATCCAAATTAGCATTTTCTAAAGTAATTATTTGACTGAAAAATTCTTTGGATTTTTGTTTTTCGTCTTTAGAATAAAAATACTCTGCTATTAAATATAAAGCATGAGACTTCCAAACACTTTTTGAATTAATTACAGGATTTAAAATTTCTAGAATTTGACCTTCATTAATTGTATCAGCATTGTAAAGAGCTTTCTTGTAAATAATCAAATTCTTGATTTCATTATCTAATGAAGTTTTTTTTATCAATATGTCAAACAAACTATTTATTTTAGACTTATCATTTATTAATTCATTATCTATTAAATAGTACAAAGCCAATGGAGAATAGGTTGGATCTTTATTTTCGACTATTTCTTGCATTGCGGATATTATTCCAGAGTTGTCTCCATTTTTATGCTTAATGATTGCACTATTATATTTGTCTGAAATATCAATTTTATTCTTATCTTGATAAATTTGATATGAATAAAAACTAAGTAGAATTAATATTAAAAAAACTAAAACAGATATGAGTAATTTTTTATTTTTTGTAAAAAAATCTTTAATTTTCTGATTTCTGGTATTGTTATTAATGATTGCTATATCTTCATCCATAATTAAATCATATTTCGAAGAACGTATTGTAATATGCCTCCATTTTTATAATACTCTAGTTCATTTTTAGTATCTATTCTACAAAGTGCTTGGATTGTTTTAATCTCACCTGAATCATACTTAATTTCTACTTTAACTTTATCAGAAGGATTAATTCCATTCTCAAGATTAATTATACTAATCAATTCTGATCCAATTAATCTTAAATTTTTTCTATCAATATTATCAATAAATTGTAATGGCAAAATACCCATCCCAATTAAGTTAGATCTATGAATTCTCTCAAAACTTTCAGCAATTACAGTCTTTACTCCTAAAAGTTTGGTTCCTTTCGCTGCCCAATCTCTTGACGAGCCAGTTCCGTATTCTTTTCCACCTATTACAACTAAATCTGTTCCTCTTTTTTTATATTCAACAACTGCATCATAAATTGGCATCACTTTTTTTTCTGGGTAAAGTGTTGTAAATCCACCTTCTGTACCAGGCGCCATCTCATTTCTTATTCTAATATTGGCAAATGTTCCTCTCATCATTACTTCGTGATTTCCTCTTCTGGCACCATAAGAATTATAATCTTTAGGTAAAATTTGATGTTTCATAAAATATTCTCCTGTCGGGCTTTCTTTTTGAATGTTACCTGCGGGTGAGATATGATCTGTAGTTACCATATCGCCCAAAATTAATAATGGACGAGCATCATGAATCTTTTTAAAACCTTCTGGTTGATCTGGGAGATTTTCAAAAAAAGGTGGTTTTTTTACATATGTAGAATTTTCTTCCCAATTATAAATACTACTTTTTTCTGTTTTAATTTGTTGCCATTGTTTTGGTCCCTCAGAGACGTTTGAATACCTTTTCACAAACATTTCGGGATTTAAAGATGACTTTAACACATCTTCAATTTCTTTATTTGATGGCCAAATATCCTTCATAAAAATATCTTTGCCATTTTTATCTTTGCCAAAACTATCTTTATACAAATCAAAATTCATATGACCGGCAAGAGCATAAGCAACAACTAATGGAGGTGACGCGAGATAATTAGCTTTTATATGTGGTGAAATTCTACCCTCAAAATTTCTATTACCAGACAATACTGAAACAGCATAGATATTTTCTTTTTGAATAGATTCAACAATCTCATCGGCTAATGGACCTGAATTTCCAATACATGTAGTACAGCCATAACCGACTAAATGAAAACCAAGTTTATCTAAGTAAGTATTTAATCCTGCTTTCTCCAGGTAATCTGTAACAACTTGTGAGCCAGGTGCTAATGAAGTTTTAACCCATGGTTTTACCTCTAATCCTAATTCCACTGCTTTTTTAGCTAAAAGTCCCGCTCCGATTAAAACATTTGGATTAGAAGTATTAGTACAAGATGTAATTGCTGCAATTAAAATAGATCCATCTTTAATTGAATATTCCTTATCTTTAACTTTTGAGACTGAAAAATCTTTTTTACCAGTTACTTCAGAAAAACTTTTCTTAAAACTAGTTGAAGCATCAGTTAATAAAACCTTATCTTGTGGTCTTTTTGGTCCTGAGATAGTAGGAACAATAGTTGTCATATCTAAAGTTAAAGTATCAGTAAAATCAATATCTTCACTAGACCACAAACCCTGAGCTTTCGCATATTCCTCAACTATTTTTACTGTCATTTCATCTCTACCAGAAAATTTTAAATACTTTAAAGTTTCTTCATCTATTGGAAAAAAACCACAAGTTGCTCCATACTCTGGAGCCATATTTGCAATTGTTGCTCGATCAGCTAAAGTTAAATTCTTTAAACCATCACCATAAAATTCTACAAACTTTCCAACTACACCCTTGTCTCTTAACATTTTAACAACTGTTAAAACTAAGTCTGTCGCAGTAGTACCTTCTGGCATTTTGTTTTTAACTTCAAAACCTATTACTTCAGGTATAAGCATTGAAATGGGCTGACCTAGCATACCCGCCTCGGCTTCAATACCACCTACTCCCCAACCTAAAACTGAAAGTCCATTAACCATAGTAGTATGACTATCAGTTCCAACTAATGTATCTGGAAAAAGATAATTTTGTCCTTCAAATTCTTCACTCCATACTACTTTGGATAAGTATTCTAAATTTACCTGATGACAAATTCCAGTACCTGGAGGAACTATTCTAAAGTTATTGAATGCTTGCTGACCCCATTTTAAAAAAGAATATCTCTCACCATTTCTATTAAATTCAATTTCAACATTTTTATCGAACGAATCTGCTTTAGCAGACTGATCAACTTGGACTGAATGGTCAATAACAAGATCTACTGCAGAAAGTGGATTAATTGTATTAGGATCTTTATTTTTTTCTTTCACAGCTTCTCTCATGGCTGCTAAGTCAGCCACCGCAGGAATTCCAGTGTAATCTTGTAGTAACACTCTTGCGGGTCGATAAGCAATTTCTGTTTTAGATTTTTTTGCTTTTAGCCAATTTTTAATTGCCTCAATTTGATTTTTTGTAACCGATACATCATCCTCATATCTTAACAAATTTTCTAACAAAACTTTAAGAGATTTTGGTAATTTAGAAACACCCTTTAAACCATTTTCTTCTGCTTTATTCAATGAATAAAATTTAAATTTTTTATTATTTATTTCTATATCAGAAAGAGTTTTGAAAGAGTTAATTTTACCTGGTTTCATATTTTTATATATAAAATGTAATTATGCTTAATAAAAGAAGCCCTGACATAACATAATTAAAGTACTTAATAAATTTATCATTTGTCGCAAATTTCCTCAAAAATTTACCGACAAACGTCCACAAAGTAATACTTGAGACAGAAAATAGAAAAGCAAGAACAACTATTTGAGTCGCATAACTTATATAATTAACCCCTAATTCAACATAAGTAGAGACAACAATAATTGCAACAGTGACACCTTTGGGATTTAAATATTGAAATGAAAAGGTTTCAATAAATTTTACAGGGTTTTCTTTTTGGGTTTCATTTGAGGAGGTTGAAAACGCAATCTTATAAGCCAGATATATTAAAAATAATGTCCCAAGATATCTAATAACTATTTGAATAATAGGGAATAACTTAAAAACATTAATTAAACCTATCGATAAAAACAAAACTAATGAAGTAAACCCTAAAGTCACACCAAGAATATGAGGGATTGTTTTTTTTATCCCAAAATTAAATCCAGAGTAAGATGCGACTACATTATTTGGACCTGGTGTATAAGCTGTGACAAACCAAAATAAAGAAATTGATAAAATTTCAGGATGCATACTTAGGCAATTGGAAGACCATTTTCTGATTTTTGAGATGGATGAACAAGGATCACTTTGCCTTCTTTATCTATTGAGCCTAAAATTAAAACTTGAGACACCACCCCAGCAATATTTTTTTCAGGAAAATTACAAACTCCAATAACTTGTTTACCTTTTAAATTATCCTCATTGTAATAATGAGTAATTTGTGCTGAAGATTGTTTAATT
>CACIGI010000012.1 GCA_902586125.1 uncultured Pelagibacteraceae bacterium | reverse complement strand
TTATAGATGTCAAGAGAGGTTTTGCTAGAAACTTTTTGATAGCGAATAAAAAAGCGTTATATGCTTCAAAAGAAAATATAAATCAAGTTGAAAAAATAAAAACACAACTTTCAAAAAAAGATAATGAAAAAAAACTAGAAGCAAAAAAAATATCAGAAAAAATCAATAAAAAAGAATTTTTCGTAAAAAAACTCTGTACTGAGAATAAAGAGTTATATGGTTCGGTCAAGCCTACAGAGATTTCCAAACTTATTAGAGAAAAAGAAAAATTAGACATAACACCATCAATGATTCAACCGGTTAAAGAAATTAAATCTCTTGGTAAATTTAAAGTAAAAGTGTCTTTACATTCTGAGATTGATGCAGAGATACATATTGTGGTTGAGTCGGCTGAGACTATCCAATAATTATACAATTTTTTCCCCAGTAAATATTAAAAATTCATTTTTGATTTAAATTTGAGTAGAGTGTGATGTGGATAACAATCTTACAATCGTTAAGGATAAATTCAAAGAATTGCCAAATAATATTGAAGCTGAACAGGCAGTTATCGGCTCTATACTTGTCTCGAATGAAATTTTTGATGAAATTAATATTATTATAACCAGTAGTAACTTTTATGATCCAATGCATCAAAAAATTTTTGGAGCAATAGAAAGCTTAATTTATAAAGGACTATTAGCAAATCCTATAACTTTAAAAAATTATTTTGAAGATGAAAAAGATGAATTAAATGTTCCAGAATATTTGGTAAAAATTACAAAATTTTCAACATCTGTAAGACAAGCAATCGAATATTCAAAAATTATCTATGATATGTTTGTGCGAAGAGAACTTATAAAGATTTCTGAACAAACAATTGACGATGCTAAATTAGGTAATCTTGATACAACTGGACAACAAATAATCGAAAATTCAGAAAAAGAATTATTTAAATTAGCTGAGAAAGGATCTTTTAGCTCCTCTTTTATAAAATTTGACAAGGCATTAAAAGATACAATTGATATGGCCTCAGCTGCTTATAAAAATGATGAGGGTATAGTTGGGGTTCCTACTGGACTTAGAGATTTAGATGATAGATTAGGGGGATTGCACAAATCTGATTTGATTATAATTGCAGGAAGACCTGGCATGGGTAAAACAGCACTTGCAACTAACATCGCTTTTAATGCAGCTCAAAAATTACAAGAAAGTGGTAAAAAATCATCCATAGCTTTTTTTTCATTAGAAATGTCATCTGAACAATTATCTACTAGAATTTTAGCAGAACAATCTAGAATTAAATCAAATGATATAAGAAGAGGTAAAATTTCTGATGAACAATTTGACAAATTTCTAGAGACTTCAAAAAATATATCCGAACTTCCACTTTATATCGACGAAACACCAGCAATAACAATTGCAGCAATGAGTAATAGAGCGCGAAGAATTAAAAGGACTCATGGTCTTGATATGATTATTGTTGATTACATTCAATTAATGAGAGGAACATTAAATTATAAAGATGGACGAGTTCAAGAAGTATCAGAAATTACTCAAGGTTTAAAAGCAATTGCTAAAGAATTGTCAATACCTGTGGTTGCTCTTTCACAATTGTCAAGACAAGTAGAACAGAGAGATAACAAAAAACCCCAATTATCTGATTTGAGAGAATCTGGCTCGATAGAGCAAGATGCTGATGTAGTAATGTTTGTTTATAGAGAGTCTTATTATTTAGAAAATAAAGAACCAAAACCAGCAACTGTAGAGCATGCTGAATGGCAAGCAAAGATGAATGAAGTATCTAATCTGGCAGAATTAATTATTGGTAAACAAAGACACGGTCCAACTGGAAATGTATTTTTAGAGTTTGAGGCAATGTTTACTAAATTTAAAGATACTCAAATTAACTAAATTCCAATATAAAAGGGTAAGATGATTGCCCAATTTTATCAAAATATTATTCTTAAAAATCCAAAATCTATATTGATAATTTTACTTACAGCTTTATTTACCTTTGGCTATTATTCTAAAGATTTTAAATTAGACGCCTCATCAGAGACATTATTAATAGAAGGAGATCCTGACCTTAAATATCTAGAGGAAATTACAAAAAGGTATGGGTCTAAGGAATTTTTAATACTAACGTATACGCCTAACGAAGCAATGATCTCTGATGTTTCAATAAATAATCTTTTAAGTTTAAAATATAAAATTCAAAGTTTAAACTGGGTTCATAGTGTTATTACACTTTTAGATATTCCATTATTAAATAATTCAGATGCACCTTTGCAGGAAAGATTAGAAAATTTTAAAACTTTAAAAGATGAAGATATAGATAAAGAAAGAGGGTTTAATGAGATTTTAAGTAGTCCGGTATTTAGAAATTTTGTCATTAGTGAGGATGGAAAAACCTCTGGAATCATTGTTAATATGAAAAATAAAAAACAAATTAAAAACATTTCTAATAAATCAAAAGAAGAGATTGAAGTTCATAAAGACTTAATAAAAAAACAAAACCATCAAAATATTCTTGAAATTAGAGATGTCATCAAAAGTTACAATAATATTGGAAAAATAAATTTAGGTGGGATCCCCATGATTGCCGACGATATGATGACATTTATAAAAAGTGATATTGTGGTTTTTGGATTAGGTGTTTTGTTATTTATTATCGTAACATTATGGTTTGTATTTAGAAAACTAATTTGGATTATCGTTCCAATTAGTAGTTGTTTTTTTTCAGTAATAATTATGACAGGCTTACTTGGATTATTAGGTTGGAAAGTTACAGTTATTTCATCAAATTTCATTGCATTAATGTTAATTTTAACAATGGCAATGAACATTCACATGAGCACAAGATTTTTGCAAATTAAAGAAATTCATCCAAACAAAAAAATTATAGAGCTAATTACTTTAACAACTAATAAAATGTTTTGGCCAATCTTATACACTGCTTTGACAACTATTATTGCTTTTTTGTCTTTAATCTTTAGTGAAATAAAACCAATTATTGATTTTGGTTGGATGATGACCTTGGGTTTAATTACATCATTTATAATTACGTTTACTTTACTTCCATCTCTAATAAATTTTATGCCAGAAGAGAAAATAGTTTTAAAAAAACAAGAAGAGTCAAAAATTACTTCTTTCTTTGCACAAATTTCTCTTAATAATCATAAAACAATTTTTACTTTAACTATTGTAATAATTGTTCTTGGTTTACTCGGTATAAGCAAACTTGAAGTTGAAAATAGTTTTATAAATTATTTCAGTAAAAAAACTGAAATTTATAAAGGGATGAAACTCATAGACGAAAAATTAGGTGGAACAACTCCGCTTGAAGTAATTTTAAAATTTCCAAAGAAAGAAGCTAAAAAAATAGATGACGAAGATGATTTTGAAGATTGGGGTAATGAAGAAAATGAAAATAATGATAAATATTGGTTTACAAAAGATAAAATAGATAAAATCTCCTCTGTTCATAATTATCTAGATGATTTACCTCAAGTTGGAAAAGTTTTATCCTTTTCATCAATAATCGATGTAGCAACAATGCTAAATAATAATAAGCCTTTGGGAACATTAGAAATGGGTGTCCTTTATTCAAAAATACCTAAGAGTATTAAAACTGAAATAATTGATCCATATATCTCTATAAAAGATAATGAGGCAAGAATTAATCTAAGAATTATTGACTCCCAAGAAAATTTAAGAAGAAATGATCTCATAAAAAAAATTAATTATGACTTAAAAAATAAATTAGGTTTAAAAGAAAGTGAGTTCAAACTTGGTGGCGTTTTAATTTTATTTAATAACTTGCTCCAAAGTCTATTTAAATCTCAAATACTAACTTTAGGTTTAGTGATGATAGGAATATTTGGAATGTTTATAATTCTTTTCAAAAATATTAAACTTTCTCTAATTGGTGTAGTACCAAATTTTATAGCAGCTTTTTTTATATTAGGAATAATAGGTTTATTAGGTATTCCATTAGACATGATGACAATTACAATAGCCGCAATTACAATTGGAATAGCTGTTGATAATAGTATTCATTATATTTATAGATTTAAGGAAGAATTTAATTCGTCGAAAGATTATAATAAAACTCTTATTTTGTGCCATTCTACAGTTGGTAAAGCAATTTTAAATACATCTATAACAATAGTTTTTGGATTTTCTATACTGGTTTTATCAAAATTTATACCCACAATTTATTTTGGCATTTTTACAGGATTAGCGATGTTATTAGCTATGGTCTCAGTTTTAACTTTGCTTCCTTCTTTAATATTATTGATCAAACCATTTAATAAATAATTAGATGCAAGATCTTGTTGTAGATTTTTACAAAACTACAAATGTTATAGACATCGTATATTTAGTAATTACAATTTTTACATTAATTGGATGTTACAAAAGAGGTTTTGTTTTAAGTGTTCTGTCAATGGCTAAATGGTTTCTAGCCTACATAATTACATTGATAATATTCCCTAAAGCAAAACCTTATTTGAAAGGCATAGTTGATAACGAGTATGTTCTAGATGTAGTTTTAGGTATTACAATTTTTATAATTGTTATATTTTTAATTTTAATGATTAACAGAGGTATACGAAAGGCTGTCCGATTCACTGGCCTTGGGAGTATAGATACAATGTTTGGATTCTTTTTTGGATTTATCAAAGCTTATATTATATCTGTATGTATCTTCTC
The DNA here is from genome assembly GCA_902586125.1 of uncultured Pelagibacteraceae bacterium. GTDB lineage: Bacteria > Pseudomonadota > Alphaproteobacteria > Pelagibacterales > Pelagibacteraceae > Pelagibacter. The sequence goes on along the minus strand of CACIGI010000012.1, from coordinate 18,033 downwards.
AGGTGTACACATTGTGCATAATCACGATAAATGGCCTGTAAATTTAAGTAAATCATTAATCTTTCCATATTTAGAAAAAGGTAGTAATTATTTATTAGAAAAATTTCCTGATGAAAAAACATATCAAAAATCTAAAGAAAAAATTGAAAATATTTGATCCTAAGCTCAAAGAAGAGTGTGGTATATTTGGAATAAGTAATACCAAGGATGCTTCTGCACTAACTGCCTTAGGACTCCATGCACTTCAACATAGAGGCCAGGAAGGATGTGGAATCGTTACTTTTGATGGTAAACAATATTTTTCTGAAAAAAGATTTGGTTTGGTAGGCGATAATTTTAATAAAGAGAAAGTACTAAAAAAGCTTAAGGGGGATTATGCTATTGGACATAATAGATATAGCACAACAGGTGAAAATACTCTTAGAAATATTCAGCCTTTCTTTGCTGATACTAATGCTGGAGGGATCGGCGTAGCTCATAACGGAAATTTAACCAATTCTATTTCTTTAAGAAAAAAATTAGTTGATGAAGGTGCGATTTTTTATACAACATCTGATACAGAAACAATAGTTCAACTAATTGCTAAATCAAAACGGGCAAAAACAATAGATAAAATTGTTGATGCAATTTTTCAAATACAAGGTGGGTACGCTTTGGTAATGTTAACTCAAACTTCATTGGTAGGTGTTAGAGATCCTTTTGGTATCAGACCTTTAGTAATTGGAAAATTAAAGAATAGTTATGTACTAGCATCTGAAACATGTGCTTTAGATATAATTGGTGCAAAATTCATACGAGAAGTTGAAAATGGTGAGATAGTTTTAATTGAAAATAATGAATTAAAAAGTATTAAACCATTTCCACCAAGAAAAGTTAGGCCTTGTGTTTTTGAATATATTTATTTTGCAAGACCAGATAGCATGCTTGATGGAAAAACTGCATATGAACATAGAAAAAATCTTGGTTCTGAACTTGCAAAAGAAAATGATATAGATGCTGATATTGTCGTGCCAGTACCAGACTCTGGAAATGCAGCCGCTTTAGGTTTCGCACAATCCCTAAAAGTAAAATTCGAACTTGGTTTAGTAAGAAATCATTATGTAGGAAGAACTTTCATTGAACCAAGTCAGAAGATCAGAAGTTTGGGTGTTAAATTAAAATTAAATGCTAATCAATCAACTATTCAAGACAAAAAAATAATTTTAGTAGATGACTCACTAGTAAGAGGCACAACTTCTCATAAAATAGTTAAAATGCTGTATGACGCTGGCGCAAAAGAGGTTCATGTTAGAATTGCCTGTCCAGAAATAAGATTTCCAGATTTTTATGGAGTTGATACACCCACGAAAAAAGAATTGCTTGCGGCAAATAAAAGTAACTCAGAAATTTGTGATTACATTGGTGCAAAATCCTTAAAATTTTTATCAGTAAATGGGATGTATCGGGCGATTGGTTTTGATAAAAGAAATGAAACTTACCCTGAATTAACTGATCATTATTTTACTGGAGATTATCCCGTTAAACCTATCGATGAACTTGGTGATAGTAAAATAACTCAATTATCATTGTTAAACACTGCATCAAATAATTAAATGAAAAAAGTAAGTTTTACAGAAATGAAAAATGGTACTAAAGAAGATTATCTTTTTTTAGATAAACATGAGAAAGATTTTGCAAGCAAAACTGCTGATAGAATATTAAAATTTATGTCTGGATTAAATGAAACTTTAGAGGGTTATCAGGTATCAAGGCTTGAGCATTCACTTCAAAGCGCTACGAGGGCTTATAGAAATGGTGAAAGTGAGGAGATGGTTGTAGCTTGTTTGTTACATGACATTGGTGATGAATTAGCACCTATGAATCATTCTGAGTATGCTGCTTCAATTTTAAAACCATATGTGTCAGAAAAAACTCATTGGATAGTCGAAAAACATGGAGAATTTCAAATGTATTATTATGCGCATCATTTAGATGGTGATAAAAATAGAAGAGATAAATATAAAGACCATAAATATTTTCAAGATACAATAGATTTTTGTGAAAAATATGATCAAAATTCTTTTGATCCTAAATATAAATCTTTACCATTAGAATTTTTCAAACCAATTGTAAAAAAAATTTTTTCTAGAAAACCATACTCTTCTTTAAAGAATAATTAAAAATAAAATTAATATTAATGATTACAAAAAAAGAGCAAATAATTGAATATTTCAAGTCTGGAGTCAAAAATAAAAAAAAATTTAAAATTGGAATCGAACATGAAAAATTTCTTTTTAATAGTCAAAATAATAAGAGAATTGATTATCAAAAAATAAAGGAGATGTTCTCAGCTCTACTTGAATTTGGTTGGAATCCATTATTTGAAAACGATAATATTGTTGGTTTAAATAAGGGTGGTAAAAATATTACTCTTGAACCAGGTAATCAAATTGAATTATCTGGTGATAAACTTAATAATATTCATGAAGCATGTGCGGAATCTTATGATTACTTATTTGAGCTAAAACAGGTCGCAAAAAAAATTAATATAAAAATTGTTAGTGCAGGTTTTGATCCAATATCAAAATTAAACGAGATCCCCAATAATCCAAAAAAAAGATACAAATTAATGACAAAAGATATGCCTTCAGGTGGAGAATTAAGTCTAGATATGATGTATCGAACCTGCGGAACGCAATTAAATTTAGATTACAGTTCAGAGAAAGATTTTAAAAAGAAATTTAAAATAGTAAATTCTCTGACACCTATTTCAATTGCATTATTTGCTAATTCATCAATAGTTGAAAAGAAAAAAAGTAATTATTTATCTTACCGATCAAAAGTATGGCAAAATACTTCGCGGGGTGGTTTACCTAAATTGTTCCTAGAGGATTTTGATTTTGAAAAATATGCAGATTTTATAATCAACTTTCCAATTTTGTTTATACAACAAAAAGAAAATTATTTCTCAGGTAAAGGTTACAATTTCAGTGATTTTATGTCTGGGAATATTAAAGAAATAAATAATCGTCTTCCCAATGAGAATGATTTATCAACTCATTTAAGCACAATTTTTACCGAAAATAGACTTAAAAAATATATTGAATTAAGGTCGATGGATACTTGTGGTTGGGATTGTCTATGTGCAGGACCAGCATTTAATGTTGGAATGTTATATGGGAATTTAGATGAAGTTTATGAGCTAATTTCTAATTGGGATAAAGATAAAATTATGAATGCGTATTTAGAGGCACCACATAAAGGTTTTAATACCCAGCTTATGGGCAAAGACCTACTTTATTGGTCTTCAGTACTATTAGAGTTATCTAAAAAAGGATTAGAAAATAGAGATATAACTAATAAAAGTGGAAAAAATGAGATCATTTTTTTAAATCATTTACAAAAAGTGATTGATAATAAAACTACAAACGCACATCATATGATTATTAAATTTTCTAAAGATGAAGATTTAAATGAATTATATGACAAATAAAATTGTTGCCATCCAGGGGAATCACCCCTCTAAACTTAACTTTTTAACAGATACCAGTATTTTTTTAGCTAATGAAATACAAAAAAAAAATTATAAAATTTTCTATTATGATCCAAAAGATTTATCTATTATTAACTTTAAAGTAATTGCTAAAGGATTTTTCATAAAATTTAATTACAGAAAAAAAAAAATTTTCGAAATCATAAAAAAACAAAAATTAGAACTAATTAAGTGTAAATATTTACTTATCCGCCAAGATCCACCATTTAATTTAGAATATATTTGTTCAACTCTTATTTTAGATAAAATAAAAGACAAGGTTAAAATTATTAATGATCCAACAGCAATAAGAAATGTATCTGAAAAACTTTTTTCCATAAAATATCAAAAATTTATGCCAGATACCATTTTTTCACAAAATATTGATGAAATTAGAAAGTTTTTTAAAAAACATAAAAAAGTGGTTGTTAAACCTATTAATAGCTACAGTGGAAATAATATATATTTATTAACTAATTTTAATTTAAATTTTTTTCGAAAATTTATTAAAAAACATAATCATATTGTGTGTCAAAAATACTTACCTAAGATTAAACAAGGGGATAAGAGAGTTTTTTTAATAAATGGTAAAGTTTGTGGCGCAATATCTAGAATTCCAAAAAAAGGTTCATTTTTAAGCAATTTAAGTAAAGGTGCAAAACCAATAAATGTAAAATTAACAAATAAAGAAATGAAAATATCAAAATTAATTAGTAAAGATCTAAAAAAAGATAAAATTTTCTTTGCCGGAATTGACTTTATAGATGAACAGCTCAATGGCGACATAAATGTTACATCACCCACTGGATTAAAAACTTTCTACGATCTCTCAAAAATAAATTTAGCCTTAACTTTCTGGAAAGAATTAAAAGCGTGAAAAATCTTACAGACCAACAAAAGGGGTCGTTATTGGCTTTTGTTGCTGTAATGTTTATAACACCAGACTCACTATTCATTAGGCTTTCAAATATTGATACTTGGGGTTTAGTTTTTTATCGGGGAATTATTCCTTTTATGACAGTTTTGATAGGTATGTTAATCATTTATAAGTTAAATTTCTTCAAAATTCTTTTCACGAGTGGTTATCATGGAATATTTTATGTAATTACATTTAGTGTAACCAATATAACTTTCATTGTTTCTATTCAAAATACAAACGTTGCAAATACCTTGGTCATGATTGCGACTGCTCCTATGCTATCAGCAATTCTTGGCGCTATATTTCTAAAAGAACCACCTGATAAAAAAACTGGGATTTCTATAGTAATTACTTTTTTAGCGATAATATATATTTTCTATGACTCTTTAAAGTTAGGTAATTTTTATGGAGATGTTTTAGGATTTGTTACTGCAATAGGTTTAGCGGTTGGAGCAGTTATAATCAGATCAGCTAAAAATAAAAATTTAGTCCCTGCTGCGGTAGTTGGTAAATTATTTGTAGCAACTTTTGCATTATTTTTTATCGAAAGTTTTGCGTTAGTTGGTAAAGATCTCTTGATAGTTCCATTAATGTGTATTTTATGTGTGGCGATACCTTTTGTTTTAGTGACCATTGCTCCAAGATTTATACCTGCTGCTGAAGTTAATCTTTTTTTTCTACTAGAGACTATAATTGGTCCAATTTGGGTTTGGTTAATCATAGAGGAACAGCCTAGTTTAGAAACACTTCAGGGTGGTCTAATTATAATCACCACCATCGCAATTCACTCATACTTAAAACTCAAAAATTCTTAAGCTTGTCACAATTAAGACTTGATTTAATAATACATCGCGAATAATTACCTCAATTTTATGAATAAAGTTCTGAAAAATTCTTGGGCATTATTTTTGGGAATGGGTTTTATCATGATGGCTTATGGATTCCAAGGGTCTCTCCTAGGTGTAAGGGCCGTTCAGGAAGAATTTAGCCTTACCTCAACTGGATTTATGATGTCTGGTTATTTTGTAGGATATTTTATTGGTGCCGCAACTATTCCAAATATAATTTCGAGAGTTGGTCATATAAGAGTTTTTGCAGCTTTTGCGTCTTTAGCTTCACTAGTTGTTTTAATTCACTCAATTGTAATTCATCCATTCATATGGTTTTTATTAAGAATACTTACAGGTGTAAGCATGGTCTGCATTTATACAGTTGCAGAAAGTTGGTTAAATGACAGATCAAGTAATAAAAATCGAGGCAGCGTACTTTCTGTTTATATGGTTATACTTTATGGAACTATGGGCATCGGTATGTTTTTACTAAATTTTAGTAGTCCTAAAAACTTTCAACCTTTTATCTTGGTTTCAGTAATAACTTCTGCTGCTTTAATACCTATTTTACTAACTAAAAAAAAACCACCAAATTTTAAAAAAATACAAGCTATGAATATGAAAGAGTTATACGAAGCTTCACCGTTTGGTATGGTGAGCTCTCTTTTTTATGGAACAATACAATCAGCTTTATTCACATTACTAGCAGTTTATGCTACCTCCATGAACTTCACAATTTTAGAAATATCAATTGTAACTTTCTTATTAGCAATATCAGGTGCTGTAGCCCAATTTCCTGTTGGTAAAATTTCTGACATTTATGATAGGAGAAGAGTAATTATTTTTTCAACATTTGGAGCAGCAATATTTGCAATAATTGCTATATTTGTTTCAAGACAAATGTATTTACCTGGAGGCCTTGCAACCAGCAAAGCATGGTTTTATTTTTTCTTTATTCTTTTTTCATTTTGTAGTTTGCCAATGTTTTCTTTGATTTTGGCACATACAAATGATTATATTTCAAAAGAAAAATTTGTTGCAGCTGGAGCGGGACTGCAATTTGCCTTTGGATTAGGTGCGATGAGCGGTCCATTTCTTTGTTCAATATTTATGGATCTAGTTGGGCCGAATGGTTTTTTTGTATTTCTATTTATTTTTCACTCTTTAATTGGATTTTTTGGAATACATAGAATGAAAGTAAGAAAAACTGTTGAAAATCCAGACTCTCAGTTCGTTGCTATGCCACAGACCATTACCCCAGCAGGTATTGAACTTAATCCAACTACTGAACACATAGAAGAACCATACTCTGAAAAAGTTAAAGAAATTTTAGAGAGAAAAGGTGTAAAATACAAAAAAGACAATAATGAAGATAAAAAAGAGGAAGCGATATACTAAATAAATCCCTTTCAGGTTGTAACTAATTTTAGTCAGATTAAATAAATTTTTTTTTGAAAATCTTATTGAATAATTTTCATTTATCTAGTGAAATAAATAAAATTAAAAAATGCCATTAAAAAAAAAGAAAACAAAAATAAAAAAAAAAACTAACGGACTTGCTAAAATAGCAACGTTGACAACAAGTTCTTTAAGTAACGCATTATCCAATTATAAGAAAAAAAAAGAACAAGAAAAAATCAAAGCTATTAAATTGCAAAAACTTGAAGAAAGAAATTCTTATCAAAAGGAAAGAAAAGAGTTAAAACTTTGGGAGGATAAGCTCAACAAAGAGAGTAACAAAATCCGCCTTAATGAAGAAGAGCTAAGAATCAGAGAAAAAGAAATTAGAACTAAAGAAGATAAACAAAAAATTGAAAGTGAGAGATTGACGAAAAAAGATGAGGAATTAGTGCTTGTTGCAAAAGAATTAAGAGAAAAAGAAAAACATTTAAAAATAAGGGATGAAGAGCAAAATAGAAAAGATATTGATTTAAAAGTTAGAGAAGATGAACAAAAAAATAAAGAATTGAAAGAACAAAGACGTAAAAATAGAGAATTAAAGATATTGAAAGAAGAGGAAGATAGGCAGAAAGAAGCTGAATTTATCAAAATAAAGGAATGGGAGGAAAAATTTGATAGAGAACAAAAACAAAAAGAACAAGATGAAATTAGACGAGAACAAAGACTTATTCAAAAAGAAATAGACAGAAGAGCAAGATTTGAGGAAATTGATAAAAATCTAAAAAGGTCATCAAGTGGATTAGAGAATTTTAATATAGATAAATCTAAAGAAAATTGACCTCTTAATTATTGTTTCGGGAAATAATCTTTAACTTCCCCTTCTCTATAAACATCAGCAGTGCAACAATGAAGTCCACCACCAAAGGCATACGCATCTCTTAAATCTACTGGAATTACCTCCATACCTAACTTGTCTAATTGTTCTGCCTGATATTTTTCACTTTTTTCAACACAAACTGTCTTGGGATCTAATACTAAAACATTCATCGAGAGCCAAACAGATGAATAACAAAGTGGTGGAGGCTCATTATGAGCTGGTTGAGCAGCATCAATTATTTCCCATCCGTTATTTTCAAATAATTTTCTTTGATCTTTAGGTAATTTTCTTTGGGGATTGTTTATAATCAATCCTTCTTTTATAGGAGTAAAGGTTGCATCTATATGTATTGGATATGGATCACCCGGAAAGTTTACTGCATGAATTCTATGATCTTTGAAATGTCTTCTTAACCAATCAATACCTTTCAAATTTGTGGTGAAACCGTGTTGTACAATTAAATCTTTTCCAAATCGAAGTATATCTGCTGCATCAAATAGAGGTTCTTCCTCAGTTGTTACAAAAAATTTATCCTCAGTCCATTTTAATCTTTTTTCTATTCCTATTTTGTCAGATAAATAATCTTCTCTGTAATCTGCATCTGTTAATCTTGGTTTAGGAGCCGACTCATGTCTCATGTTTGGATCTAAATTGTAATATTCTTTTAAAAGAGGTCGATAGCAAAGATATTCAAACCATCTACATCTATAACTCATAGTAGCTTCTAAAATTTCATTGCCCACAGTCAGTAAAACATCTCTTGGGGGCATACAACCAAACATAGTTTCAACTTTCCAGTCAGGAGTTGAAATATTTTGATTAAAATTAATTGGTGTTGGTCTATCTACTTTTATATCACGCTTAGATAACATTTCTGAAAAATCATTTAACAATTGATTAGCTTTATCTATTGTATCTTTTGTTCTTGGACCAAATTTACCTTTCATATCAGAATCCTCAGGAACTTTTGCTTCAAGTGCAGGCTCTGCTGCAGGAATACAAGTACCATCGGCTCTACCAACAATTACATGTTTTAATGGATCCCACTCATTCCAACTATTTACAATGACTTTATCTCTATCCATTAAATTTAATTAAGTGCGATGTATCTCTTATTCCACCTCATAATAAGGCTATAATAAATAAGTGAGACGAAAAGAAAGAACCCACCCACTATTGTGTTAGTAGATGGAATTTCATTAATCCCGAACAATGGTAACCATACCCAAAAAATTCCTCCAATAACCTCTGTCAGAGACAATAATGTTAACTCTGCAGCTTGGATTGCTTTAGATCCTAAAGAATATAAAATAAGACCTAAACATACTAATACCCCATGTAAAGAAAACATTGCACTATTATAACTAGTTGCAAAAAAAGATTGTTTATTGACCAAAATCATAATCGTAGCAGTTAAAAAACAAAATAAACCTGCAACAGCAACTGTTGTAAATTTTGGAGTTTCTTTTCTCCATCTTAAAGTGACTGAAAAAATTGAAAATCCTATTGATGATGTAAGTCCAAAAACAAAACCTATTAAGGAATTTTTTTCAGTATTACCAACAGCCATGATTATAATACCCACAGTTGCAATAAGCATTGATATCCAGACATTTAGAGAAATTTTTTCTTTTAAGAATAAAAAAGCTAATAATGCAGTAAAAAAAGGCATTGCAGCTAAACATAATAAAGTAATTGCTGCAGTAGTATTTGTAATTGAATAAATAAATGAAATCATTGCAATACCAAGACCCATGCCGCCAACGATTCCTGATTTACCCACTTTTTTGTAATTTTTGTAAAAATTTATTCCTTCTTCAAAATATAAATATAAATTTAAAATAATAAAAATAGTTAAACCTCTACCAAAAATATATTGCCAAGGAACCATATGGGGATCATTCATATATCTCACCACCAAAGGACCGAACGACCAAAGTATCCCTGCAAATAAAACTACCGGCACAGCTATTTTTTCATTTCTAAGTTCAACCATAATCGACTATTTAGATCTAATTGATTTGCACTACAACATAAATTAAATTGTTATACAAAGTATTCATACTAGTATAATAAATTAATATGAATTTGGATATTCTTAAAATAGCCTCTGATACCAATAATAACAAAAGTATCAAAAACTATACACACCACTCAAAATTAAAAAATTCGATGTGCGGTGATGAGATGCAAATAAATTTAGTTATCAAAAAAAATAAAATCGTTGACTTTGGTTATCAAGGTAAGTCCTGTGTTTATTGTCAAGCCTCTGCAAGCTTACTTTCAAAAATTTCAATTAATGAAAATAAATCAAAAATCAATGAATTATGTAATGATGCAAAATTATATTTTGAGGGAAATGTCCAAAATATTGAAAAGAAATGGAAAGTGCTTAATAAAATATTTAATGATAAAAATCTTTCTCGTAAAGAATGTATTTTATTGCCTTTTAAAACTATAAAAAAAATACTTTCAAAATAATCTCATGGGTAATTTTAAACAATCTTTCATAGCAGGATTATTTTCAATCGTCACAATAGGTATTTTAACTGTATTAACTTATAAGACTGAATTTGGAATTTTTCTTGTTGCATCTTTTGGATCATCAATGGTTCTGTTGTATGGATATCCAGAAAGCCCATTTGCCCAACCTAAAAATGTTTTTTTTGGACATCTAGTAACTACAATTGTAGGAATGATTTTTTTATATTTAATACCTTTGCCATTATTTATAATCATACCATTAGCAGTTGGATTTGGAGTGGGTCTGATGATATTGCTTAATGTAACTCATCCGCCTGCAGGTGGAAATCCAATAATAGTTATCATGGGTAGTGTCTCTCTAGACTATTTGTTAAACCCAATAATTTCAGGATCGATAATAATTCTGATTTTTGCTGTCATAATTAACAGATTAATACTTAAAAAGAGTTATCCAAAATTAAAATAATTTGTTTGCTAGCGCCATAAAAATAATGTTAGATGGTCCAAAATAAATTAATGATTGAAAGTAATGAGGGAGAATAAATGAAAATATTATGTGTATTATATGATGATCCAAAAGGAGGAATGCCTAAGTCATATCCACTTAAAGATCTACCTAAACTAGAAAAGTATCCAGATGGAATGACTCTACCTTCACCAAAGGGAAGAGATTTTAATCCTGGAGAATTATTAGGATGTGTTTCTGGAGAATTGGGATTAAGAAAATTTTTAGAAAGTAACGGACACGAGTTAGTAGTTACTAATAGTAAAGATGGTGATGGATGTGAAGCTGATAAACATATCGTCGATGCCGATATAGTAATTTCTCAACCTTTTTTCCCATATTACTTAACAAAAGAAAGAATTGCTAAAGCTAAAAACTTAAAAATGGCTATTACAGCTGGAATTGGCTCTGATCACGTAGATTTGCAAGCAGCTATGGAAAACAAAATTGATGTAGTTGAAGTAACTTTTTGTAATTCAAGATCTGTTGCCGAGCATATTGTAATGATGATTGTATCAATGGTAAGAGACTATCACAACCAACACAGAATTGTTAATGAAGGTGGATGGAACATAGCAGATGCTGTGCAAAGATCTTATGATGTTGAAGGTATGCATATTGGAACTGTTGCTGCTGGCCGTATCGGTTTAGATGCATTAAGAAAAATGAAACCATTTGATGTACACTTGCATTATTTTGATAGACATAAATTACCAGATAGTGTTGAAAAAGAATTAAACTTAACATTTCATGAGTCAGTAGAGTCTATGGTTAAAGTTTGTGATGTCGTAACTATAAATTGTCCTCTCCATCCTGAGACTGAGAACTTATTTGACGATGCAATGATAAGCAAAATGAAAAAAGGTGCTTATATTGTAAACACTGCAAGAGGTAAAATTTGTAATCGTGACGCTATTGCAAAAGCATTGAAGAGTGGTCAACTAAGTGGTTACGCCGGAGACGTTTGGTTTCCACAGCCAGCTCCAAATGATCATGTATGGAGAACAATGCCTAACCATGGAATGACACCTCACACCTCTGGAACATCTTTGTCAGCTCAAACAAGATATGCTGATGGTGTAAGAGAAATCTTAGAATGTTTTTTTGAAGGAAAAGAAATTAGAGATCAATATCTTATTGTCAAAGATGGACAATTAGCTGGAATGGGTGCTCACTCATATAGTAAAGGATCTGCTACGGGTGGTTCTGAAGAGGCAGCTAAATATAAGAAAAAATAAATCATTCTTTTAATTATTAAAGGTAAGCTGCTTTAAGTAGCTACCTTTAATAATCTAGACTCATTTCTTAATTTTTGTATAAATTTTTAGTGATGAGATTTTTATTAATTATATTTTTAAACCTAATAATTACAAATTCAATATTAGCAACTGAGAAAAATAAAGCGTATTTTGCTGGTGGTTGTTTTTGGTGTATGGAAGAGTCTTTTGAAAAATTAACAGGTGTTGAGAAAGTAATTTCAGGATATTCTGGAGGAAAAACTGAAAATCCAACCTATGAAGAAGTTACTTATGGAAATACAGGTCACCTTGAAGTTGTAGAAGTAATTTATGATGCAAATTTAATATCTTTCGAGGAATTACTTAAAAATTTTTGGCTCAATATAGATCCATTTGATCCTTATGGTCAGTTTTGTGACAAAGGTTATAGCTACAGATCTGCAGCTTTTTATACAAATCAAAAGGAAAAAGATTTAATTGAAAAAGATTTTAAAAGACTAGAAAAAAAATTTAATAAAAAAGTTGTTACTTATATTAAAGAATTTAAAAAATTTTATATAGCTGAAGATCGTCATCAAGATTATTATCAAGTATATTTTTTAAATTATTTAAAATATAAAAAAGCTTGTAGAAGAGAAGAGATTTTAAATAGAATTTGGAAAATGTAGCAATTTATGAAAAATAATATCAATTGGAATTTTGATAACACATATTCCAAATTGCCTGAGCCATTTAGAGAAAAAATAAATCCAGTAAAAGTTAAAAATCCTAAACTGATTTTATTAAATGAGTCGTTAGCTAAGGATCTAAATTTAGACTTTTCTGAAATAAGTCAGTCTGAGTTGTCGGCCATATTTACAGGAAACGAATTGCCTAAAAATAGTAATTCAATTGCACAAGCTTATGCAGGTCATCAATTTGGGCATTTTACAATGCTTGGTGATGGTAGAGCAGTTTTAATTGGAGAACATGTATCTAAAAATAATCATAGATACGATATTCAATTTAAGGGCTCAGGAAAAACTGCTTTTTCAAGAAATGGAGATGGAAGAGCAGCGTTAGGGCCGATGTTAAGAGAATATATAATAAGTGAAGCGATGTATGCCTTAAATATTCCAACAACAAGAAGTTTAGCAGTCGCAAAAACTGGAGAAAATGTAATTAGAGAGACACAATTAGAGGGTGCTATACTTACCAGAGTAGCATCAAGCCATATTAGAGTAGGAACTTTTCAGTATATTGCAGCGAGAAATAAAAAAAGTGAGTTAAAGACATTATTTGAATATGTTGTAAAAAGACATTACCCAGAAATTGAAAATTCAAAAAATAAAGCCTTAGATCTTTTAAAAGTTGTTTTAGACAAACAGATTGATTTAGTTGTCAATTGGATGAGAGTTGGATTTATTCACGGTGTAATGAATACAGATAACATGAGTATAGCTGGTGAGACCATTGACTACGGACCCTGTGCTTTCATGGATATTTATGATCCAAAAACTGTATTTAGTTCAATTGATAAATTAGGAAGATATGCTTATTGCAATCAGCCAGTTATAACAAAATGGAATCTTTCAAGATTTGCTGAGTGCTTGATACCTTTGATCGATAAAGACCAAAACACAGCTGTAAAATTAGCAACTGAAATAATCGATACTTTTGAAAAAACATATGAAGAAAAGTGGTTAGATATGATGAGGGCTAAGCTGGGCTTACTTGGTACTGATAAAAAAGACAAGTACCTAATTTTAGACTTACTCACTTGGATGCATCAAAATAAAGTTGATTACACAAATACATTTTGCCACTTGATGAACTTTAAAACTCAAGAAGATAATATTTATGAGGGTGCTGATTTTAGCAACTGGAAAAAAAGGTGGCTGGAAAGATCATCAAGTCATGATAATTTAAAAGAAAAGCATAAAAAATTGATGAGAAGTACAAACCCTCTTTTAATTCCAAGAAATCATATAGTTGAAAATACTCTTAGAGATGCAGATCAAGGAAATTTAGAACCTTTACTTAACTTTTTAAAAATCTTAAATAGCCCCTATACTGATCAAAAAGATATCAGTGAATACCAGATATTATCCAGTTCAAATGAAAATTATCAAACTTTTTGTGGAACTTAATTAAAGAACATATGGTTCATGTCTCGCCTTTTTACCTAAAACTCTCTCTACAGCCATATTTGAAATATCAATTGATTGATAAGCACCCGTCGTAATCAATTCTGTTAATGCTCGCCCAATTCCTGGAGCTTGCATTAATCCTCTTCCTGTGAATCCTGTTGCTAAGTAAACATTTTCAAATTTTGGATGTTTTCCAACAACTGCATTGTTATCAAGTCGATTGCAATCATAATACCCAGCCCAACCACCAGTTAATTTTAATTCCTCCATAGCAGGAATTCTATGAGCTAATGCTGGCCAAACCAATTCTTCAAAATCATCCCATGCAGGTTCGAGATCTTTAGCATCAAAGACTGATTTTGGTGAACCTGCTAAATACTCTTTACCTTCAGGTCTCCAATAAACCCCTGTGGTTAGATCTCCAGTTAATGGCATTTCAGGAATATGTTTTGGACACTTTACTCTGAAAACAGTGTGTTTTTGAGGTTCAACAGGGATATCTTCTAAAAGCTCTTTAGTCCAACATCCAGCTGCTGAAATAATTGTCTTAGCATTTATTTCAGACAGGGATTTAACTTCACCCTTAATAAATTCTGCACCAAGATCAATCGCTTTAATTTTTAGAGCACTATGAAACATAAAAGGGTCAATCCATCCCTCACTTTGATTATCAGTAAAAGTCGCTGTTTCTATTCCCTCACTATTGATATAAGGAAAAAACTTATTTAACTCAGAGCCTTTGATATTTTTTGTTCCCGCGCCACAAGCTTTATGATTTTCAAGCGCTTTATATTGTTCGTCTGCATGCTCAGGTCCAAACATTAATAAATAACCATTGGTCACCATACTAGCAGTAGGTTTTGGATTTTTTTCAGTTTTTAATAAATCTGGAATTTGAAAAATAAATTCTCTCGCAAATTTTCCTAACAAAATGTTTTCTTTTTGAAAAAATTGTCTTCTGAAACCACCTAGTGACAAAGGAAAAGAAGCAGTTTTATAAGTTGGATCTTTTTCAATGACTTTAACTTTTCTGCCCTCTTTTGATAAAAAGTAAGCAGTTGCGGCTCCAATTATTCCACCACCAACTATTACAACATCATCCATTAATTTAATATTAGTAAGTTAATATTCAGAAATAATGCATAGCAACACCAAAGTAAATAGGGAATCATTAGATAATAACTCACTAAATTGACACGCTTATATCTCACTATCAAAGTAATTATTAAACCAATTAAGATTACCAAAACAACTAAAGCTAAAAAAATTTGGTGTAATCCAAAAAAAAAGATACTCCAAGTTGTATTAAATATGATGTGAATAAAATAAATATAAATCGTGTTCATGTCTCTATTTTTACTATGCCAAAAAAACCAAATAGCAACTGTCATCATTAAATATAGTGTGGTCCAAACAGGTGCAAATACCCATTCAGGTGGGTTGAAATCAGATTTGACTAACTTAGAATACCAAGGGTCTTTTAAATTAATTGTGACTAAACTACCAATAAATGAGGCTGAAAATGTGAAAATAAAAAAAAGTATGAATGATAAAAATTTATTTTTTAACATTTAAGTATTATACATCTTTAAATAATGAATAAAAAAACAATTTGGATTACTGGTGGAAGTACTGGAATTGGTAAAGCGCTTGCAATAAAATTTGCTAATGAAGGGTGGAATGTTGCTATTTCGGCCAGACGTGAAAATCTTCTTAATGAGATTGCAGACAATCATGAAAATATAAGTCCATTTCCATTAGATGTGACTGATAAATCAAAATGTAAAGAGGTTTTTGAAAAAATTAAGAATAAATTTGAAAATGTAGATATTTGTTTTTTTTCCACTGGAACATGGAATCCAAAAAAAGAAAGAGATATTGATGTTGAACAAATTGAGGAAGTTTTTAAAATTAATTTTTTTGGGACTTTGAATGCTATTAAAGCAGTTGAAGAATATTTTAAAAAAAAGAAAAGTGGAACAATTACTATCGTTTCCTCAATTGCTGGTTATAGAGGCTTACCAAATTCAACTGGATATGGGCCTTCAAAATCTGCTCTAAATAATTTAGCTGAAAGTTTATATTTTGACTTCAAAAGATCAAATGTTCGTGTTTGTTTAGTTTCACCAGGTTTTATCAAAACTCCAATGACAGATAAAAATGATTTTAAAATGCCCTTTTTAAAGACTACTGAATATGCGGCTGAAAAAATATATGATGGCTTGGTAAATAAAAAAACTTTTGAAATACATTTTCCTAAGTCTTTGACTTTAGTGCTTAAGATATTTAGTTTCTTACCTAGCAAAATATACTTTGCCTTGGTCACTAAAATGACTAAATATCAAAAAAAAAATTAAGCTGATATTTAAGCTTTTTGTTGAGAGCAAACATCTTTAATAACAGGTACATTTGCACATTCTCCACATTTTGTTTTTTGAACAATGCATCCGTTGTCAAGAACTTTCACATCTACAACTCTATCACATTTTGAGCAAATAGACGTAATTGTAAGTCCGCACTTTTTACAACTATAGTTTTGTGTTTCCATATATTAATCGTAAATATTTTAAATTTGAATGCAAATAAAATTTTAGCGAATGATTATTAGTCTCAAACTTTTTTTGAGAATGATTATCATTAGCTAAAAAGCTCAAAAGAAAAAAATTACTCTTTAATAAAAACAACTGTAAGCTCTGCAACCTTAAATCCAAATTTAGTCATTGTAGCTCTATTAATTGCTACTCGATCATCTTGTTTGAAAATCCAATCATCGAAAGTAATTTTAATTTCTTTACCTTTTACTGGAACTAATAAAACATACTCAAATTTAAATGCTGGACCATATGAGTATCCCTTGGCTTTACCAACTACGTCTCCAGCAGTTCCCTCATAATTGTTGTTGTCTATTTTAGTAATTTGCCATTGTCTAGTTTGTACTTCACCATCATCCCAAATAAATTTTTCATCAAGAATTAATTGCTTACCGTCCCACTTGCCATCTAAATCTGCTGAAAATTGTCTAGTAACTTTTCCAGATCTATTCTGAAGAACTCCCCAAGCTTTAACATTACCTGACAAGTAATTTTCTATGATTAATCTTGGTTCTTTACCTTTAAAATCTTCGGGTTTCATATCACTATTATTTGAGCAGTTTGTAATTAAGAATAGAGAGATTATCAATAAAATTGATCTTAAGTTTGTTATTTTACTCACAAGCCCCTGTTATTTATTTATTTTGAATTGAAAATTGTATCAGATCAATATTTTTCGATTTAAATCCAGCCTCACAATAAGATAGGTAAAACTCCCACATTCTTTTAAAAGTTAAATCAAAACCTTGTTGTTTAATTAAATCCCATTTTTTATTAAATTCATTTTTCCAAATTGCTAAAGTGTTTGCATAATGATCAGCATATGAGTCATAAGACTTAATTGTTAAACCATTGTCTGAAACGTATTTATTTAAAGTATTTTTACTTGGAAGAAACCCTCCTGGGAAGATATATTTTTGAATAAAATCTTGTTTCGTTTTATATCTATCAAATAAACTATCATCTATTGTAATCGCTTGAATGGCTGCTCTACCATCTTTTGATAGATTTTTTTTAATAGTTTTAAAGTAACTTTCCAAATAATTTTGCCCTACTGCCTCTATCATTTCTATAGATGCTATGGAATTATACTTGTACTTTAAATCTCTGTAATCTTTAATTTCAACATTTACTTTTTCATTTAAACCACAATTATAAATTCTTTTTTTTGCGTATTCGAATTGTTTTTTTGAGATAGTAATACAATCTAATTTCACATCATATTTTTTTCCTAAATATTCCGCAAAACCACCCCAACCACATCCAATTTCTAAAACTCTGTCTCCATTGTTTGGTTTTATTAAATCTATCATTTTTTGATATTTATTGTTTTGTGCATCTGAAAGATCTTTAGTGGTTTCACTAAAAATTCCGCTTGAGTAAGTTAAAGTTTCATCTAGCCATAAAGAAAAAAATTCATTTCCTAAGTCATAATGTTTTGCAATATTTGCTTTACTTCTATTTTTTGTATTTTTTATAAAGACCCCTCTTAAAAAATTTATAATTGGAAAATCGAATAAACCTGAAAACTTGTGAATAATTTTGATA
>CACIGI010000011.1 GCA_902586125.1 uncultured Pelagibacteraceae bacterium | reverse complement strand
AGCAGTTATTGGATCTAATAAAAAACCCATAGAAATTCAAATCAGAACAACAGAAATGCATGATTTCGCTGAAAGGGGTATTGCTTCACACTGGCAATATAAATCTTCTGAGAAATTTAATTCTTTAACTTGGAAAGAATATGACTGGTTAAAAGATTTAGTAGAAATCATTGAAAAAAATGAAAATCCAGAACATTCATATGAATATACAAAACTACAAATGTTCCAAGAAAATGTATTTTGCTTTACACCAAAAGGATCGGTTATTAAATTACCAAAAGATGCTACCCCAATTGATTTTGCATATGCAGTACATACTAAAATAGGAGATACTGCAATCGGATGTGAAATTAATGGTAATAAAAGTGAACTCCAAACTATTTTAAGAAATGGAGATCGAGTTAAAATTATTACCTCTAAAAATCATTCACCATCATTGCATTGGATCCCAATAACAAAAACAGGAAAAGCAAGGGCAGCTATAAGACGTTATTGGCATGAAAAGGGAGAAAGAAAAGAGGAAAGAGTAAAAAAGTACAATACTACTTTATGGATATCTTTACCAGATAAACCCGGTCAGCTTGGTAATGTTAGTTCGTTAATCGGAGAGCATAAACTTAATATTTCAAACCTTGTGATGGCAGGCAAAAACCCCAACTATATAAATTTTAAATTTCAATTAATCATAAGGGATTTAAAAAATTTCACTAATTTTATTGCAGAGCTAAAACAAAAAGGTATAAAATTTAAGATAATTAGACACGAGGATAAAAGAAATGCTTTCACACAAAAAATCCTTAGATATTTTAAGAAAAACTAATGCATTATTAGAGGGACATTTTGTTTTATCTTCTGGATTACACTCTTCAAAATATATTCAATGCGCAAAATTATTAAGTTTACCACATAAGGCAGAAAAAATTTGTAAATCTTTAGCTAGAAAAATTAAGAAAAAATTTAAAAACTTCGACTTAATTTTATCACCAGCAATGGGAGGTATAATAATCGGTTATGAAATTGGCAGACTACTTAAAAAAGAAACTATTTTCTGTGAAAGAGTAAAAGGAAAATTTCAATTAAGAAGAGGTTTTCAAATTAAAAAAGGATCAAAAGTATTAATTATCGAAGATGTTATAACCACAGGCAAATCAAGCATGGAATGTGTAAAATTGATTAAAAGTTCAAAAGCAAAACTAATGGGCTTTGCAACAATTATTGATAGATCGTCAAAAAATAATTTAAAGATAAAAAAAAATATAGTTTCACACCTCAAAATTTCTGTTCCAACTTATAAAAAGAACAAAATTCCAAACGAGTTGAAATTAATTCCAATTTCAACACCAGGAAGTAGATACACGAAGTGAGACGTCTTGGAGTAAATATTGATCATATAGCAACCTTGAGAAATGCTAGAGGTGAATTACATCCAGATCCGATATTTGCAGCTAAATTTGTTAAGAAAGCAGGTGCTGACTCAATAACAATTCATCTTCGTGAAGATAGAAGACATATAAAAGATAATGATGCAAAAAAAATTTGTTCTATAAAAAAGATTTTAGTTAATTTAGAAATCTCAACTAACTCAAAAATGATAAGTAAAGCATTAAAAATAAAACCAAATTATATTTGTTTAGTGCCAGAAAATCGAAAAGAAGTTACTACAGAGGGAGGTTTAGACTTAGATAAAAATAAAAATAAAATTAAAAATATAATTTTGAAATTTAAAAAGAAAAAAATTAGAACTAGTTTATTTATAAATCCATCAATTAATGATATCAAAACCTCGTATGAATTAGGATCTGATTGTGTTGAAATTCATACAGGTAGACTTTCTAGATTAGTAAAATTGAAGAAGAATTATTCTAATGAGCTTAATAGAATAAAAAAATGTTCATTTATTGCAAAGCAAATCGGTTTAGAAGTTCATGCTGGTCATGGACTTGATTATAAAACAACTGAATTATTATCTAGATTTAAAGAAATAGAAGAATTTAATATAGGACATTATTTAATCGGTGAGTCGGTATTTTTTGGTTTATCCAAAGTAATAAAAAAGTTTAAAAAAATTATTAAATAACAGAAATGAAAATATTAGGAATTGGAGTTGATGTAGTAAATAATAGACGAATTCAGCCCTTAATTAAAAACCGAAATTTTATAAAAAGAACTTTTGGTCCTAATGAACTTAAATTTTCTAAAAATAAAGTTAATAAAACAAATTTTTTTGCAAAAAGGTTTGCAGCAAAAGAAGCTTTATCAAAATCATTTGGCACCGGCATAAGAGATAATTTGAGTTTTAAAGATATTGAAATTTTAAATGATAAAATGGGTCAACCTTTTTTCTATAAATCAAAAAAAATTGATAAAATTATAAAAAAAAAGTTCAAAATTAAGAAATATGACTTGTTTCTCTCACTATCCGATGAAAAAGATCATTCAATAGCATTTACAATTTTGGTTAAAAGATAATGTTAGATAAAAATTTCTTTAAAGAAAACATTAAAACCTTATTTTATGCATTAATTATTGCTATTTTTATTAGATCGATATTTCTTCAACCATTTTACATACCATCTTCATCGATGGAGCCTAATCTGTTAGTTGGAGACAGATTATTTGTAACTAAATATTCATATGGTTATAGCAAACATTCATTTCCGTTTAGCCCACCTATTTTTGAAGGAAGGTTAATGTTTAGTGAGCCGAAAAGGGGAGATGTTGTAGTATTCAAAACTCCTGCAGATAATAGAACTGATTATATAAAAAGATTAATTGGTTTACCCGGAGATCAAGTACAATTTATTAATTCAAATTTGTATATAAATAATGCAGAAGTTTTGAAATCCAGAATCTCAGAAAATGATAAAATATTCTGTGGAAATAGATCTATTGATGTATTTACTTTTGAAGAAATTTTACCTAATGGAAAAAAACATAAAACTGTTTACTTAAAAGATTATACATTTAAAAATTCAGATAAATTTATAGTTCCAAAGAATCACTACTTCTACTTAGGAGATAATAGAGATTGTTCTAAGGATAGTAGATATTTATCAAGCGTAGGATATGTACATAAAGATAATTTAGTAGGAAAGGCTCAATTTATTTTCTTCTCTTCAGATAGATCTGTTGGGAATATTTTTTCATTTTGGAAATGGAACAAATCAATCAGATTTGATAGATTCTTTCAAAAGATCAAATAATGAAAATTAATTATCAAACTTTAGAAAAAAAGATTAAAATCAATTTCAAAGACAAAGATTTGTTAGTTAGATCATTAACTCATAAAAGCTATAACAAAGAAATTAATAATGAAAAATTAGAATTTTTAGGAGATCGTGTCTTAGGATTAGTAATTGCAAAAAAACTTTTGGAAATTTACCCAAATGAAAAAGAGGGTATATTAGATAAAAAGTTTGCATCATTAGTAAATAAGAAAACTTGTTTACAAATCGCAAAAAAAATTAATCTTGATAAATATATTTTAACTTTAGATATTAAGAAAAAGAAAAACAAAATAGAGGATAAGGTTGTTTCTGATTGTTGTGAAGCATTAATAGGATCTATCTATCTAGATAAAGGTTTTAATTCTGTAGAGAAATTTATTTTAGAATTATGGTCAGAAAATATTAAAGATAGTGTTATTACTCAAATAGATGCAAAAACAAAATTACAAGAATTCTCTTTAAAAAGATTTAAGCAATTACCTATTTATAAACTTATTTCAAATACTGGACCAAGACATAAACCCCTTTTTAAAGTTGGTGTAAAATTAGTTGATACTAAGTTCTTTTTAGCAGAGGGTAGTTCGAAAAAAGATGCTGAACAAAATGCTGCTATTAAATGTTTACAAAATCAGAGCAATTTATGATTTGGGACGATATTGGATTTTTATTGAATAAAAATAGATATAATGAAAATTCATTAATATCCGAAATTTATACTAAAAATTTTGGTAAAGTAAGTGGCATTATTTTCGGTGGAACTTCAAAAAAAATTAAGAATTATCTTCAGATAGGAAATAAATTATATGTAAATTATAATTCTAAAAATGAAAATAGCATGGGTTATTTTAAAGTAGAGATTCAAGAAGCTTTATCTCCGTTATATTTTGATAATCATCAAAAATTAACTTGTATTTCCTTAGCAATGAATTTGGTTAAATTGCTTACAGCTGAGTCACAAAAAAATGTAAAGATATTTTCTTTGTTAGAAGAATTTTATGTTTTATTGAACTCTAAAGACTGGATAAAAAATTATATCTTTTGGGAGTTGGATTTATTTAAATCTCTAGGCTATGACTTAAATTTTGAAAATTTAGTTAATGAAAAAATTATTGGTGATCAAAAACAATATATATCGAAGTCATCAACAGAAAAAAGAATTATACCTAATTTTTTAATAGATAAAAATAACTCAACTGAAGATGTAGAATCTTTGATAACAGGTCTTAAATTGTTGAGTGATTATCTTGAAAAGTCAATTTTAAAGCCCAATAACCTAAATCAACCAATCAGCAGACTACAATTTATTAATACTTTAAAATAATTATTTAATAATTTGGTCTAATCTATCAGCGTAATAGCTAACAATAGCATTTGCTCCGGCTCTTTTAAAAGAAATAAGACTTTCTAAAATAATGTTTCGATCAGTTAAATCATTTTTAATTCCATGCTCTAATAAAGAATATTCACCTGATACTTGATATGCCACAACTGGAATCTTAAAGTTTTCTTTAACTTGTTTAATAATATCAAGATATGGTAGCCCAGGTTTAACCATAACCATATCAGCTCCTTCTTTAATATCTAAAGCAACCTCTCGCAAGGCTTCATCACTATTTCGATAATCCATTTGATAATTTTTTTTATTTCCTTTTAATAAGTTTTTTGAACCAACTGCATCTCTAAAAGGGCCATAAAAACTTGACGCATATTTAACTGCATAAGAAAGTATTTGAGTCATTTTAAAGTTATGTTTGTCTAGATACTTTCTAATTTCACCAATTCGACCATCCATCATGTCAGATGGTGCTAAAACATCACAACCCATTTGTGCTTGCAACAAAGATTGATCTAATAAAATTTTTATGGTTTCGTCATTTAAAACATATTTGTTTTGTAAAAGTCCATCATGACCATGAGAGGTATATGGATCTAATGCAACATCACACATTATTCCAATCTCATTTTTATATTCATTTTTTATTATCTGTAGTGCCCTACAAACCAAATTATTTTCGTTAAGAGCCTCAGTACCTAAGTCGTTTTTTTTCCTCCTTTCAATGTATGGAAACAAAGCAATCATTGGTATGCCTTTTTTAATTGCTCTATCTACTATATTATTTAATTTATCGATTGTGTACCTGTAAACACCGGGCATTGATTTAATAGATTGTTTTTTATTTTTTCCATCAATTAGAAAAATGGGTAAAATAAAATCATTAGGCGTAAGATTATTTTCTTCAATTAACCTTCTTGACCAATCAGTTTTTCTATTGCGTCTAAGTCTCAATGCTGGGAATTTTCCTGTAATCATGTTTAAATCTATTTAAAATATGCGACAAATGTTATATATAAATATATCTTAAAAAAGATATTAAACAACATCAGGAGACAATATATTACAAATGGATTTAAATTTTAACGATTTTCAAAAACAAGATATTAAGTTTGATGTAAACAAACTTCAAAATGCTTATAAAGAATTATTAACCATCAAGGGTTTTTCAGGAGTTGATGGTGTCTCAAATTTTGGTGCCATTTCATTAACACAAATACCAGGTGATCCAGACTCTATTAAAGGTAATAAAGCAAGAGGTGTGTTCTGGACTAAACCAGACTCTTCTGGAAAAGAAGCTATGAGAGATGAAATGATTGATGAATTTGCTTATTCTGAATTTATTGAGGACTACAAACATACTTATTTCAAAGAAGTATTTGATGTCCTTTCATCAAAGTATAAATTAGGGCGTGTAAGAATTTTATTAAAGGAGCCAAGATCAACTTTAAGTTGGCACAGAGATCCTGAGCCAAGACTACATATTCCGATAATTACTAACCCGGGCTCTATAATGGTTATTGATAATGTTGCGAAACATATGCCTGCAGACGGATCTGTTTGGATTACTAATAATACTAAATATCACAACGCATTCAATGGAGGAGAGGAAAATAGAATCCATTTAGTTGCATGTGTTTTAGATTACAAATTTAATTAATTTGAAAAAAATATTTATTTCTTCAGATCACGCTGGATATAATTTAAAAGAACAAATTAAAAAAAAATTTCAAAGAAGTTACAATTTTCATGATCTTGGGACTGATAATTCAAAGCTTTCAGTAAATTATCCAGATTATGCTCATAGATTATGCAAAAAGGTCAGCGTTAGCTCCAAAAATATGGGTATTTTAGTTTGTGGTTCGGGTATGGGAATGTCAATGGCCGCAAATAAACACAAAAAAATTCGAGCAGCGATGTGTTATTCAATAAAAAACACAAAATTATCGAGATTGCATAACAATGCAAATATTATAACATTAGGATCTAGATTGACAAAAAAAAAAACTGCCTTTAAATGTATTGAAACTTTCATAAATACTAAATTTGAAGGTGGTAGACATAAAAAAAGAGTAAAAAAAATATAGGTAAAAAATGTCAAGTGAAACAAAATATATAAATTCTTCTTATCAAGATTTTTTTGAAAAAAGTCTTTCAAAATCTGATCCAGATTTATTTAAGGCAATAAATGATGAATTAATCAGACAACAAAATCACATTGAGCTAATAGCTTCTGAAAATATAGTTTCACAGGCTGTGTTAGAAGCTCAAGGATCAGTTCTGACAAACAAGTATGCAGAAGGGTATCCTGGCAAAAGATATTACAATGGATGTGAACATGTCGATGTAGCAGAAAAACTGGCACTTGAAAGAATAAAAAAACTTTTCAATTGTAAGTATGCAAATGTTCAACCTCATTCAGGTGCTCAAGCAAATGGTGCTGTATTTTTGGCTTTGTTAAAACCAAATGACACTTTTATGGGTATGAGCTTAAATTCAGGAGGTCACATAACTCATGGATTAAAGATTTCAATGTCGGGCAAATGGTTTAATGCGATAAGTTATGATGTAGATAAAGAATCTGAATTAATTGATTATGATAACGTTGAAAAACTTGCTCTAGAACATAAACCAAAATTAATTATTGCAGGTGGTAGTGCGTATTCAAGAGTAATAGATTTTAAAAGATTTAGAGAAATTGCTGACAAAGTTGGTGCATATCTTATGGTAGATATGGCTCATTTTTCTGGTTTAGTAGCCGGCAAAGGATATCCAAATCCTTGTGACTATGCGCACGTCGTAACATCCACAACGCATAAAGTATTTAGAAGTGCACGTGGTGGAATTATTTTATCAAATGATTTAGATCTTGGAAAAAAATTTGATACAGCTGTTTTTCCTGGTTATCAAGGTGGTCCTTTAATGCATATCATTGCTGCCAAAGCCGCAGGTTTTTTTGAAGCATTAAAACCAGAGTTCCAAACTTACATAAAGAATGTTTTATCAAATGCAAAAATGTTAGCGGAGACTTTAAAAAATAATGGATTTAAAATTTACTCAGGTGGCACAGACACACATTTAATGTTAGTTGACTTGAGACCTTTTGGTGTAAAAGGAAATGTAGCCTCTGAGAGTCTATGTAGAGCCAATATTACTTGTAATAAAAATGGGATCCCTTTTGATATAGAAAAACCAATGATAACTTCTGGTATAAGACTAGGATCACAAGCTGCTACAACAAGGGGATTTGGTTTAAAAGAATTTGAAAAAGTAGGCGAATTAATAACTAAAGTAATAAAAGGATTATCTGAAAATCCAGAGGACAATAGTAAAGTGGAAAATGAAGTGAGACAAGAAGTTATAAATTTATGTTCTAATTTTCCAATTTATAAAAATTTGAATAAATGATCTGTCCTTGTGAGAAAAAAGGAGAAACTTCTGTAGTTGATTCCAGGCCTACAGAGGACGGAACTGCGATTCGTAGGAGAAGACTATGTAGTTGTGGTGCAAGATTTACTACATTTGAGAGAATTCAGCATCGTGAGGTAATGGTTGTAAAAAAAAATGGAAGGAAATCTTCTTTTGATCGAGACAAATTAGCTAAGTCAATTTATATTGCATTAAAAAAGAGACCTTTAGATACAGAAACTGTCGAAAAATTTATCAGTCGAATTACAAGATCTTTAGAAGAACTAGGTCAGAATGAAATTGCGAGTAATACTATTGGAACAATGGTCATGGAAGGTTTAAAGGAACTTGATCCAGTAGCGTATGTTAGATTTGCATCTGTATACAGAAATTTTAGAGAAGAAAAAGACTTCGTACAATTTGTGGACAAGCTAGATGTCTACAAAAAAAGATAAATTCTCAGCTCAAGATAAAAATTTCATGAAATTAGCTTTAAACTTAGCTAATGCGCGAAGAGGTTTAACTGGAAACAATCCTTCGGTTGGATGTGTAATAGTAAAGAATAATAGAATAATATCTATAGGACAAACAGGCTATAATGGTAGACCTCATGCTGAACATAGCGCTATTTTGAATTGTTTAGAAAATTTAAAAGACTCAAAAATGTATGTTACTTTAGAACCTTGTAATCATTATGGAAAAACTCCACCCTGCACCAAAAATATTATAAAGAATAAGATTAGAGAAGTTTATTATTCAATGGATGACATTGATTTAAAAGTAAAGGGCAAGAGTTATTCAATATTAAAAGAAAACAACATTAGAGTTAAAAAAGGGCTTTTAAAAAGAGATGCAGAAAATTTATACAGATCTTATTTTTTTAATAGAAAAAAGAATCTGCCATATGTAATTGGAAAAATTGCAATATCAAAGAATAAGATTATTTACAGCGAAATATCAAAGAGAATCACTGATAAAACATCTGAGAAATTAACTCATTATTTAAGATTAAAAAGTGATGGTATAATGATTTCTAGCAAAACACTAAATATCGATAATCCAAAACTAAATTGTAGGTTGGAGGGTTTTGATCAATTCTCGCCAAAAAGAATTATTTTAGACAGAAATTTAGAAATAAATTTGAAAAGTTATATTGCTAAATCTATAAAAAATGAAAATACTATAATTTTCCACAATTCTAACAATCGATCAAAAATAAAGCTTTTAAAAAAAAGAGGTACTATTTTGATAAAACAATCTACAAATAAATACAAAAATTTAGATTTAAAAAAGACACTTAAAGATTTATATAAAATAGGAATAAGAAATCTATTGGTGGAAGGTGGAAATATATTAACGAAAAGTTTTCTTCAGCGTAAATTATTTAATGAATTTTATATGTTTAGAAGTTCTAAAAATTTATCTAAAAACAAAAAACATGTTAATTTCACTTCTTTCAGGATTTTAAATATTAAATATAATAAACATAAGATAAAATCTGAATTAGCTAGAGATAAATTAACTATTTACAAAAATTAAAATGTTTAATGGAATTATTTTCAACAAAGGTTTAATAACAAAAATAATCAAAAGACCAAAAGGAATTAATATCTTTGTAAAATCTAATCTAAAATTAGGTTTAAAAGATATAGGTGTTTCGGTAGCTTGCGATGGTGTATGTCTTACTCTCATTTCAATAAAGCATAAGATTATGGAATTCTATTTATCGAATGAAACTATAAAAAGATCGAAATTTAGATACATAAAATTAAATGATAAAATTAATATAGAGCTTCCTCTTAAATATGGTCAAAAAATTTCAGGTCATATTTGCCAAGGACATGTTGACACTGTAGGAAAAATACTATCAATAAACAAAATTGATAAATCATATTTATTTGATTTTGAAATTAATAAAAAGGAGAGAAAAAATATCATTGAAAAAGCATCAATTAGTATAAATGGTATATCATTAACGATTTCTAAAGTGACGAAAAAAGGTTTTCAAATTTGGATAATTCCTCATACTTATAAATTAACAAATCTATCATCTCTTAAAAAAGGTAATTTAGTTAACGTAGAAATAGATATTCTTTCAAAATACGTTAGAAACTATTTTTATGAAAAAAAATAATTTTTCCTCAATAGAAACTATAATAAATATCGCAAAAAAAGGAGGTATGTACATTTTAGTTGATGATGAAAAAAGAGAAAATGAAGGTGATTTAGTTATGTCAACCTCAGACACAAATGCAAAGAATATTAACTTTATGGCCAAATATGGAAGAGGCCTTATTTGTTTGGCTTTAGATAGTCTTCAAGCTAAAAGATTAAATTTATCTTTAATGTCGCCTGTTAACCAATCAAGAAATCAAACAGCATTTACAATTTCAATAGAAGCGAAAAAAGGTATTACAACTGGGATATCAGCAAAAGATAGAGCAAAAACTATCAAAATAGCTTCAAAGAAAAATGTTAATAAAAAAGATATAGTATCACCTGGCCATGTATTTCCAATCATTGCAAAGGATGGTGGTGTTCTTGTAAGAGCAGGTCATACAGAAGCCTCTGTGGATATTTCAAAGTTAGCAAAAAAGAATAATTCAGCAGTCATTTGTGAAATAATGAACGAAGATGGAACAATGGCTAAGGGTCAAGCACTTTTAAATTTTGCGCAAAAACATAAACTTAAAATTGGTAAAATTGAAGATTTAATTTCTTATCGATTAAAAAAAGAAAAATTAGTAAAATTAAAAAAATCCTCTGATATCAAAGTAAAAAATCAAAAATACAAGATCAAAATATATGAGAATCTTTTAGATGGATCAGAACACTTTGCTCTCATAAAAGGATCTCTAAAAAGATCTATCGTACCACGTGTTAGAGTTATTTCATCAAATGTAGTTTATAATTATCTTATAAGTCAAAAACTTCCCAATTCATTTGATAAAACAATAAACTATTTTAAAAAACACAATAATTGTGTGCTAATCTTTATTAAAGATACTAACTTAAATTCGGTCACTCAAACGCTTAAAAGTTTTAGAAATAAAAGTCTTAAAAAGAAAGGTAAAGATAATCTTATAAGAAATTATGGTATAGGTGCTCAAATTATTAAAGATTTAAAAATTAAAAAAATGATATTAATTACTAGAACACCAAAAAAAGTTATTGGATTAGAGGGTTATAACATTAAGATAACCAAACAAGAATTAATTTGATGAAAAAAATTTTAATAGTTACAGCAAATTATTATAAAGATATTTCTTTAGGTTTGTTAAATAGTGCAAAAAAAAATCTTCCAAGAGATTTTAATATAAAAATAATTAAAGTTCCTGGAGTATTTGAGATACCTGTAACCATCTCAAAACATTTAAAAAATTTTGATGCTTTTATTGCCCTTGGATGTGTTATTAAAGGTCAGACTCCACATTTTGATTTCATATCCCAATCCTCAACCAATGCTATTATGTATTTGGCTATTAATTCAAAAAAACCTATAGGAAATGGAATTCTTACTTGCTTAAATATGAGACAAGCTAAGGCCAGAAAAAAAAAAGGTGCTGAGGCAGCAAAAGCTGTTATCTCAGTATTATCTCAAAAATGAGACCAAAGTATAGCCCAAAAAATAACCCAAGAGTTATTATAATTCAAAAATTATATGGTGTTTTGTTTAACAATGATGACAAAATTGAATTTCCGAAGCATAGATTTAAAAAATTCATTAAGGATATTGTTTTAGGTACAATTGAACGAAACGAAATAATCGTAGATGAATTAGATAAAAATTTAGGTGATAATTTCAATTTATTCAAATTAGATAAAATATTTCAAGTTATCTTAAAATCTGCAACGTATGAAATTTTGTACAAACCTAATGTATCGATAAGGATAATTATTAAAGAATATCTGGATGCATCCAATCTTTTTTTAAATGAGTCTCAAACAAAATATTTAAATGCATTATTAGATAATACTGCTAAAAAGTTAAGATCGTCAAATGCATGAATTTGATATAATTAGAAAATATTTTTCAAAACTTTCTTTAGATAATAAAAGTTCACTTAACTTAAATGATGATGTTTTTTTTGATAGATCAAAAAAATTAGTTATATCCGTGGACACTTATATTCACAAATCTCACTTTTTTAATTTTAAAGATCCTGATTTAGTTATTAAGAAAATTTTAAGATCCTCCATTTCTGATTTGATCTGTAAAGGTGTTAAACCGAAATACTATTTTATTTCAGGCTCTGGAAATGAAAAAACATTTATAAAATCAAAACTAAAAAAAATTAATCAATCACTGAAACAAGAACAAAAAAAGTTTGGAATTCGTATTTCAGGTGGAGATACTGTCTTTTCAAACAAATTGAGTTTTACAATAATTTCTGTTGGATTTTCCTCAAATATAATATTTAGGAATAAAGCAAAATTTAATGATGACATATATGTAACAGGCAACTTAGGTGATAGTTACATAGGCTTAAAAATATTAAAAAAAAAACTTTCATTAAAAAAAAATCTAAATAAATATTTTCTTAAGAAATACTACCTTCCAGAATTACATATTAATTTAACCAAAAAGTTATTTAATTTTGCTAATACTTCTATAGATATTTCCGATGGTCTTTTTGCTGATTTAGATAAATTAATTAATAAACAAAAATTATCTTACAAAGTTAATATTACAAATATTCCAATCTCTAAAAATCTAAAAAAAATAATATTTTCAAAAAAATTAAATAAGATTAACCTCGTGTCTAAAGGTGATGATTATCAGATATTATTTACTGCCACAAAAAAAAAGTCCAGAATCATCAAAAGAACCTTTAAATCTTTAGGTATTAAGATTTCAAAAATTGGATATATCTCTTCAGGTGCACAAAAATCACAAATTATTGATGAAAAAGGGAATAAAATTGCCATTAAAAACAAAGGTCATTTTCATAATTTTTAAAAGTTATTTATTGCGTTTTATAGCTTTTTTTGTATTGTCCGATTTTTAATAAATAACAACCAACAACATAATTAAAGCTTATATGACTTCAACCATCGAGACTATTCTTTTATATACTATTGGTGCTGGTTTATTATCTATAGTTTATGGTTATTTAACTGGAAAAAATATTTATAATTCAAGTGCTGGAAATTCCAAGATGCAAGATATTGCATCTGCTATACAAATTGGTGCGAAAGCTTATCTTGCTAGACAATACAAAACTATTGCTATTGTTGGTGTTGTTGTTTTAATTATTGTAAGTTTTGCTTTTAATATGCTTGTTGGTTTAGGCTATCTTATTGGTGCAACTTTATCAGGTATAGCTGGATATGTTGGAATGCTAGTTTCGGTTCAAGCAAATGTTAGAACCGCTGAAGCATCCCGAAAAGGATTGGCTAGTGGATTATCTGTAGCTTTTAAATCTGGAGCTGTTACTGGGATGTTGGTTGCTGGTTTAGCTTTATTATCAATTGCTGTATATTATTATTTATTAATAAAATTTAATGTCGATGAAAGAGAAATTGTTAACGCATTAGTTGCTTTAGGTTTTGGTGCATCTTTAATTTCTATTTTTGCAAGACTTGGTGGTGGTATTTTTACTAAAGGTGCTGATGTTGGTGCTGATTTAGTTGGAAAAGTCGAAGCTGGAATTCCAGAGGATGACCCAAGAAATCCTGCCGTTATAGCTGACAATGTAGGAGATAATGTTGGAGATTGTGCAGGAATGGCTGCTGATTTATTTGAAACTTATGCCGTAACTATTGTTGCAACAATGGTTTTATCCTCAATATTTTTTCCTGGTGATTTATCGATGATGATTTATCCATTAACAATTGGTGGGGCATGTATCTTAACATCAATAATTGGAACCTTTTTTGTGAAACTTGGAAGAAGTAAAAATGTAATGGGGGCTTTATACAAAGGTTTTGTTGTCTCAGCTTTATCATCTTTGGTTATTTTATATCCAGTAACAGATTATGTTCTAGGTTTAGAAAATTCTTATAATTTGAATAATATAACATTTTCTGGAATGAGTTTATATTATTGTGGTGTTATTGGATTAATTATTACAGGATTATTAATTTGGGTAACAGAATATTACACAGGTACTAATTACAGACCTGTAAAAAGTGTTGCAAGTTCATCTACAACAGGTCATGGAACTAACGTAATCCAAGGTTTGGCAATTTCATTAGAGGCTACAGCAATACCAGCTTTAATTATTGTTGCTGGTATTTTACTTACAAACCATATTGCTGGATTATATGGAATTGCAATTGCTGTAACAACTATGTTAGCATTAGCAGGAATGGTTGTGGCACTAGATGCTTATGGACCAGTCACAGATAATGCTGGTGGTATAGCTGAAATGTCAAAGTTACCAAATAATGTTAGAAAAACCACTGATGCATTAGATGCTGTAGGCAATACTACAAAAGCAGTAACAAAGGGATATGCTATTGGATCTGCTGGATTAGGTGCACTAGTTCTTTTTGCAGCCTACACAGAGGATATAAAACATTTTTCAAAAGAAGTTGGCTCAAAATTAGAGGGAATAGTTGTTACTTTTGACTTATCAAATCCTTATGTTGTTGTTGGTTTGTTGATAGGTGGAATGTTACCTTATTTATTCGGATCTATGGGTATGCAGGCAGTTGGCAGAGCAGGGGGTGCCGTTGTTATTGAAGTAAGAAGGCAATTTAAAAAATACCCAGGGATAATGAAAAGAAAACAAAAACCTGATTATGCTAAATTAGTTGATCTGCTAACTGTAGCAGCAATAAAAGAAATGATTATACCTTCATTGTTACCAGTCTTGTCACCAATTATTTTATATTTGATAATATTTGCTATTGGAGGACAAGTGGCTGCCCTAGCATCTGTTGGTGCAATGTTATTAGGTGTTATCATTACAGGTCTATTTGTTGCAGTTTCAATGACAGCAGGTGGAGGTGCCTGGGACAATGCTAAAAAATACATCGAAGATGGAAATCATGGAGGAAAAGGATCTGAAGCTCATAAGGCTGCAGTTACAGGGGATACAGTTGGAGATCCATATAAAGACACTGCTGGACCAGCAGTAAATCCAATGATTAAAATAACGAATATTGTTGCTTTGCTTTTATTAGCAGTTATCGCTGGCTGATTTCTTTTCTTTTTTTTGCCCTTACACCAAGAGGGTCATTGATTTTTTGTCTCATACTAGACATGAAATCATAAATAAAAGAATTTCTTGTAAAGGTTGCTGCTGTTGTCTCTTGTGCAACTTTTATTTTTT
Organism: uncultured Pelagibacteraceae bacterium; assembly: GCA_902586125.1. Lineage (GTDB taxonomy): Bacteria > Pseudomonadota > Alphaproteobacteria > Pelagibacterales > Pelagibacteraceae > Pelagibacter. Next base: position 18,034 of record CACIGI010000011.1, on the reverse strand, counting down.
TCATATCTTCCATGTTATAAAACTCTTTTTTCTTTAAAATTCCATAACTATCTATCTCAAGAACTAGTACATCGTTTTTAAAAATTTTCATTCTGCCTAAATTTCTTAATCTAGATTGAGTTTGTTTTCTTTCAATATATATCCATATATCGTTATCAAATTTACTACGGGTTGAAGGAGTTCCAAGTATTTTTCTTATATCATTACTTGTTGACTGATCTATGACTAATTGTTTCTGTTTTTTATCAAGAAAAGGAACGCCATGGTGTTTTACAACTTTTTCAAAAGAACAATTTGATACTACTAATGCAAAAAAAAATATATATAATATTTTAAACATGTCAGAGAACTATATTAATATTTATAACAATTTAATCAATTACTCTAGAAATAAAAATTTATACAAATCTCTTGATCGAAAAGATAATTTTTCTGATAGGTTGACATTTTTTCTAATTCATTTTGCTTTCTTTTTAAAAACTTATAAAAGTAGGGAAAACAAGGATATTTTACAAAAAATATATGATTTTAATTTTAGACAATTAGAGTTAAGCATTCGAGAAATAGGATATGGAGACCAATCAATTAATAAAAAAATGAAAAATTATTTGAATTTATTTCATGCTATTGTTTCAGAAATTCATTTTTGGGATAAATTAGATAAAAACGAAAAATCAAAAAAACTATCCTCTTTTTTAGAAGATTTTGGAGAAATTGATATTTTAGTTGATCATTTTGATGATTTTTCAATGAATTTAAAGAAAAAAACTTTGAATTTTTTTTTAAAAAGTGTAATTAGTCCATAATTATGGCAGTACCTAAACGAAAACAAACACCATCAAGAACTGGTATGAGAAGATCGCAAAATATGAAAATCTCATCAAAGAATGTTATTGAGGACAAAAAATCTGGTGAATATAGATTATCTCATCATTTAGATTTAAAAACTGGTATGTACAAAGGTCGTCAAGTTTTAGATCCTGAAGAATAATTAGTATTTAAATGTCTGATATAACTAAAATTGCAGTTGATGCAATGGGTGGTGAGGGATCGCCCAAGAAAATTATTGATGGTATTGTCCATAATCATAAACTAAATCAGAAAAATTTTTTTAAAATCTTTGGTAATAAATTTCAAATTGAGACACTAATCAAGGATAAGTTAAATAAAGATTTCTATGAAATAATACATACAAATAATTTTGTTAAAAGTTCAGATAGCCCTCTTGAAGCTGCAAAAAGAGGCAAAGATACAAGTATGTGGCTTGCAATTGAAAGTGTTAAAAAAAAAGAGACTGATATTGTAATATCTGCGGGAAATACTGGTGCATTACTTGTTATTGCTAAACTAAATCTCAAGATGATAGAAAACATAGACAAACCGGCATTATCTGCATTGTGGCCAAATAAAAAAGGGATGAGTGTTGTATTAGATCTAGGTGCTAATATTGAATGTAGTTCAAAAAATTTAGTAGATTTCTCAATTATGGGAGCTTCTTTATATAAATCTCTTTATCCAAATGAAACACCTAATACAGCTCTTTTAAATATTGGTTCTGAAGAATTAAAGGGTAATGAAATTATAAAAGAAACTTTTCATTTACTTAATGAAAAAAAAACTAATAACTTTAATTTTGCAGGTTATATAGAGGGCAATGAAATTATGGATGGAAATGTCAACGTAATCGTTTCAGATGGATTTACAGGTAATGTTGCTCTAAAAACAGCAGAGGGTACAGCAAATTTTATTACAGATGAACTAAAAAAAGTTTTTAAAGACTCGATCTTAGGAAAATTGTCAGCAATTTTAAATTTTGTAAATTTAAATAGGTTTAAAAGACGATTGGATCCAAGACGTTATAATGGTGCAATTTTTATTGGCTTGGACTCGCCTGTTGTAAAAAGTCATGGAGGAACAGATTTTATTGGTTTTTCAAATTCCTTGGAGGTTTGTGGTAAGATTGTTGAAGGTGATTTAATTAATAAAATTAGAGATAATATCTAATAAATGAGAATTAATCTATCCAAAAAAGATCTTGTAAATATAATATATATGCAAATTGGATTTTCTAAACAAATTACAGAAAGTTTAGTTGAAGAGTTTTTTTCTATCATAATTTCAAATTTATGCAAAAAAAAATCTGTTAAGATATCAAAGTTTGGAACATTTTTGATTAGATCAAAGAATTTAAGAATTGGCAGAAATCCAAAAACCAAAGAAGAAAAAGAAATTTCTAAAAGAGATGTTGTTTTATTTAAACCATCAAAAGAATTTAAAGATTTATTAAATAATTCTGGAAATAATGCAGCCTAATAACACTTGATAAATACAATATTTTGCAATAAAAAGCTGAAATTCGGTCCCTTCGTCTATCGGTTAGGACACGTGGTTTTCATCCTCGAAAGAGGGGTTCGATTCCCCTAGGGACCGCCACATTTATGATATTTTATGTTTATATGCTTAAAAGCGTAAATAATAAAATTATTAAAACTTATGTTGGATATACAAATAACCTTAATTTAAGACTTAAAAAACACAATAGCAGCAAAGGAGCAAAGTCAACTCGCGGTTTAAAGTGGAAAATTATCTATAAAAAAAGATTTTATGATAAAAGATTAGCTATGTCTTTTGAATATAGATTAAAAAAAGACAAAAAAAAAAGAAAATATTTACTAAGTATAAGTTAATATGAAAATCGCATCAATATTACCATATAAAGAAAACTATACACTAAAAGGAGCTGGAGCAGTTGCTCTATGGATCAGTGATTTTGTAAGGGACTCTGAATATAAGAAAAATACTTACATTATAGGTAGTACAAAAAACAAAAATTATTTAACAAAAAATTACATAAATATAGATAATATTAATTCAAAACTTAATAGTACAACTAAAGAGTATTCAAATAAAATTATTAATAAAATCAAGAATTTAAATTTTGATGTTTTAGAGTTACATAATAGACCAATTATGGTTAAAGAATTTTTTGAAAAATTAAATTCAAAAATTATCTTATATTTTCATAATGACCCAACTACGATGAAAGGTGCTAAATCAGTTAATGAAAGAATCTATCTATTGAAAAATGTTGATAAAATTATTTTTATCTCAAAATGGGTAAAAAAAAAGTTTTTTGAAAATTTACCAAATTTATCAGATAACAAAACGCAAATAATCTATCATAGTATTGATCCGATAAAAAAAGATACCAAAAAAAATAAACAAATAATTTTTGTGGGAAAATTAAATGAGTCTAAAGGATATGATCTGTATTGCAAATCAATGTTTAAAATTCTAGATCAATATAATGATTGGTGTGCAGTTTCGATAGGTGAAGAAAAAAGATTTCAAAATTTCCCTACTCATAAAAGACACTTTAATCTTGGTCAAATTCCACATAATAAAGTTTTAGATTATCTGAGCAAATCCGAAATTGCTGTTATTCCCTCAAGATGGGAAGAACCATTTGGTAGAACAGCACTAGAAGCGTCTTCACGTGGCTGCGCTACAATAATTTCTGATACTGGAGGTCTTCCTGAGACAACTGATTATGCAATTAAACTTAAAAAATTAGATACTAAAAATATTGAAAATGAAATCATACAGCTTATTAAAAACGAAAAATTAAGAAAGAATATTCAAATCAGAAGTAAAAATTTTGTAAAGCACGAATTAAAGAAAAATTCTCAAAAAATTGATTTGATGAGAAGTTCGTTATTCCCTTTTAAAAGAGTTAATATTAATGGCAATAAATTAAGAATTTTAAACATCTATAATTTAGCACAAAAACTAAATCATAGAATTTACAATCTTTCGTTAGGTAAAAAATTTACCAATGGTTTTATCCGAAACGGTCATGATGTAATTGAAATTAGTGATAGGGACTATGTTAGACAAAATAAAGGGATTAATCTATTAAGTTTTAGAGACAAATTTCATAACTATTTAATTGAAACTTTTAAAAATTATAATCCAGATTTAGTTATTTTTGGTCACTCAGATAACATAAATTATGACATTCTATCTGATTTTAGATCAATTAATAAAAAAATAATTATTTCCCAGTGGAATGAAGATCCATTAATGAAAAATTTATCAGATACCTCAGAAAACGTTAATAAACTAAAAAAATTTTTTCCAATGGTTGATCATTCATTTATTACAACTAATCCTTCAGTGTTAAAACTTTCAAAAAAACTGACCCAAAATATTCATTTTTTTATGACTCCTGTTGATAAAAATATTGAATGTTTCGATGTCTTTAAATTAAAACCAGAAAACGATGTTTTTTATGCAATGAGTCATGGTGTTAATCGAGCAATACTTAAAGAGGGAAAAACAGACAACAGAGTCATATTTTTAGAAAAACTTATAAAAAAAATGGATGGAATAAAATATGATTTTTATGGAATTGGAAAACAAGAGCCTGTTTGGGGAAATGAATTTTATAAATCGTTACTTAATTCAAAAATGGCCTTAAATCTCAGTAGGGGCGAACCTACCAAACATTATTCAAGTAACAGAATTGCGTCACTTATGGGAAACGGTTTATTAGTTTTTATTGATAAAAAAGTAAAAATGAACAATTTCTTCAATTCAAATGAAATAGTTTCTTATGATCATATCGATGATCTTTCTGAAAAAATCAAATTTTATAAAAAAAATGATAAATCAAGAATTAGAATCGCTAAAAAAGGTAAAGAAAAATATTTTAAATTATTTAATGAAATAAAAATTTCAAAATATATAATTGATAAATCTATTGGAAAAAAAGCTTCTTTGATATAGCAAGTTAAATCTTAATCTTATTTAAAGCATTATTTTTAAATATATTTGCTTCTCTAATATATCTTCTGACCATTTGCGTTGTTTTATGTCCAGTCATTGCCATAATACTACGTTCATCAGCACCAGACTCTGCTGCGACTGTTGCAAAACCTGATCTTAAACTATGACCTGCAAAATTTTTATTCTCAATACCAGCTAAATTTAGATATTCTTTCATTAATAAAACTACTGATTGGTCGTTTAATCTTTTTTCTGTTAAAGATAAACCTTTAGAAAATCTTTTAAAAATAGGTCCAGATGTAATTCTAGAAATTTTTAGCCACTTTTTAAGATTAACTACAGGGCAATAGTTTTCATTAGTAAAGTAGGGTAGTCCTTTAATCATTCCTTCACCAAATTGATCGGTTTTTGATCTTTTAATGGTGATTTTAAGACCCTCAGGTACAAATTCTAAATCTTCATAATCAATTGAAATAAGCTCAGTTCGTCTAAATCCACCTCCAAAGCCAATTAAGATTATTGACTTGTCTCTAAATTTCTTAATATCTTCAATTTTTTGTTGATCTATTACATTAATTATAGATTTTAAATGATTGATTAATAGAGGTTTTTTACCTTTTTGAATGCTTCCTTTCACCCTTTTTATTCCCATTAAGTTTTCAATAATGATAGGATGTTTGGTGTCTAGATAATGCCCTTTTAATTTATGAATCACGCTAATTGACACTAAACGTCTTCTTAAAGTGCTTATTTTCGAATTTTTAGAGAGGTGTGTAAGGTATAATGAAACTATTTTTGGTTCAGATGGCAAAGAATTTAAACCATGCTTAGCACAAAAAGCTGCAAAATCCTTAAAGTCTGACTTATATGCTCTTAAAGTATTATTTGCTTTTGAGCTTTTGAGGTTATTTAAAGTTGCTTCATGAAGCGATTTTAGGTCTGTTGTCAATTCATTCATACAATTACTAACGATAACAATTAATTATCACTAGTAATATATCAAGTGATTTTTAATGTCAATAGTTTAAATATAAAAATTATGGGTTCAATTGATGGAGAAATTCCTGCTGTATGGTTTTTAATTACCTCTGTGGGATTTATTATTTTAAGTTCAATTCAATATAAAAATCATGGCAAAAGCATTGAAACTATTTTTTTATCTATCTTGGCAATCTTATTTTTAATCAGCTATTTTATCTTGGTTTTCAAAGCTTAATTTATCCCCAATATTCACAGGAATTTCTGTAAATTTTCAGAATCAATTAAAAGGTGATACAGCTTTAAAATCATATCTGTTATAGTATAAATGAATTAAGGGGCAACCCTTAACTGGCCAATTGGGCAAAAGCCGAGAGGTACAAATCCAAGGGGCAGAAAGTTCTGCAAAGCATCGCTGAACATGCAGAACGGGAGGCATGGCGGTAGCGCATCAACGACGTGCCAAAACAACTGTTCTTTGCACCTTTAAAAGTGCAAGGAAACAGGGGTTTCTCAGGAAAAATGCATCTTAAAGGCACTAAATTTCAATTAAAAGTCTGGAAATATCTCAAAACCATACCAAAAGGTAAAATAAAAACATATAAACAAGTTGCTGCTGCAATAAACAGTCCTAAATCAGCCAGAGCTGTAGCTAATGCTTGTGCTAAAAACCCATATGCCCCAATAATACCTTGTCATAGAGTGATTAGATCTGATGGAGCTCTTGGAGGTTACTCTGGAAGAGGTGGAATCAAACAAAAGCTCAAGTTACTAAGATCTGAAAAAGTAGCTATTTAAAGCCATTTCAAACATTTTTTTAAGTTAAAAAGTGAGTAAAATCAACACTTTTTACCTTTTTGTAAGATTATTCTCTAAATAACATAATTCACCCTTCGGTTGTACCATATATTAGCCTATACCAAAAATAGACCCCTCTATGGGCGTTTAAATGCTATATTCAATTAGTGCATCGCTCTACTATTCAACTATATCAATGCTTTTGGTCTGCCCTATTTTTTTGGAATTTCCATAACCACAACCAGAAAAAGTCCCTATTTTAAAAGGTTATTTGATGTTTTTCATAATTTACTATAAATCTACACTTTTGTAGAGCATATTAGGCTGATTTTAACATAAAATAATCCAAATTATTCAAAAATTAATATAATTTATATTTTTAATAAAATACAATAAATACAATAGTTTATATATAAAACTTAATGTAATACATTAGAAAATAGTAAATGAATAGTACCTATTATTATACTTTTTTAACTAAGTTCTCTCTTCTTGAGATGTATATACCACTTGATACAATAATAAACAAACCTAAGAAAGTCCAATTATCAGGGAAATCACTAAAGAAATAATAACCTATAATTATGTTTGTAATGATCTCAAAGTAACTAAAAGGAGCTAATTTTGAAGCATCAGCGTATTTTAGAGATAATATTAGAAATAAATGACCTACGCAGGCAAATACACCAATCGCAGCCATCATTGACCACTGATTAATTGTTGGCTTAATCCAAACAAAAGGCATTACACATGAAATAATAACAGCCCCTACTACACCAGTTAACAATAAAGTTAATAAAGGATTGTCTGAAGTACTTAACTTACGAGTAATAATTAAATAAAATCCATACATTATTCCTGTTCCAAGCGCAGCAATACTTGCTAAATTAATTTCTACAAAACCAGGTCTTATAACAACCAAGGATCCTATAAATCCTATAATTACAGCTGACCATCTTCTAAATCCAACCCTCTCACCTAAAAAAATTGGAGAATAAGCTGTAACAATCAAAGGTGCAATAAATGCCAAAGTTAATGCCTTTGCTAAAGAGATTACTGAAATGGCATAAAAGAAACAAATATTTGCTGTTAAAAGTATTAAGCCTCTTATAAATTGTAGCTTCGGTTTATCTGTCCAAACAAGATTTTCTCGAAAAAAAAAAAACATAATTGGTAAGGTGAACGCCACAGTAAAAAAATATCTTGCCCAAGTGATTTGTAATACAGGTAATTCTGCACTTAAATATTTAGCAAAACCATCCATAATTGGAAGCATCACCCACGCTAAAAGATTAAATGTAATAGCCTTCATACAAGAAGGATATAGATTAATTAAAGTATTTTAAAGCAAAGAATACAACAATTGGAATTGTTATAAAAGACATGAGTGTTGACACAACAATAGTACTAGCAACACTATCAACAATTTTTTTTGGTGAATAAATTGATGCAACAAGATAATTAAGAACTGCGCTAGGCATTGAACATTGAATCAGTAATACACCAGCTGCAAACCCTTCAAGACCAAAATATAATATCAATAAATAACCGATAATAGGTCCAACAATCACTCGGCCTAAAGAAGAAAATATTGCCTTGTTAAGTGAAAAAACTTTAAGTCTTGTTAGTGCTATTCCTAATGACATCAAAATTAAAAATATTGTAGCATACATTAATAAAAAAGTAGTATTTTCTATAAATCCTGGAAGTTCATAATCATAATAAAGTAAAAAAACTGCAATAATGATTGCATAAAAAGGCGGGCTTTTTAGTATGACTTGTAAACTAAATTTTCTATCTGCTAAAAAAACACCTAATGTAAAGTGACACAAAATGATTAAGGCGGAAATAGCGGCTGAAACACCAAGACCTTGAGAACCATACGCGAATAAACATATTGGTAAACCCATATTACCAGTATTAGGCATTGTTAAGGGCGGAAGTTCTCTTATTATATCTTTAGTATTTAAAAGAAATAATATTATTATTCCAACAATAATGAACCCAACAATTGCGATTGCATAGTACCAAAAATAGTTAATGAAAATAGTAAACGATATATTTACCGGATTTAGTGCATAAATAATCATTGCTGGTGTGCCAACATTTGCAGCAAAATTAGTGATAAATGTAGTATCAATTTTAGGATTTTTTTTACCAAGATAATATCCAATACCCACAACAAAGAATACTGGAAACAAAACTTCAAAAAGTTTTATATAAATATCCATTAATTATAAAGTCTAATTAAAGTTGGAAATTTGAGAACATTTTTGTTTTTTTTAAAAATTGATAGACAATTTTTTATATTTTTTTCAGTAGTTTTATGGCTTATAATAACAATTGTAGCCTTCTTATTTTTCTTATCAGGAGTTTGGATAATTCTTTTTACTGAGATCTTAAATTTAGATAATCGATTTGTTATTAAAGATAAAACGCCCTGTTTATCCTTAACCTCAAATCTAAGATATAATGAATTAGAATAATTTTGATTGTTAAAGGGTTTTATAGATTTTCTTTTATCATAAAAAATTCCAAAAGGGGGTTTTATATTTCCTCTCAAAATTGATAGTAAATCTGATAATAAGGATGATGAAGTTGGTCCAGGACCTGCCCCCTCTCCTTGTAAAATACTTTGACCTACTGGTTTGCCTTCTGTAATAATCGCATTCATTACACCATTCACATTTCCGATATATGAGTTTTTACTTACTAAACATGGATGTACTGTTTCGAATAATTGATTATTAATAATTTCAGAAATTCCAAGTAATTTTATCCTCAAACCTAATTGATTTGCTATTTTAATATCTTCTAGTTTAATGTTTTCAATTCCTTCCATTATACACTTACTTTTTGATATTTTGATATTAAATGATAGCGCTGATAAAATTCTAATTTTAGCAAAAGCATCAAAACCATTAAGGTCTAATTTAGGATTACCTGGTTCAGCATAACCAAGCACCTGAGCTTTTTTTAAAACTTTTTCAAAACTTTCGTTACTATTTTCCATCTCTGATAAGATATAATTAGTTGTCCCATTTAGAATTCCATAAACTTTTTTAATCTTATTAGTTGCTAAACCTTCTTTAATAGTTCGAAGAATTGGAATTCCTCCAGCAACAGAAGCCTCGAACTCTAGATTTACTTTATTCATTTCAGCTAGTTTCGCTAAATAATCCCCATGTTTAGCAATTAATGCTTTATTCGGCGTTATTACATTTACTTTATTTTTCAAAGCGTATTCTATTATTTTTTTGGAAATACCATCAGATAGACCAATGCATTCAAATAAAATATCTATTTTTTTTTTTTTAAAAATTTTTAAAGGATTAGAATAAAAAATTTTTTTATCTATGTTAAATCGTCTTTTTTTATTTTTATTCTTAGCAGATATAGCTACAATATTAATTCTTTTTCCAGTTTTTATCTCGATTTCTTTCTTTTTTGAATTTAATTCATTGTACAAAAATATTCCAACCTGACCCAATCCAACTAGTGCAATATTTATATTTTTGTTCATTAGTTAATATCCGGAAATTTACTTTTTTTGATATAATTATTTATATAAATTTCATACTCTTCAATTGTCATTAATCTAATATCATTTGATTTTTTTATTATTTCAGTCAGTTTGTTATTATCGTTTTTTTTATCACTTTTCTCATTCCAATATTTAGAGTCAATATTAAATGAACATGCGTTTAAAAATATGAAGAGAGCTATAAATAATAATCTGTTCATTTTAAACCAGCATCTTTTGGAAAATTAAATTTCATATTCATATTTTGTATTGCTTGACCCGCTCCCCCTTTAATAAGATTATCAATAGCAGAAAGTATAATTATCTTATTCTTATTTTTTGATTTACAAACAGATATATTACAATTATTCGTATTAATTACATAATTTGTGCTTATTAATTCGTTTTTATTTAATATTTTTATAAAATTTGCTTTTTTATAATATTTTTTCAGCGTGTTTAGTATTTTTGATGCTGAAGAAGTCTTATTAAGCTCAACATAAATTGTGCTTAAAATGCCTCTAAACATAGGTGATAAATGAGGGGTAAAATCAAATTGAATATTTCCTTTAACACATCTCTTGATCATTTCTTCAATTTCAGGATTATGTTTATGTGATGCAACACCATAAGCACTTAAAGATTCATACAAATTTTTATTTTTATATTTTTTATGTACACCTCTTCCAGCACCAGAATATCCTGATTTAGAGTCAATGATAATATTATGATTTTTTATTAATCTATTTTTTAATAAAGGTATCAAAGGTAATAGAATAGAAGTCGGATAACATCCAGGACAAGAAATAATTTTATAATCTTTAACTTTTTTACCTGTAATTTCTGGTAAAGAATAAATACTATTCTTAATATTATATTTTGCTTTATGATCTTTTTTATACCATTTTTTGTAATCTAAAGCTTTTTGAAGCCTAAAATCTGCGGCAAGATCAATTAAAACGTTCTGTTTATTCAAATATTTTGAAATTACTTGCGCTTCTCCATTGGGAAGTGCTGTAAATACAACATCAATTTCATTCAAAAATTTTTTATTAAATTTTACAATTTTGGGTAATCTTTTTAATCCAATTGTTTTATCGTAATAAGAAATTTTTTTTCCTACTGATGTGTTTCCACATAAATACTTTATTTTTACATATTTATGTTTGTTTAACAATTTTATCAATTGGATACCAATATAACCAGTTGATCCAGCGACTAATACATTAAGCTTAGGCATTTCTTATTATAACAGTTAAAAATTAAAAAAAAATTATCTTTTAGAAAACTGAAAGCTTCTTCTCGCTTTTCTTCTTCCAGGTTTTTTTCTTTCAACTGCCCTGGAGTCTCTCGTGGTTAATTTTTCAGTTCTAAGAGTAGACTTAAAGCTTTCATCAAATAATACTAAAGCTTTTGAAATTCCATGTACCATTGCCCCCGCTTGTCCTGTTGGACCACCGCCTTTAACATTACATCTCACATCATAATCTGTCGCTTGATTAATTAATTCAAAAGGTCTTGTAATTTGCATTTTGTGATTCTCACTAGCAAAATACTCATTGTATAATTTGCCATTAACATAAATTTTTCCTGAACCCTTTTTAAGCCAAACTCTTGCAATAGATGTTTTCCTTCTTCCGGTTGCATATTTGCTATCCTTAAAATCAAGTTTTAATTTTGTTGTTTTTGATGAAGTTTGAGCGTTTTCCATATTAATTTCTTGCTATATTCTTGCTATTCAACTTATCTAATTCAATTACTTTAGGATTTTGAGCTGAGTGAGGATGATTGTCACCAGCATATATTTTAAGTTTTGTAAGTTGTTTTCTTCCTAAAACACCACCTGGTAACATTCTTTTAACAGCTAATTTTAATGCCTCACCTGGTTTTTTTTCATGTAATTTTTCTGGAGTTGTTTCTTTAATACCTCCAGGATGGCCAGTGTGTCTGTAATATTTCTTATTTTGAAATTTTTTTCCTGTAAATTTTGCATGCTCTATATTTTTGACTACTACAAAATCTCCTGTATCCATATGAGGAGTGTATGTTGCTTTATTTTTTCCTCTAATGATTTTAGATACAATCGTTGCAAGTCTTCCTACAACAGCATTTTTTGCATCAATTTCAAACCAAGATGAATTAAGCTCGCTTTTTTTAACAAATTTTGTCATTACGCGAGGATTAATACTATTATTAGGTTCAAAGTCAATTTTATATTTACCTTGTAAAATAACTCTATTCTGTTAAAAAGAGATTGCCGATTTGATCCTATTGCGGGCATAACTGCTAAAATGGAAATTCTCATAAAATCGGTAGGCATTTGAACTGTATTGTGCGCCTTGCATAAAGCAAAAGCACTAAAAAAGGAGTAAAAATGAGTACAAAAAGAAATAATCCAGAAACTATAGCCATTCATGGTGGTGACTATAAAAGTGATCCAGCCACAAATGCTGTAGCTGTACCTATCTATAGAACAACATCGTATCAATTTAATAATACTGAACATGCTGCTAATCTTTTTGCATTAAAAGAATTTGGAAACATCTACACGAGAATTATGAATCCAACAAATGATGTTTTAGAAAAAAGAGTTGCTGCTCTAGAGGGAGGATTATCTTGTGTAACAGTATCTTCAGGTCAAACAGCATCATCTTTTGCAATATTAAATGTAGCTCAAGCTGGTGACAACATTGTAAGTTCAACAGATCTATATGGTGGAACTGTATCTTTATTTACTCATACATTAAGTAAGTTGGGAATTGAAATTAGATATGCGGACCCAAGTGATCCAAAAAATTTTGAAAAAATGGTAGATGATAAAACAAGAGCTTTTTATGGAGAAACTTTACCAAATCCTTATCTTAGAGTTTTTCCTATTAAAGAAGTTTCTGATATTGGCAGAAAATATAATATTCCATTAATCATGGACAACACTGCATCACCAGTTATTTGTAAACCTATCGAACATGGTGCGGCCATAGTAATTCATTCACTTACTAAATATATTGGTGGACATGGAACTGCAGTAGCAGGGAGCATTGTTGATAGTGGTAATTTTGATTGGACTGCTGATCCAAAAAGACAACCTTTATTTAATGAACCTGATGCTAGTTATGGCGGTGTAATATGGGGTAAAGCAGTGCCTGAGCTTACAGGAGCAAATGTTCCTTTTGCAGTGAGAGCTAGAGTATGTTTACTAAGAGATCTTGGTTCAGCATTAGCACCTGATAATGCTTTTGCTATAATTCAGGGTTTAGAGACTATAGCCTTACGTATGAAACAACATTGTGAGAATGCTGAGAAAGTTGTTAATTTTTTAAAAAAACACAAAGAGGTTACAAAAGTAATCTATTCTACTGAACATAATAAACCAATCGCTGATAGAGCAAAAAAATACCTAAAGGGTGGTTATGGGCCAATGGTTGGTATTGAATTAAAAGGTGGTATTGAGGCTGGAAAAACATTTATTGAATCTTTAAAAATGTTTTATCATGTTGCAAATATTGGTGATGTAAGAAGTTTAGCAATACATCCTGCTAGCACAACTCATAGCCAATTAAATGAAAAAGAACTTGCAGCATCTGGAGTTACACAGAGCTATGTAAGACTTTGTATTGGTATTGAGCATGTAGATGATATCATTGAGGATTTAAACCAAGCTTTAAACAAATCTTCTAAAGGTAAATTAAGGGCAGTTAGTTAAATCTTGTATTAAGAAATAAAAAATAGATACAAGAACTTACCAAAAAGATTGAACTTATTTGGTGCATAGATGCTATATAGATTTGTGCACCATATAAAACTGTTATAATTCCTAAAAAAATTTGTAATAAAATAAAGAAACCCAATACATTTATAGACTTGTATAAATCAAAAATTTTGTCCTTATAAATTTTGTAAAACATAAATAAATAATAAAATCCGATTATATAAGCTAAGTTTCTATGAATAAATTGAACCAAAGATGGATCGCTAAAAGCAGATAGTTTAAATAAATTAACAAATTCATTGTCGTCGGGAAAATATGCTGTACCCATATTTGGCCAGGAATTATAAATTTTTCCAGCATCCATACCAGATACAAAAGCTCCTATAACAATTTGTGTAAAGACTAATGTTAAAAAAAAGAGTGGTATTAAAGGATTTATTTTATTTGTTGTATTATAACTCAAATTTAGCTTGAGATAGTTCCAGAATATTAATGATAAAATAATAAAAGCAATCAATAAATGAATAGATAATCTAAAATGACTTACATCAACTCTATCTACAAGACCACTGCTGACCATATACCAACCAATAAAGCCTTGAAAACATATTAGAAAAAAAATTAAATACAAATTATATAATTTTGAAATACTAATTTTAAAAGAAAAATAAATTAATGGTATTAAAAATCCGATACCAATTAATCTTCCTAAAAAACGATGTGCCCATTCCCACCAAAAAATAATTTTGAATTCTTGCATATTCATATTGTAATTTTGTAATTTAAATTCTGGTATTTGCTTATAAAGATTAAAATACGAAATCCATTCATCTTGATTTAAAGGTGGTAAAAATCCTGAGAAAAGTTGCCATTTAGTAATTGAAAGACCCGAGTCCGTTAATCTTGTTAAGCCTCCAACAACAATCATAATAGACACAATCCAAAACATTGAAATTAACCAGAGAGATAATTGATAATTAATCTTATGATTTGCTGTGTACATATGCGCATAAATATAATAATTTTTTAATTATCCAAATATATAAATGTCGCCGCAAAAACGAAAAAAACTAAGCAAAATTAGATCAGAACTGGATAAAATAGATAATTCACTTATAAAAATTATAAAAAAGAGAACATTTCTTGTAAAAAAAGTTTTAGAACTTAAAGATAGAAAAAATCAAATAGTTGATCAAAAAAGAATTAGATCCATACTTAGTAATATAAGAAAAAAATCTTTAAAGAATAAAATTGATCCACGTATTACTAATAGAATATGGAAAAATATGATCTGGTCTTATATTGATTACGAAAGAAGAAATTTTAAAAAAAAATGATTATTTACTATGTGGTGGTAATTTTTTTTCAACAAAAATTTCATGTTTTCTAGTTGAAGGATTATATTTTCTAGCTTTTAATTTTACTTTGGCTTTTTCTCCACCAGCAGGTTTTTTTACATAATAAAAAAAAGGACTATCTGGTTTTTCTTCAGGGACTAAACGAACTTTTATATGAGTTTTTTTTGCCATCTTATTTAAATTTTTTTAAACTTTTTACAATATTCGAAATCTTACTTAACTTTTTTTTTAAATTATCTGCTCTTATAGAATTATCTGCCATTTCGTCAAGCTTTAAAGGTTCTTTATTATTTAGTATTTTCTTTACACCTTTGATAGTCATTCCTTGATCTTTTAATAAAAAATGAATTTTTTTTAATAATTCAATGTTTTTTTTGTCATAATATCTTCTATTTCCAGTAAGTATTTTAGGTTTAATTTGTTTAAATTCTTTTTCCCAGAAACGAAGAGTATGAGTGGGTAAAGAGTCCCCTTTTTTTGATTTTAAATTTAATATTTTAACAACTTCGCTTATAGTTTTGTAAGAATTATCTTCTTTATTCATCTATTTTATTTTTTGATTTTATTATTTTTTTCAAATTTGTAGATTTATGAGTAATGAGCGTTTCTGATATATAATTATTTTCCTCTATTTTTATTCCAGAAACAATGTCCCCGTTTGTAATGCCGGTTGCACAAAAAATTGAGTCACCTGTAATTATTTCATTTAAAAAATACTTCCTATTTAGATCATCTATACCCATTTTTTTTGCCCTATTTACATCATTTTCATTATCGAAAATAAATCTACCTTGAAAAAAACAATCAAAAGCATCCAAAGCAGAAGCTGCAAGCACACCCTCAGGTCCGCCACCAATACCCATAAAAACATCTATATTATATTTCTTATCACAAACTAATAAAGCTCCTGATACATCTCCATCAGAAATAAGTTTTAAATTCACCTTCAAATTCCTTAGTTCTTCAATAATCTTTTTATGCCTTGGTCGATCTAAAATACATGCAGAAAGTTCATTAGGTTGTTTATTCTTATAATCTGCAAGATTAGAAATATTTTTTTTAATTGAATAATCCAAATCAATAATACCCTCACAGGGTACATTTGCAGAAATTTTGTTCATATAAGTCTCAGGTGCACTAAATAAGTTTGATTTTTCTGCAACTGCAATAACAGATAATGCTCCTGGCAGATTATTTGCTGCAAAATTAGTTCCCTCCAAAGGATCCACAGCAATATCTAACTCGGGACCATTCATGGTACCTAAAGTTTCTCCAATATAAAGCATAGGAGCTTCATCCAGTTCTCCCTCTCCTATAACCACCTTTCCTCTCATTTCTATTTCATTAAGTTTATTTCTCATTGCATCTACAGCCGATTTATCTGCTGCTATTTTATCTTTTTTTCCAACAAAATGGTAAGATGATAAGGCAGCTTTTATTGAAACATTTAAAAATAAATCTTCAAATTTTTTGTCTAATGACATTATTTTGCAGTTTCAATAGATATATTTTTCTCTAATTTTGATTCAAATTCTCTCAATCTTTTCCAAACTGAAATTAGTTCAACAATAATTGGCCAGCTTCTAACTAAATATTGTAGTGATGTTTCAACTCGACCAAAAGCTCTTATAATTTGTTGAACAAAACCAAGTGTTATTGCACCAGTTACAATCGTTGGTGCTAATGCTAAATATGGAACAATTACCATACCTTGTAAGTAACTCCATTTTACTGCATTAAAATAAAGGTAGTGAAAATACATCTTATAATGAATTTTTCTAACACCACCATAAAGATCTGTAATTTTTGCAGGTTGTGCACTTTCTTTAAAATCCTCTCCTAAAACTAATTCTTTCCTATAAGCAGCCTCTTCTTTTTGAATATCATATTCAATGCCAGGAAGTTTAATCCCTACACTGGCCAATAATATTGTTCCACCTAATGCTGATATAATCGCAACCCAAACTAAAGCATGTTCAACTTCGCCAATCCATGGTAACACTGTAATACTTTTTGATAAGCCCCATAAAATTGGAGTAAAAGCAATCAACGTCATTACACTTCTCAGTAATTCAGCCCCTAGCCCTTCCATTATTCTAGCAAATTTAAGAGTGTCCTCTTGAACTCTTTGAGATGCTCCTTCTATAGAAGAGGCATCGTTCCATTTGTCGTGATAAAAATCTGCCATTGCAGTTCTCCATCTAAATGTCCAGTGGCTGGTAAAATAATCACTAAAAATAACTACTAAAATGTATACAGCTGCAATTTTAGCAAATGTAAAAAGATACGAGATAAATTCTTTTTCAGATACAGAATTAGGATTAGTGAGAGCTTTTTGTAAAGTATCGTAAAATTCACCAAACCATTCATTAATTCTCACATCAAGTTGAACCTGATACCAAGTAGCCATTAAAATCAGTAACGTTCCACCTATGCTCCATAAATACCATCTTCTATCTGTGAAAAATTTAAACATTATTTATCTATTTTAAAAAATTATCTGCGTAAGATTTTTTTACTATTTTTCTTTTTTTTGGCTCAATTAGTTCATAATCAATTTTTTTCTTCTTTGCATAATTTATCGCCAATTCTTTGGTTGAAAATTCTAATTTCAGCTCAGTATACGTATCATTAGAACTTTCCCATCCCATTAAAGGATTTTTTGTGGGATCATTCGTTTCAAATTCAAGTATCCATTTATCAAGTTTTCCTAAACCAGATTGCATTGCACTTTTATTAGGTATGTAAATTTTTGCTTTTTTCATATCAATGGTCGGAGTGGCAGGATTCGAACCTGCGACCCTCTGGTCCCAAACCAGATGCGCTACCAGGCTGCGCTACACTCCGAGAATGTTCGTTATAGCGTTTTTACTTGTGTTT
>CACIGI010000010.1 GCA_902586125.1 uncultured Pelagibacteraceae bacterium | reverse complement strand
AGAAAAAACTTCCATTTTAAATTGAAAAAAAATTTTATATTTGAGACCTTATTGATAATTTTATTAGGAAGCTTAACTTCCTTAAGTTTACCTCCTTATAATTTTTTTTTTTTAAATTTTTTTACATTTAGTGTTTTCTTTATTTTTTTATTTCAGAGACTAAAACAAGGAATAAAAAAATCTTTTTATTATGGATGGTTGTTTGGTTTTAGTTATTTTTTATCCAGTTTGTATTGGATAACTATATCCTTAAGTTTTGATCAAAGTTTTAATTTTTTAATTCCTATATCTTTAATTGTCATCCCAGCATTTTTAGGTTTATTTTATGCATTGTGTATTGCTATTTTTTATCTATACAAACCGAAAAATATATTAAGTGCTTTTTTCCTATTTTCTCTTTTGTTTGGTTTAATAGAGTTTATTAGAGGAACAATTTTAACCGGGTTCCCTTGGAACTTGGTAATTTACAGTTTTTCTGAAATTAATAGTTTCCTAAGCATTTTGTCAATAATAGGAACTTATTCATTAAATCTTATAGTAGTAAGTTTTTTTACAGCTCCCGCTCTTTTCATATTTAGTAAATCTAAAAAAGAAGTGATTGTGTGTATCTTTTTATTGCTATTACCTATCTCTTTTTATACATACGGAGAATTTTTAAATAAAAATTTTTATAATAGTAAAGAGAAAAAACTTCCTTTTGCAATTAGGGTAATTGGAGCAAATATAAGTTTAGATAGATACTATAAAAACATTAATACAGAGAGTGTGATTAATGAGCTAATTTCAATTAGTTCACCCATTGAAGAAAAAAAAACATTTTTTGTATGGCCAGAGGGAATAATACCCAACACTTATGAAGATCAATTAGATTTATACAATGACATATTTGAAAAATATTTTAGTGAAAATCACTTAATCGGTTTAGGAATAACAAGCAGAAAGACTATGAACAATGATTACAATTATTACAATTCATTTTCAATATTCGATAGTAAAGTAAATTTAATTGACAATTATAAAAAGATTAATCTTGTACCGTTCGGTGAATTTGTTCCTATTGAAAATATCCTAAACAAATTCGGTTTAAAAACAATTACAAATAATATTGGATCATTTGATAAAGGTAAAAACAGAAAAATAATTAAAATCCAAGATGATCTAAAACAAATAAGTTTTTTGCCATTAATTTGTTATGAAATTATATATAGTGGAAATTTGACTAAAGATTTTGATTTCGATTTTATATTGAATATTTCAGAGGATGGATGGTTTGGTAAATCCGTTGGGCCCAAACAACATTTTATCCATAGTAAATTTAGAGCAATCGAAAATGGAAAGTACATAATTAGATCATCTAATAATGGAATGGCAGCAATTATAAATCCATTAGGTTATATTGAGAATAAAATAGATTATGGAGTTTCAGGTTACATTGATTTAGAGGGCATAAGAGATTTAAAACCAACATTGTTTTCTAAATATGGAAATAACATATTTTTCATATTAATTTTGTTGTATATTGTTTTAACTTTTTCATTTAATAGGATCAAAAATGAGTAATTTAAAAAATTTTCTTTTTACAAGTGAGTCTGTTTCAGAGGGACACCCAGATAAAGTGTCTGATAGAATATCTGACATGGTGGTAGACACTTATTTATCTAATGATCCATATTCGAGAGTTGCATGTGAAACTCTCACAACTACCAATAAAGTTGTATTAGCCGGTGAGGTCAGAGGACCAGAAATTAAAAAAGATGATTTAATCAATAATGTAAGAGAATGCATTAAAGATATTGGATATGATCAAGATGGTTTTACCTGGAAAGAGGCTACAAAAATAGAAAGTCATCTTCACTCACAATCAAGCGACATTGCTATGGGTGTAGACTCTTCGGGAAATAAAGATGAGGGCGCAGGAGATCAAGGTATCATGTTTGGTTATGCCTGCAATGAAACCGATGTTTTAATGCCAGCACCAATTCATTTTTCCCATAAGATTTTAAGGTTAATGGCGGAAGATAGAAAATCAGGTAAATTAAAAAACATAGAACCAGATTCTAAAAGTCAAGTAACTTTTGAATATGAAAATGGTAAACCATCAAAAGTTAAATCAGTTGTAATATCTTCTCAGCATACCGCAAATGTTAATCAAGAACAGGTAAGGGAATTATTGAGACCATATTTAATTAATTCTATACCAAAAAATTTTTTGGATGGTTTTAATGAAAATGAATTTTATGTAAATCCAACTGGAAATTTTGTAATAGGTGGTCCTGATGGTGATTGTGGCCTAACAGGTAGAAAAATTATTGTAGATACTTATGGTGGTGCTGCCCCACATGGTGGAGGTGCTTTCTCGGGAAAAGATCCAACTAAAGTAGATAGGTCTGCAGCTTATGCAGCCAGATATATTGCCAAAAATGTTGTTGCATCGAAAATTGCTGATAAATGTTTGATACAATTAGCTTATGCAATTGGTGTTTCAAAACCTTTATCTATCTATGTAAATCTTTTTGATAACGATTTAGATAAAAATAAATTTGTTGAAGATAAGATTAAAGAAAGTTTTGACCTTAGCCCAAGAGGGATAAGAGAGATGTTGGGGCTTAATAAACCTATATATGAAAAAACATCTGCATACGGGCATTTTGGAAGGGAGCCAGATAAAGAAGGTGCTTTTTCTTGGGAAAATATCAATAAATCTGACATTTTCTTAAAATAGTTTTTATTGAAAAATAAAAAAAAACTTTTATATATTCTCTTACATTGTTGAATTATCAAAATGGGCTCTGGCCCATTTTTTTTTGGAACAAACAAAATTATGTTGAATAAAAGAGCAGATAAACTTGAACTATTAAGAATCGCAGAGGCAGTAGCTTTGGAAAAATCGATTGATAAAGAACTTATTATTAGTTCAATGGAAACTGGAATTGCTAAAGCGGCAAAATCTAAATTTGGTCAGGATAATGAGATTAAGGTACTGATTAATAGAGATAACGGTGATATTGAAATTTTTAGAAAATTGATAGTTACAGAAAATCCAGAAAATACGAACACTGAGATCAAATTAGAGGATGCCATTACATTGAACGAGACTAATAAAGACAAAGTGATCGGAGATGAAGTTTTACAACCACTTCCCTCATTTGATTTTGGAAGAATAGCTGCCCAAACAGCTAAACAAGTAATTAATTTTAATGTTAGAGAGGCAGAGCGAGAAAGACAATTTAATGATTTTATTGATAAAAAAGGCTCGATTTTAAGTGGAATAGTAAAAAGATTAGAGTTTGGAAATGTAATCGTAGATCTTGGAAGAGCAGAAGCAATAATTCAAAAAAATGAAATTATACCACGAGAGAATATAAAAGCTGGAGATAGAATTAAAGCTTACTGTTTTGATGTAAGGCGAGAGCCTCGTGGTCAACAAATTTTTTTATCAAGAGCTCACCCAAAGTTTATGGAAAAACTTTTTGTTCAAGAAGTTCCTGAAATTTATGATGGTCTGATTGAAATTAAATCATCTTCAAGAGATCCAGGAAGTAGAGCAAAAATTTGTGTTAAAGCAGTTGATACTTCATTAGATCCAGTTGGAGCATGTGTGGGGATGAGAGGATCGAGAGTTCAAGCAGTTGTTAATGAATTACAAGGTGAAAAAATTGATATTGTAAATTGGTCTGAGGATCCTGCAATATTAGTATCTAATGCTTTATCTCCAGCTGAAGTACAAAGAGTAAATGTAGATTTAGAAAGAAAAAAGTTAGATGTGATACTTACTGAAGAAAATTTAAGTAAGGCCATCGGAAGAAGAGGACAAAATGTAAGGCTTGCTACAAAATTATTGAATTTTGAAATAAATATTATGACAGATGCAGAGGACTCAGAAAGAAGACAATTAGAGTTTAAAGAGAAAACAGAAAATTTTGTCAAGAATTTAGAGTTAGATGAAACACTTGGACAACTTCTTGTGGCTGAGGGTTATTCCACTATAGACGATATAAAAGATAGTTCTTCAGAAAATTTGTTAAAAATTGAAGGTATAGAGGAAGAAACCGCAAAAGCTCTTATAGAGAGAGCAAAAGAATTTCATCAAAAAGATCAAGAAGATATTTCTGAAAGGATTAAAGAATTAGGTTTGGATGATGGACTAATTAATTTGAAAGGGTTAACTCCTGGAATGTTGGTCACTCTTGGTGATCAAAAAATCCTTACACTACAAGATTTTGCTGATCTAGCATCAGATGAGCTAACCGGTGGATTTGATATAGTGAAAGGTGAGAGAGTAAAAATTCAAGGCTACCTGGAAGATTTTGCTTTATCAAAAGAAGAAGCAGATGAACTTATTATGTCTGCAAGAAAAATTATTTATGAAGATTGAGAGATGAGCTATGGAAAAAAAAACAAAATTAACAATATCAGGTGGCATAGCCAAAAAATCTATTAAAAATATTGATAAAGCAAAAAATCTCGGAAAAAATTCTGTAATAATCGAAAAACAAACTGGCAAATTTACTAGTAGGGGCGGTTCATTTAAGTTAAACTCCTCAAAAATCAAAAATAATTTTACAAGCAACAAAGTAACTTTTGGTAAGCCAAATTACATTCCTAAATCACCTCCTCTAACAAGTGATTTTGAAAGACGTAAACTGGCTGAGCAAAGAGCTACAAAAAGACTTAAAGAGGAAAATGAAAGTAAAAATAAAAAGTCCTCAAAGTCTGGGACTAAAAAAAGAGAATTAAAATTAACTGTTTCTCGAGCTTTAAGCGATCAAATTGAAGCAAGAGAAAGAAGTTTAGCATCAGTAAAAAGAGCGCGACAAAAAGAAAATAGAAATTTAACTAAAGAAGAAGCCCAAGAAAGCTTAAAGCCTGTTAAAAGAGACGTAAATATTCCAGAAGTTATCACAGTAAGAGAACTTGCAAACAGAATGGCAGAACAATCTAGTAATATCATTAAACATATGTTTGGAATGGGGGTTACTGTAACGATTAATCAAAATTTAGCAGCTGATACCGCAGAGTATTTAGTTAAAGAATTCGGTCATAATCCAATTCGAGAGGAAAAGGCAGAGGAGATAATTCAAAAAATAAAAGCTTCAAGAACGGAAAACTTAAAAAATAGACCACCAATTATAACAGTTATGGGTCATGTGGATCATGGTAAAACTTCAGTTCTAGACGTTTTAAGAAGTACAAATGTGGTATCAGGAGAGTTTGGTGGAATAACTCAACATATTGGTGCTTATCAAATAGATAGTCAATTAAATAAATTAACATTTATTGATACACCAGGACATGCAGCTTTTACTGAAATGAGAGCAAGAGGATCAAAGCTTACAGATATTGTTGTTCTAGTTGTTGCGGCTGATGATGGTGTTAAACCACAAACTATTGAGTCAATAAAACATGCAAAGGCTGCAAATGTACCAATAGTTGTAGCAATTAATAAATGTGATTTACCCGAGGCTGATCCACAAAAAATTAAAAATCAATTACTTGAGCATGAATTAATAGCTGAAGATTTATCAGGGGACACTTTAATGGTAGAGATATCAGCAAAAACAAGATTAAACTTAGATAAACTAATTGATGCAATCATTCTTCAAGCTGAAATTCTAGATCTTAAAACTGATTTTGAATCAAAAGCCACAGGGGTTGTTTTAGAATCGAAAATTGATATTGGAAGAGGACCAGTTGCAACAATAATTGTAACTGCTGGAACTTTAAAAAAAGGAGATTTTTTTGTAAGTGGTCTTAAATGGGGAAAAATCCGAGCTATTATTAACGATAAAGGGAAAAGTATTGATGAAGCCCCACCATCTACCCCGGTAGAAATACTTGGTATAAATGGTGCTGCAAAAGCTGGGGATGACTTTATAGTTTTAGATAATGAGAAAGAGGCTAAGATTTTGAGCGAAAATAGAGCTCAAGAGACTGAAGATGGTAAAAATCCGTTGACATTTGCCACTCAAGAGTCTGCTTTTTCTAATAAGTCCACTGAAGAATTAAATCTTATAATTAAGTCAGATGTTCACGGATCCTCAGAGGCGATAAAAAATGCCATCAGTCAAATTGAGCATGATGAGGTAAAACCAAAGATAATTTTAGCAGATATTGGAATGGTAACCGAGACAGATGTGACTTTGGCAAAAGCCTCAAATGCAGTTTTGATAGCGTTTAATGTAAAGCCAAGCAAGGAAGCTAAAAAATTGGCTGAAAATGAAAAAATAGATATTTCATCATACAATATTATTTATGAAGTTTTAGATTTCGTAAAAAAAAGGATGTCTGGATTATTAACTCCTGATGTGGAGGAAAAAGTAATTGGAACTGCAAAAATTTTAGAAATTTTTAAAGTTTCAGGAGCTGGTAAAGTTGCTGGCTCAAAAGTAACTGAGGGAGAAATTAACAGTAATTCAGATGTAAGAGTAATTAGAGATGGATCAATAGTTTTTACAGGAAAAGTTGGAAGTTTATTTAGAGAAAAAAATCAAGTAAAACAGGTGAACAATGGTCAAGAATGCGGAATTGCACTCAAAGATTACATGGATTTTAAAAAAAATGACACAATAGAGGCTTTTAGTATTACATCTAAAGAGAGAACAATATAATGGCAGATAGAATAGGTAAACCAATTTCACAGAGACAATTAAGAGTGGGTGAAATGATTAAACAATCTTTAGGCATGATTTTTTTAAGAAATGAGGCTAAAGTTCCGAATTTAGAAACAAATACTATTACAGTTACTGAAGTGAGAATGAGCCAAGACTTGAAAATAGCTAAAGCGTATGTACTTCCTCTCGGAGGAAAAAATGCAGAAGAAACTGTTAATATTTTGAAAGAATACTCATTTCTAATTAGAAAAATTTTATCTCAAAAAGTAGTAATGAAATTTTTACCAAAACTACTTTTTAGAAAAGATGAGTCTTTTGAGTATGCTGAAAAAATAGAGAATTTAATTAAACAAACAAATAAATAGGAAAAAGAAGTATGAACAAAAAAGCTCAAGAGTTGGCAATGCATGAAAAAGACACTGGATCGTCAGAAATCCAAATTGCTTTGTTAACGGAAAAAATTGAAACGCTTTCAAAACATATAAAACAATTCAAAAAAGATAAACATTCATCTGTTGGATTATTGAGAGCGGTCAATAGAAGAAAAAAATTGTTAGATTATCTTAAAAGAAATAAGGTAGATTCTTACAAGAATGTCCTGTCGAAATTGAATTTGAGAAAATAAGAGTCAAGATAGATAGAACGGAATGGAACGAAACGAACGAAACGAAATGGAAATGAAATGTTTAAAGTATACAAGAAGGAAGTTGAAGTAGCAGGGAAGAAGATAAGTTTAGAAACAGGTAAAGTAGCAAGACAGGCAGACGGAGCAGTTATCGCAACATGCGGGGAGACGGTAGTTTTAGCAACAGTCGTTGGAGCAAAAAAAGTGAATCCAGACATGGATTACTTTCCATTATCTGTAAATTATCAGGAAAAATACTATGCAGCAGGAAAAATTCCTGGTGGATATTTTAAAAGAGAAGCAAGACCAACTGAAAGTGAAACATTAATCTCAAGATTAATTGATAGACCGATCAGACCATTGTTTCCTGATGAATTTAAAAATGAAGTCCAGTTGTTACCAACTGTAATTTCTTATGATAAAGAAAATGAGGCAGACATTTTATCAATCATTGCATCATCTGCAGCCTTAGCTATATCAGGAATGCCATTTATGGGCCCCATCGGTGCTTCTAGAGTTGGATATATTGATGGTAAATACGCTTTAAATCCATCAAAAACTGAACTTGAAAAATCAAAATTAGATTTAGTTGTTGCTGGAACAAAAGATGCTGTGCTTATGGTTGAGTCTGAAGCAAGCAGGTTGACAGAGGAAGAGATGCTAAATGCAGTAAAATTCGGTCATGAAGGATTTATTCCAGTGATTAAAATGATAGAGGAATTAGCCAAAGAATGTAGAAAACCTGAGTGGAATGTTGAAAAGAAAGATTTATCTGACGTAAAGAAAAAACTCGAGGAAACTTTTACCGCAGATCTTAAAAAAGCATTCGCAACAAGAGACAAACAAGACAGATCAAATCAAATTTCAGAAATTACTGATAAAGCAAAAAAACTTTATGAGGAAAACGAAAACTATACAGATCTTGATGTAAATTCTGAACTAAAAAATCTTGAAAAAACAATAGTCAGAACAGATATTTTAAAAAATAAAAATAGAATTGATGGTAGGGGTTTGTCTGATGTAAGGCCAATCTCATGTGAGGTCGGTGTATTGCCAAGGACACATGGCTCTGCTTTGTTTACTAGAGGCGAAACGCAAGCAATTGTAACTGCCACATTAGGTACATCTGATGATGAGCAAAGAATTGAAAGCTTAGATGGATTACAAAGAGAAAGGTTTATGCTCCATTATAATTTTCCACCTTTTTCCGTTGGTGAGACAGGAAGAATAGGAACTGGTAGAAGAGAGATAGGTCATGGTAAATTAGCATGGAGAGCTATTCATTCTTCATTACCCTCAAAAGAGTCATTTCCTTATACTTTTAGAGTAGTTTCAGAAATTACAGAATCCAATGGTTCTTCATCAATGGCTACTGTTTGTGGAACATCACTTGCATTAATGGATGCGGGAGTACCAATAAAAGAACCTGTTGCAGGTATAGCAATGGGTTTAATTAAAGAGGGTGATGATTTTAGTGTGTTATCAGATATTTTGGGTGATGAGGATCATTTAGGGGATATGGACTTTAAAGTTGCTGGAACTAAAGATGGAATTACTTCACTACAAATGGATATCAAAATTACCGGTATTACTTTTGAAATTATGGAGCAAGCATTAAGTCAAGCTAAAGATGGGAGAGTTCATATTTTAGGAGAAATGAATAAAGCATTATCAGCATCAAGATCTGATGTTGGAAAACATACTCCAAAAATGGAAAAAATTAATGTTGATAAGAAAGACATCGCTGCCGTTATTGGAAAAGGTGGTGCAACAATTAGGGAGATTGTTGAAAAATCAGGTGCCAAAGTAGATGTAAATGATGAAGGAGTTGTAACAGTTGCTGCTCCAGATGAAGAGTCTAGAAATGTTGCAATGCAAATGATTAAAGACATCACCGCTAAAGCTGAACTAAATAAAATTTATTCAGGTAAAGTTATGAAAATTATGGAGTTTGGTGCATTTGTTAATTTTTTAGGAAAACAAGATGGTCTTGTCCATATTTCAGAACTTGCGGATAAAAGAGTAGCTAAAGTTACTGATGTAGTGAAAGAAGGTGACGAAGTAAAAGTTAAAGTTATTGGTTTCGATAGAGGAAAAGTAAAACTCTCTATGAAGCAAGCTGCTGAATAAATTTAGGGGCACCTATTAACAGAACGCCCCTGCTTATCAAGTGATGTTTTTAGGATCCGGCATTCCAACTTTATTATATCCGGCATCTACGTAGTGGATTTCTCCAGTAACACCATTTGCAAGGTCGCTTAGAAGATACAATGCTGAATTTCCAACATCATGAATATCAACATTTCTTCTTAAAAAAGAGTGGTCCTCATTCCATTTATATAAGAATTTTGCATCACCGATTGCAGATGCCGCTAATGTTTTGATAGGGCCTGCACTTATTGCATTTACTCTCATGCCTTTAGTACCCAAATCTCTAGCCAAGTATTTAACACTAGCCTCTAAAGCTGATTTGCAAACACCCATTACATTATAATTTGGGATTGCTTTGGTGGACTCATAAGTTAAAGTCAACAAACTACCACCTTGTTTTATTATTTTTGATGCTTCTTTTGCAACTTCAGTAAAAGAGAAACATGATATTAACATACTTCTTAAAAAGTTTTCTCTGGTTGTATTTAAATATTCGCCTGATAATTCTGATTTATCTGAAAATGCTACAGCGTGGACAACAAAATCAATTTCTCCCCATTGAGATTTAATATCTTCAAACAATTTTACTACCTCTTCTTTTTTTTCAACATCACAACTGAATGTAACTTTTGAATTTAATTTTTCTGCTAAAGGAATAACTCTTTTTTTTAAAGCATCACCTAAATAAGTAAATGCTAACTCCGCTCCAGCCTCCGCAAGTTTTTGAGATATACCCCAGGCAATAGATCTCTCATTAGCAACTCCCATGATTAATCCCTTTTTGCCTTTCATTAAACTCATAATTAAACCTTTTCAAAAATTAAAGCAGCATTGGTTCCACCAAAACCAAAACTATTAGACATTACAGTATTTAAAGTTGCTCCAGTTTCAGTTTTAGCAACTATTGGAAATTTTTTAGCTTCTTCATCCATTTCATTGATGTTCGCTGATCCAGCAATAAAATTATTTTTCATCATAATTAAGCAATATATGGCCTCATGAACTGATGCAGCACCTAAAGGGTGACCGGATAAAGACTTTGTCGAACTTATTTTTGGAATCTCTTCCCCAAAGGTTTCCTTGATAGCTTTTAGTTCAGTTATGTCACCTACTGGTGTAGAAGTTCCATGAGTATTAATATAGTCAATTTTGTTTTTAGTTGTTGCCATTGCCATTTTCATACATCTGACAGCTCCCTCTCCAGATGGAGCTACCATGTCATATCCGTCTGAGGTGGCACCATAACCTGTCAATTCTGCATAAATTTTGGCACCCCTAGCTTTTGCATGCTCATATTCCTCCAAAACTAACACACCTGCTCCACCAGCGATTACAAACCCATCTCTTGTTTTGTCATATGCTCTTGATGCTGATTGAGGTGTATCATTATATTTGGACGATAGAGCGGTCATGGCATCAAACATAGCTGTCATTGCCCAATGTATTTCTTCACTTCCACCAGCAAAAACAATATCCTGTTTACCCATTTGAATTAATTCCATTGAATTTCCAATGCAGTGACCACTAGTTGCACATGCTGAACTCATTGTATAATTAGTTCCTTTGATTTTGAATGGAACTGCCAAAGTAGCAGACGCAGTACTTGCCATGGTTCTTGGAACTATAAAAGGACCCATTAATTTTGGGGTTTTTGCTCTTGTTTTATCCGCTGCTAAAATCACGTTCTCAATTGAAGGCCCTCCTGATCCCATGACAATACCAGTGCTAAAGTTGCTTACTTCTTTTTCCTCAAGACCAGAATCCTTGATAGCCTCTTTCATTGCAATATAATTATAAGCTGAGCCTGAACCCATAAATCGAATTGTTTTTCTATCTATATGATCTTCAAGTTTAATGTTTGGTTTACCATGCACATGACTTTTTAAATTATGTTCTTTATATTCTTCAGCAAATGAGATTCCTGATTTTGAATTTAATAATGATTGATGAACTTCTTCTTGATTATTACCTAAACAAGAAACAACACCTAAACCGGTTATTACAACTCTTCTCATTATTTGAATAACCCCACCTTTAAATTGTCTGCTGAATAAATTTTTTTTTCGTCTGCTAATAATATTCCATTAGCTAATCCAACTGTTGTACCACCAGGAGACATAATTTTTTTCATATCAATTTTATATTTGACTAGTTTAACATTCTGTAAAACTTCTCCTGTAAATTTTACTGTACCAACGCCTAAGGCTCTGCCTTTTCCAGGATTTCCAATCCAGCCTAAATAAAATCCTACGAGTTGCCACATTGCATCAAGTCCAAGGCATCCTGGCATCACAGGATCTTCTTTGAAATGACAATCAAAAAACCAAAGGTCTTTCTTTATATCTAATTCAGCCTTTAAAAACCCTTTTTTAAAAGCACCATCCTTGTCATTAATTTCTGTAATTCTATCAAACATTAACATTGGTGGAAGTGGTAATTTTGCATTTCCAGGACCAAAAAGACCTCCGTTTCCGCAACTTATAAGTTCTTCATAAGAATAGGAGTTTTTTTTCATAAAATAGATCACCTTAATACTTGATTTTAAACCATTATAATATACATAAAGTTTAGAATTATTATAATTAACAATGTTAAAAAATAGCGAATTTGTTAGCAAATTAAGAAATTCTGGTCTTAGACCCACTAAACAAAGACTTAAAATTTGTGAAGTCTTATTTAATAGAGACAAAACATTTCACTTTACAATTAACGATTTAGCAAAAAATATTTCAAAAAACTTTAATGAAAAAATATCTTTAGCTACAATTTACAACACAGTTCATGCTTTTAAAGACAAAGGATATTTAAAAGAAATTACGATCAGTAGCGATAAAAGTTATTTTGACACAAATATTACAAAACATCACCATTTTTATGATGAGGATACAAACTTACTTATAGATTGTAATGATAACGAAATTGGTAAAGTTAACATTAAAAATAATATTACAGGAAAAAAAATTAGTTCTGTTGAAGTTTTAGTAAGAGTTGCGAGTGATACTCAAAATCAGAATTAAAAAAATCTTTCTTTCTAAATTTATATTATAATCATTCTAAACTGTTGACTTTTAGTTTAGAACTATTATAAATTAACAATTCAATTAACCATGGGGGAAATATTAAAATTATGAGCACTGAAAATTTCAAAAACAAGTCTTTTGAAGCTAATCAAATGAGCAAATGTCCTTTTACAGGAGCAGGAACACCTGCAAAGTTTTCTGCAGGGAGAGGTCAAACAGTAAGAGACTTTTGGCCAAATAGTTTAAATCTTAAAATTCTTAGTCAGCACTCAAATTTATCTAATCCTATGGATAAAAAATTTAATTATGCAAAAGAATTTAAAAAATTAAATTACAAAGCATTAAAAAAAGATTTAAAAAAATTAATGACAGACTCTCAGGAGTGGTGGCCAGCAGATTATGGTCATTATGGTCCATTATTTATTAGATTAGCTTGGCATGCTGCAGGAACTTACAGAACTGGTGATGGTCGAGGTGGAGCAGGAACAGGTAACCAGAGATTTGCGCCACTTAATTCTTGGCCAGATAATGTAAACCTAGATAAAGCCAGATTACTTTTATGGCCTATTAAAAAGAAATATGGAAGAAAAATTTCATGGGCAGATTTATTCATACTTGTTGGAAACGTGGCTTTAGACTCAATGGGTTTTAAAACTTTTGGTTTCGGAGCTGGTAGAACTGATATTTGGGAACCAGAAGATGATATTTATTGGGGTTCAGAAAAAGAAATGTTAGGTGTAGAAAGATATAGTGGAAAAAGAGATTTAGAACAGCCATTAGGAGCTTCACATATGGGTTTAATCTATGTAAATCCGCAAGGTCCTGACGCTAATCCAGATCCAAAACTAGCAGCACACGATATAAGAGAAACATTTGGTAGAATGGCTATGAATGACTATGAGACAGCAGCATTAGTTGCTGGAGGACATACGTTTGGAAAATCTCATGGTGCAGCATCAGAGTCATTTAAAGGACCAGACCCTGAGGCTTCAAGACTTCAAGAACAGTCAACTGGGTGGAATAGTGGATATAAATCTGGAAAAGGTGTTGATACAATAAGTAGTGGTATTGAGGGCGCTTGGACTCAAAATCCAATTCAATGGGATATGGGTTATTTGGATTGTTTATATGGACATGAGTGGGAACTTACAAAAAGCCCAGCAGGTGCTCATCAATGGACTCCGAAGAAAAATGGGCAAGAGATTAAAATGGTTCCCGATGCACACCAAAAAGGTGTGTTTCATCCACCAATGATGCAAACAACCGACATATCGATGAAAGTTGACCCTAGCTATGGACCTATCACAAAACATTTTCATCAAAATCCAAAAGAATTTCATGATGCTTTTGCGAGAGCATGGTTTAAATTAACTCACAGAGATATGGGGCCAAGAGTTTGTTATCTTGGTAGCGAGGTTCCAAAAGAACAACTAATTTGGCAGGATCCAATTGATAAGCCTAAATATAAACTTAAATCAAAGGATATTAAAGATTTAAAAAGTAAAATCTCTAAATCAAAAATATCAATTACAGATTTAGTTTCTACTGCATGGGCTTCAGCATCTACGTTCAGAGGCTCTGATAAAAGAGGTGGTGCTAATGGTGCAAGAATAATGTTGGAACCACAAAAAAATTGGAAAGTGAACAATCCAAAAAAATTATCGACTGTAATTAAAGCTTTAGAAAAAATTAAAAGCAAATTCGATGGTAAAAAGAAAAGTGTTTCAATGGCAGATTTAATTGTGCTGGCTGGTGGTGTTGGTATCGAAATGGCTGCAAAAAAAGCTGGCTACAATGTTCAAGTTCCATTTTCAGCGGGAAGAGGAGACGCAAGGCAAGATCAGACTGATATTAACTCATTTGGTCTTTTAGAACCACAAGCAGATGGTTTTAGAAACTACTTAAATGGTGCAGCTTCAAATGTTTCTCCAGAGGAAAAACTGGTTGATAAGGCTCAATTGATGGGTTTAACGGCTCCAGAAATGACTGCACTTGTGGGTGGTATGAGAGTGTTAAACACAAATTTTGATGGCTCAAAACATGGTGTTTTTACTAATAGACCTGGTTCTCTTACTAACGATTATTTCATAAATCTTTTAGATATGAATACTACTTGGAAAGAAGAGGATAAATCTGAACAAACATTTGTTGGTAAAGATAGAAAAACTCAAAAAACTAAATGGAAGGCGACAAGAGTTGATTTAATTTTTGGTTCAAATTCTCAACTAAGAGCACTAGCAGAAGTTTATGCATGTGAAGATTCGGGTGATAAATTTATTAAAGATTTTATCACAGCATGGGCAAAAGTTATGAATTCTGATCGATTTGATTTGAAATTAAACTAATTTTATAAAACAGGACAAAAAGATATGGGAACAGCAAATTTTGAGGACTTCTACGAAGTTCCTAATCTTAATTTTGATATATCAAAGTTAAGAAATGATTTGAATAAAGTTTTAAAAGCTAAAAAATTCAATTCTCCTGGGGTTACTCACTTTGGCGCAATACCATTAAACCAAATTCCAAACGATAGAAGTTCTATTGAGGGAAATAATATAAGAGGAAAATATTGGACAATTGCCGATGAAACTGGAAAAGAAGTTTCTCGAGATGTTGATATAGATGAGTCAAAATATACTCAATTGGTTCCTGAATTTGAAAATACTTATTTTAAAGAAGTTTACGACACTTTAAGCAAAAGGTTTAAACTTGGTAGAGTTAGATTATTATTAAAAGAGCCAAGATCGACATTAAGCTGGCACAAAGATCCTGAATGTAGACTGCATGTACCCATCATAACTAATAAGGGCTGTTCAATGGTAATTGAAAATGTAGCAAAACATCTTCCAGCTGATGGTAAGGTATGGATAACAAATAATACGAAATATCATAATTTTTTTAATGGTGGGGAACAGGCTAGAGTGCACCTAGTTGCTTGTGTGCTTGATAGTCCGTTTAAAAAATAATGGAATTAACAACTGGCATATTCAAAGCTGCTGGACAGATTTACACAAATAATAGAGGTTCAATTTTAAGAACCATCATTTATACAATTGGTCATTTTGCTATAGCTATAACTGTTTTAATGTTTGTTGCTGATGTCAGCTTTATGATAGCACTAACAGATGCAATAGTAGAACCAATAGCTAATTCTATATGGTATTTTATTTTAGATAAGTGGTGGGCAAGTAAATCAAAAAACTCTTAATCTAATACACCCCAAATATTGTCTGTCTTTATCCAACCTTCAAAATCATCCGTATTTATTTTGCACCAAATTCCATTGCATTTTTGAACTATTAGAACTCTTCCACTTTTAATTTTAGCCAATGGTTTTGAAAAATTTGTTGGATTTTCAAATAAAATTTTATCTTTTGTGGGAATGATTGAATTTATTTTTTTTAATTGAGACCAATGTATCCATCCGCTGTTGTTTTTAAAATCAATTACTCTTCGCCAGTTCTCTTTTTTATCAATTTGCTTTAGAGGCAAATTCACTTTTTTATAAATAAACTTTATAGGAGATTCAAAACTCGGTCCATACCTTACATTCACCTTACTTTTCTTTAAAGACAAGAAAGTTTCTTGAGCATAACTTAATGAGGTAAAAGATAATAAAAATAAAGTTATAAGAAAAAGTTTAAATTTTTTTTTTAACATCTTTTAACTTTTTAAATTTAATTTTTCTAAAATTCAGATTTAATAGATCTATAACCAAAACTTGACCATTCAAACTTTTACCGATAGATAAAATTTTTTTTAAAATTTCATTCGCTTGCATAATTCCTATTATACCAGCTACTGTCCCCAAGATGCCATCATATTCACAATTTAATATATCTTCTGATACCTCATATTCTTGATAAAAAGATCTTATACAAGGTGTTTTTTTATTTTTAAAATCAAAACTAAAAATATGACCATCAAATTTACTTATTGCTCCGGTTACAAGAAATTTTTTATATTTTCTTGAAGCATCATTAATTAAAAACTTTGTTTCAAAATTATCTGATCCATCAATTATGTAGTCATAATTTTTTAAAATTTTTTGATAATTGTTAACATTTAATCTTATTTTATACGCGTTTACTTTTATTTTTGAGTTTATCTTTTTTAATTTTTTTTGAGCAGACTTTACTTTGAATTTTTTTAAATCTTCGATACTGTAAAGACTTTGTCTGTGAATATTTGATAAATTAACAATATCAGGGTCAACAATGCCCAAAACACCTACGCCTGCTCTTGCTAAAAACTCAGCCGCAGGACAACCTAAGCCTCCCATTCCAATAATTAAAACTTTTGCTCCAATAATTTTTTTTTGGCCTAAGCTTCCAATATTTTTTAAAACTATTTGTCTTGAAAATCTCTCTATTTGATTTTTATCTAAATTGATATTCATTTACCTGTTGAACCAAATCCACCTTTACCTCTGATAGACTTAGGTAAATCATTTTTTTCTTCTAATTCCATCTTGACCACAGGTGCTAATATCATTTGAGCAATTCTATCACCATTATTAATTGAAAAATTTTCATTACCATGATTATAGATGATAACCTTTATTTCTCCTCTGTAATCACTATCAATTGTTCCTGGAGTGTTTAACACACTAATATTATTTTTGGCTGCTAAACCTGATCTTGGTCTTATTTGAATCTCGTAATCTTCTGGGAAAGCAACAGATAATCCTGTGGGAATTAAAACAGATGTTTTAGGTTCTAGATTAATGGGTTCTTTTATAAATGCGATTAAATCTACACCTGATGCGCCACTGGTTTTATATTCGGGTAATTGTACATCTGGGTCAAGTTTTTTGATTAGAACTTTAACCATTAATTTATTTGAGCAACTATTCTATCTACAATTTCCTCTGAAATCTCTGACTTCTTTTTTAATGAAAGTTTCTCCTTTTTCATTTTTTTATTTTTATAGAAAATTGTAACTTCATTATTTTCATTATCAAAACCACCTTCATCTTTTGAGACGTCGTTAGCTATTATCCAGTCGCAATTTTTATCTTTTAATTTTTGCACAGCATTTTTCTCTAAACTTGTTGTTTCAGCAGCAAAACCTATAACCATTTTTGGTCTCATAGAGTTATGATTAGAAACATAGTTCAAAATATCGATATTCCTTTCTAAATTTAATGTTAAATTATCAACTTTTTTAATCTTTTCTTCATGTTCATAACTAGCTTTGAAATCAGCAACAGCAGCAGCAAATACAGCTATATCAGTTGGAAGATTTTTTTGAGTAGCCTTAAACATTTCTTCAGCAGTCTCAACTTTGATTAATCTAATATTTTCATCTATTTTTAGGTTTGTAGGCCCAGATATTAAAGTGGTGTCAAAACCTCTCTTATAGAGCGATTTTGCTATCTCGTAACCCTGTTTACCGCTAGATTTATTTGTAATAAATCTTACAGGATCTATATATTCATTAGTAGGACCTGCGGTTACTAGGGCTTTGAGTTTATTATTTTTAATTTTACTAAATAAAAAATTTTGAATTTCTTCATAAATAACTAAAGGTTCAGACATTTTACCCTCACCATATTCACCGCAAGCCATATCACCTATTTCAGGCCCAATAATTTTGTAGCCAAAACCTTTCAATGTTTTTAGATTATTTTGTGTAGACTGATGTTCCCACATTCTAACATTCATTGCTGGAGCTAAAAAAACTTGTTTATTTGAAGCTAATATAACTGTGGATGCTAAGTCGTCTGAGTTACCCTGGCTTAATTTGGAAATGGTGTTGGCAGTTGCTGGAGCGACGATGATTACATCGGCCCATCTTGATAAAGAAATATGGTCCATTTCTGTCTCATTTTCTAGGCTAAATAAATCATCATAAACTTTACCTTGAGATAAAGAGGCTACAGATAATGGGGTTACAAACTCCTTTGCACTTTTAGTTAGTATTGTTTTTATCTCAACATTATTCTTTCTAAACATTCTTATCGTTTCAAGACTTTTGTAAGCAGAAATTCCACCACATATTATAAAAAGAACTTTTTTGTTTGATAAATCTTTCATCGACTGAATTAAAATATTAAAAGACCAAAAATTACAAGGATTAATAAACCAATAATAGATTGGTTTCTAAAAGCAGTCATTTCTGATTTTTGAGTGTTTAAGGCCGTATAGGAATTTGAGTTTTGTGGGATTTGTCCACTAGCAAGATAAGTAAGAGCTTGATTAGCTTTATCCATAATTTCAGGAAATTCTGGTAATCTTTTTATTACTTCAGATGTATTTTGAAGTGTCTCATTTAGTTTTGTCATTGGATCTTTTGTTTCTTTAAGCCAACTTTCAAGAACTGGTTTTGAAGTGGTCCAAATATTTGTGTTTGGATTTAATTTTCTAGCTACACCTTCAACAACAACCATTGTTTTCTGTAACATTAGAAGTTGAGGTTGAGTTTGCATGTTAAATTTTTCTGTGACATCAAATAATTGCTTTAATAATTTTCCTCCAGAAATATCTTTAACTGCTTGACCAAAAATTGGTTCACCGATGGATCTTAGAGCTTGAGCTAAATCATCTATTGGAACTTCTTTTGGCACAAGACCAGCAATCAAATGTACTTCAGCAACTTTACGATAATCTCTTTGAATAAAACCAAATAAAATTTCAGCTAAAAATCTTTTACTCATTTTATCTAATCTACCCATAATTCCAAAATCAATCGGAACAATTTGACCATCATTATCTATGAAAATATTGCCTTGGTGCATATCTGCATGAAAAAAACCGTCTCTTACAGCATGTCTTAAAAAATTTTGAATAATATCCTCTGCAATTTTTTCAGTATTAAATTCTTTATTTTTTAGTTCTTCCGTTTCTCTAATAGATATTCCATCCACCCAATCTAGGGTCATTACATTTTCACTTGTATAATTCCAATAAATTTTAGGAACTCTAAATCCAACATCATTCTTTGTATTCTCAGCATATTCATTTGCAGCAGCTGCTTCAAATCTTAAATCCATCTCTAGATTTGTGATTTCTTTTAATAGAAATACTACTTCTACCAGCTTGAGTCTTTTTGTTTTTTTAATAAATGATTCTATTAAGAAAGCAAAAAGCATTATTGCATCAATCTCCTCATTAAATATTTTTTTTATGTTTGGTCTTAGAATTTTAATTGCAACGTCTTTAAGAACTCCATTGTCATTTATTTGAGCTTTGTGGACTTGAGCAATTGAAGCAGCAGCAACTGGTTCACTTAAATTTATTATAGAGTCATAACTTTCATTACCTAGATCATTTTTAATTATTTCTTTAGCCTGTAACAGAGAAAATGGTGGCAATTTATCTTGAAGGTTTTCAAGTTTTTTGGAAAGTTCTTCACCAATTATATCAGGTCTGGTTGCTAAAAATTGACCAAGTTTAATAAAAGTTGTTCCCATTGACTCTAAAGAGTCAGACAATCTCTCTCCCTCATCTTTAATTGTATCTATTTGTTTTTTTTTTGAAAAGGAAAATGATAATATCTTAAATAAAATCTTTATAGCTAAAGGTGGTTCCTTAAATTTTGATACAATATTTAAAATATCAGAACAAGCTACTTTTCTTCCAAGTTTAAAGAGAATAATTAATTTTTTTACCATCAAAATTTCCATCCACTATGAATAGAAACTATTCCACCTGATAAATTTCTATAAGTACATTTTTTAAAATTGTTTTTAACCATTGCATCAATTAATTCCTCCTGGTTTAAAAAATCTTCAATACTTTTAATTAGATATTCATACGGCTTTTTTTCACCAACAACAAACTTGCCAATAGAAGGTATTAGCTTAGAGTAATTTTTATAAAGGGTTTCTAAGTTTGTATTCTGAATTTTTGAAAACTCTAAGCATAAAAAACGACCCCCTGGTTTTAAAACTCTATAAGCTTCAGAAAGAGCCTTATCTATATTGGCAGTGTTTCTTAAACCAAAGCTTATAGTATAAAAGTCGAATAAATTATCAGATAAAGGAATTTTTTCGGCTGAAGATATAATCCAATTTATATTTTTAAAATTAGACAACTTTTCTTTTCCTTTACTTATC
The DNA here is from genome assembly GCA_902586125.1 of uncultured Pelagibacteraceae bacterium. Lineage (GTDB taxonomy): Bacteria > Pseudomonadota > Alphaproteobacteria > Pelagibacterales > Pelagibacteraceae > Pelagibacter. Next base: position 22,091 of record CACIGI010000010.1, on the reverse strand, counting down.
ATCCCTTTATTTGGATCGACACATGTTATGTGAGATAATTTATTTACATGTTTAACAAATAATTTAGCTATGTCTCCAGTACCACAAGCAACATCAATTAAATTTTGGTTACTGGATGGATTCATCATATTTAATAGACTTTTTTTCCATAATCGATGTATACCCAATGACATAAAATCATTCATCAGATCATAACGATCGAACACTTGATTAAATACATTTTGGACTAATCCTTTTTTATTTTGTAGATATTGTTGCATAATTTGAAAATATATAATCAATATAGTATCAAATGCCAGAATTACCAGAAGTAGAAATTGTACGTCAATCTTTAGACAAAAAGATTAAACAAAAAGAGGTTAAAAAAGTATTAGTTAGAAATAGAAATTTAAGAACTAAAATCCCACGTAATTTTTCAAGATTCCTTAAAGGCAAAAAAATAGTCAAAGTAAAAAGATTTTCAAAATATCTGATTATTTGTCTGTCAAATCAAAGTTATTGTCTTTTACATCTTGGTATGTCAGGAACTATTCATCTAATTTATAATCAAAAAAAAAATTTGGTAACTAATACTAGTTTTTATAGTTCACCTACATTACCCAAAAAACACAATCACGTAGAAATAGTTTTTGATGATCTAAAAATTGTATATAACGATCCAAGAAGATTTGGTTTTTTTGAAATAGTTGTTAATAAACATTTTTTAGATAAAAGATTCTCTAAACTTGGACCAGAACCATTTCAATCAGAATTTAATTTAAATTATATTTATCCTTTTTTAAAAGGAAAAACAAAAAATATAAAAAACTTTCTATTAGATCAAAATTTTGTATCAGGAATAGGAAACATTTATGCAAGTGAAATTTTGTTCTTATGTAAAATTAAACCTGATAAAAAAGTATCCTTATTAAATAAAGAAGATTGTAAAAAAATAATATTAAATTCTAGAAGAGTTTTGATTAATGCTGTCAAAAAGGGAGGATCAAGTATAAGAGATTTTAAAAACACAGCGGGTAAATCAGGAAATTTCCAAAAGAATTTTAACGTTTATGAAAGAAAAGGACTTAATTGTAAGAGGTCTGGATGCAACGGAATAATTAAAAAAAAAATGATCTCAAATAGATCTTCTTTCTTTTGTAATATCTGCCAAATATAATGATTATTTAATTGACCAAAATTAATTCTCAAGTTATACCCCTGCGCATATGGCTAACACAAAATCAGCAATTAAAAGAATTAGAAGAATTACAAAGCAAACAGCTGTTAATAAGGCTCGAAAAAGTAGATATAAAAATGCTTTGAAGAAAATGAATTCTTTGATTGAAGCTAAAAAGAAGTCTGAAGCTCTAAAATTCTTACCTAAGTTGAATTCTGAGTTAATGAAAATAGCTAAAACAGGAAACGTAAAGAAACAAAACGCTTCAAGAAATGTTTCAAGGTTTACTAAAAAAATAGCATCAATCTAGTTTAATTACACTTCAGGTTGTTAATTCTAATACAACTTTTAAATCTACAAAATCTGTGATCTTAAAAATTCTTTACACAATATTTAGATTTAGTAAATAAACAAACTTATTTAATTCAATTATAAATTTTATTTATATTTTTTTTTTATTTTTCTTTATTTTTTTCTTTGTCAAATACTTTTTTTAAAAAAAAAAATTACACAATCCTAGATTTTATTTTTTTTTATTTTTTGAAAATTATTTGTTGCAATAATTTTATTATGGTTCTAACTGAGCGCTCTCCACATTTATGAACAATTCTATAAATAATAACAGTTTAAAAGATTCTAAACCTGACATTCTTGATTGGAATTTAGTTCAAGCTGAAATGAAAAATAAATTAGGACTAGATATTTACGAGAGTTGGCTTAAAAAAATTACTTTTGTTGAGGAAATCAATAATTATATCTTATTATCGGTACCTACTAGATTCATTCGCGATTGGATTACATCTAGATATTTAGATCAAATCTTAAAAATTGTAAAAAATTATAAAAAAGAAATTATTCGGATTGAATTTAGAGTCACTGAAAATAAACTTAATTCAATTCAGGATAAAAATAATAATATCATAGAAAACAAAGAAAATATTTCTTTCATAAAAGACTCTTATTTACAATATAATCGTATAGATCCTAATAAAAATTTTGATAACTTTATAACAAGTTCCAGCAATAAATTAGCATACGAAGCTTCTGTAAAAGTTTCAGAGAATATTTCACATTATAACCCTCTTTATCTTTATGGTGGTGTTGGAATGGGTAAGACACATCTTTTAAATGCAATTGGCCATCACTTAAAAAAAGATAATAAAGTTATGTTTATATCGGCAGAACGTTTTATGTATCAATTTGTAAAATCAATAAGATCTAACGATATGGTAAAATTTAAAGAGTATTTTCGTAACACAGATATTTTGTTAATTGATGATATACAATTCATGAATGGTAAAGAGGCAATGCAAGAAGAATTCTTCCATACCTTTAATGCATTATTAGATAAAGGTTCTCAAATTATAATTTCTGCTGATAGATCTCCAAATAAGTTGTTAAGAATTCAGGAAAGAATAAAGTCAAGATTTGCAGGTGGTCTAGTTGTGGATATTCAAAAAACTGATTTAGCACTTAGAAAAAAAATTATTGAAAGTAAAATAAGCGATTTAAATAATTTGTATCCTGAAAAATTTAATATACCAGAGGATATTAAAGATTTTATTAGTATTAAAATCACAACAAGTGTAAGGGAGTTGGTGGGTGCAATAAATAGAATTATATCTTTTTCGAGAATTTATAACAAAATACCAAACTTATCTGAAACAAAAGTCATATTAAAAGATTTACTTAATTTAAATGAAAATAAAGTCACTATTGATCTAATTCAAACTATTGTGTGTAGATTTTTTAAGATCAGTAAAAATGAAATGCTTTCATCAAGAAGATCTAGATACCTAGTGAGACCACGGCAAACAGCAATCTATCTAACAAAAATTTTGACCTCGAAATCTCTGCCTGAAATTGGTAGAGAGTTTTCAAATAGGGATCACACAACTATAATTCATTCAGTTAAAACTATCGAAAAGTTAAAAGAAAAAGATCCAGATATGATTGCAAATATAGATAAACTAAAAAATCAAATAATGTATAGCAATAAAGAAAATGAAATTTAGTGTAAATCAACAAGACCTACAACAAGCATTAAATTATTGTCAAGGAGTCATAGAAAAACGAAGTACGCTTCCAATATTGTCAAACATATTGCTCGATGCACAAAATTCAAAACTTACTATTACTGCGACAGATTTAGACTTAATATTTATTAATCAAATAAATAATGTTGAAGTCATAGAGGAAGGAAAAACAACTACTACATCTTCTACTATGTATGATATTGTTCGAAAACTCTCATCTGGAAAAAAAATAAATTTAACTTTAACAGACAATAGCAAACTTCATCTTGAGTCAGAAAAATCTATTTTTAATTTAAATTGTATGCCTGCTACAGAATTCCCTTTAACAGATGAAAATTTTAATGACAATGAATTTAACCTTAAGTCAAAAGACCTTTTAAAGCTGCTCAATAAATGTAAATTTTCTGTGTCAAATGATGAGACCAGACATTATTTAAGTGGAATTTATTTTCATCAAACGGAGGTTGAGGATAAAAATTACTTAACTGCTGTGTCAACTGATAGTCATCGTATGTCTATTTCTAAACTCAGATTAAATGAAAAAAAAATTTTTGAACCAATTATATTACCTAAAAAAACTATTTTTCAATTAAGTTCATTATTAGAAAATTATGATGGAGATGTAAAAATTTCAAATATGAAATCTAAAATAAAATTTGAGCTAAATAATAGTATTTTAATTTCTAAGTTAATAGACGGAAAATTTCCTAATTACATTCAAGTAATTCCAAAAAATAATCAAAAAAAATTAGAAATTGACCTTAAAATTTTTCAAAGTTCAGTAGATAGAGTAGCCTCAGTATCGCTTGATAAAAAAGATGGTGTTAAATTTAACTTAAGTAAAGATAAACTAGATTTATCTGTAAATAATACAAACAGTGGTGATGGAAAAGAATCCCTTGTAGTGAAATTTGATCATGATTTAGAAATTAGTTTTAATTCTAAATATCTGATAGATGTTGCCTCTCAATTAGATGGAAATAATATTGAGATGTTTCTAAATGATTCAGGTTCGCCTGCACTAATAAAAGACCCTGGTGATTTTGACAGTATTTTTGTAGTTATGCCTATGAAAGGTTAATTTAGCAATTTAAGTTCAGAATATATAGTTTTCTCTAAAATCCCTAAAAATTCTTCCTTGGAATGATCAGGTTTTATAGGTTCCAAAATTGAGATTGTTATTGTTTTATTAATATCCTTTTTTCCTTTTTTTGGCCAAACATATCCAGAGTTGATAGCAACTGGTTGGCATTTTATTTTTAATTCTTCATAAATCCTTGATGCACCTTTTTTAAATGGAGGTTGTTCGTGGGGTAATACTCGAGTTCCTTGAGGAAAAATTATTATTGGACGATCTGTGTTTGAAATTATTTTAGAAATATCTTCAAAAAAATTTATGTTTTCTTTTGATACCTTATTTCTTTTGATAGAAATTGATCCTATTTTTTTTAAATACCAGCCAAAAATAGGTATCATAAGTAATTCTTTTTTTAAGATAAATACAGGAGAATTAAAAATCGTTTGTAGGAAAAAAGTTTCAAACATAGATTGATGAGAAGAAGCAATAAAAAATTTTTCATTTTTAATTAAATTTTCTTTACCTTTAACGATAATTTGTGTGGATAAGAAAATTTTTAAACAAATAGCAGCCCAATATCCCATTAATTTTCCTCCAAAAAGTGTTAATTTTTGTGGCAAAATTAACGCTGGCAGAAAAATAATTGAAATTATAATTATTCCTGAAAAAAAGAAAACTGAAAATAGAAAGTTTCTTATCATTAATTATCGAAAGCTAAATTATCTCATGATGCTTTTGTCTTTTTTTTACTATTTTTATTTTAGATCCATTAATTAATATTTCTATAGGTTTAGGTCTAAGATTATAATTAGAACTGAGTGATATACCATAAGCACCTACATCACAAATTGCGATAAATTCTTTTTCTTTTAGTTCTTGAAAATTTTTTATGGTCATAAACTTGTCTGTGCTTTCGCAAATTGGACCAACGAATTCATAAATTTTTTTTGATTTTTTACCTCTTTTTAACAGAGGCAAGATGCGATGTACTGCACCATAAAGTGCGGGTCTCATTAAATCGTTCATAGCAGCATCTATAATTACAAAATTTTTTTTATAAGTTTCTTTTATGTAAATTACTTTTGATATTAAAACTCCTGTATTTCCGACTATTGATCTACCTGGTTCAAAAATAATTTGAGATTTTTTATTTCTTAAAAATTTTTTAATTGCTATGTGATATTTTTTATAATTGAGTTTTTTATCATTATTGTATGGAATACCCATACCTCCACCAAGGTCAATAAAATCAAATTTGTATTGAGTTTTTTTAATTATTTTATCTAATACTCTTAACATTTTTTCATATGGTTTATGATCTAAAATTTGACTTCCAATATGAACACTTAAACATTTTAAATTAATATATTTAGAATTCTTGCAATATTTTACAAGTTCAAAAAATGTTTTATCATTAACTCCAAATTTATTATCTTTTTTACCTGTCGATATTTGGCTCAAAGTTTTCGCATCGGTATTTGGGTTTAATCTAATACCAATATTAATCTGCTTTTTTTTTATTTTAGCTATTTTATTAATTTCTATAATTTCGCTTTTAGACTCTGAATTAATTAATAAAATATTTTTATCAATTGCAAAATTAATTTCTTTTGGAGTCTTACCAACTCCTGAAAAAACAATCTTCTTTGGACTGATTCCAGCCTTAAGAGCTAACATTAATTCACCCATTGACACAACATCTGCTCCAAGCCCAAATTTTTTGATTTCTTTTATTAAATTTAAGTTTGTATTAGATTTAATAGCAAAACAAATTAATGGTGAGATGGATTTAAAATTTTTTTTAAAATCATTTATATTATCTCTAAGTTGTTTATAAGAATAGCAATATGCAGGTGTTCCATATTTTTTTGCAATATTTTGTAGAATTGTATTTTCAATCTTAAGTTTACTATTTAAAAATCTCATTAAGCTTTATTTAGAAGGTAGTAGCTTAGTATTTTATTATTACTTTGGGATTCTTTATATACTGGGTCTCCTTTTTTTCCACAAGCGATCAATGTAGAAAGTACAATTATTGCTAAAATAATTTTTTTTTTCATTTTTTTCTTTTATATTTCAATATCATTCTTTTAATATTATCAAAAGATGTTCCACCATATGATTTCTTAGAATTTACAGAATTCTTCAAATCAAACACATTTAATACATCATTTGATAGTTCTGGTTCGATTTTTTTAAGTTCAGTAAGCGTTAATTGATCAAGATTTTTTTTCTTTTTTTCAGCAAAGTTCACAATATCAGCAGTCACTTTGTATGCTTTTCTGAATGGCATTGAGTAATTTTTTACGAGATAATCTGCAAGATCAGTTGCAGTCAAATATCCTGTGTTAGCTAATTCTATCATTTGTTTTTTATTTGGCGTAAAATTTTTAAGAATTTCATCAAGTATCTTTAAACAATTTTGTAGTGTATCATTGGATTTAAAAACAATTTCTTTATCGTCTTGAAGATCTTTGAAGTAAGATAAAGGTAAACTTTTTAAAACTGTAAGCATAGAAAACAAATTACCATAAGTAATTCCAGATTTGCCTCGTAAAAATTCCAATAGATCTGGATTTTTTTTTTGTGGCATTATCGAAGAACCAGTTACAACTTTATCTGATAAATTTATTAACTTGAAAGCATCAGAGTTCCATATGATAAGTTCCTCGGCTATTCTAGAAATATGCATGGAACAGACTGAAGTGGAGTAAAGAAAATCTAACACAAAATCCCTATCAGAGATTGTATCTATTGAGTTGTTAGTTGGTTTTGTAAATCCAAGTTTTTTTGTAGTGTAATTTCTATCAATATTAAAAGAGGTTCCAGTTAAAGCAGCAACCCCTAAAGGATTTTCATTTAAACTGTCTAGATTATTTATGAATCTTTTTTTATCTCTTTTAAACATTTCAACATAAGCCATCAAATAATGGCCAAATGAAACTGGCTGAGCATTTTTTAAATGAGTAAATCCTGGCATAAGAGTATATATATTTTCTTCTGCTGCTCTTATTACACTTTTAATAACGGTATTTAATAAAATGTTAATTTCTTTGGTTGATGATTTCATCCAAATTTTCAAGTCTGTTATCACTTGATCATTTCTGGATCGTGCAGTATGAATGAATCCCGCATCTTCACCGATTATTTCAAATAGTCTTTTTTCAATATTTATATGAATATCTTCATACTTTTTATTAAATTCAAATTTTTTGTTACTTATTTCTTTTTTGATTTTGTTTAAACCATAAACAATCTTATTCTTTATTTTAAAAGTAATAATTTTTTGTTTAAATAACATTTCAACATGTGCAATAGATCCAATTATATCCTCTTTATACAGTCTCTTATCAACATCAATAGAACTTCCCACTTTTTGAAAAATTGATGAAGTGTTTTTTTTAATTCTATTGCTCCATATTGCCTGGTTGTTTTTATTTTTTGACATGGTAATTAATTATACCTATTTAACATGAGATTTTTAATAATATTTTCTTTTTTAATATCTAATTGTGTTGCAGCAGAAATTAGAGACATAAAAAATCTTGTTATCAATAAAGAGCTTAAAAAATATGATGGATTAACGTTTTTAGATGATCAGAATAATGAAATTGAGCTAGATCAATTTGAAGGTAATTTAGTTTTACTTAATTTTTGGGCAACCTGGTGCGCTCCATGTAAAGAGGAAATGCCATCTCTTGATCAATTGCAATCTCAAAAAAATTTGAACAATCTGAAAATATTTCCAATTAATGTGGGTCAGGATAATTTAGAAAAAGCTTCTAAATTTTTTGAGGATTTAGGCATAGATAATCTTAATATATATTTCGACTCACAAATTACTTTAGCGAAAAAGTTTGGACTAAGAGGAGTGCCCACCACAATTTTGATAAATAAGGATGGATATGAGTTTGCAAGAATTGTTGGATCAATCGATTTTAAAGAAAAAAAATTCGTTAAATGGTTAGCCAGTCACAATTAATTTTTGAAAAAATATGCAAAACCAATCAAAACAATTATTGCAATAAATTGAAGCAAAACTCTTAACTGCATTAATTTATTAGAATATTTTTTGCTAGTTTCTCCACCTTTAAATAAAGTTCCGATACCAAGAATTAAAACAATCCCAACTGCCATTAACAAAACTATAGATAATATTTTAACTACTATTCCTGATAACATAAAAGTATTGTAGGGTGTTTTAAAAATAAAAAAACATAAATTATATACTATGACATTTTGCCTTGATCCAGTAATGATTAAACCAGAAGCTAATAATAATATCAAAAATGCTATTATTTTACTTCATGGTTATGGTGGTGATGGTAAGGATATTAGTATGCTCGCGTTGAACTGGAAAAGACATTTGCCTAATACTATTTTTATTTGTCCTAATGGTCATGAAACATGTAGTATAAATCCCAATGGATATCAGTGGTTTGATTTAAGCAGGGATGATCCAGGTTATATTTTAGATCAATCTACAAAGGCCGAAAAAAAATTATCAAAATTTATTGATGAAATAAAAAAAGAATTTCATTTTGAAAATAATCAAATTTGTTTATCTGGTTTTAGCCAAGGTTGCATGATGTCAATAAACTTAGGACTTACCTCTGAAAAACCTTTTAATTGTGTTGTGGGTTTTTCTGGAAAAATTATTGATGAAAAGGATTTGAAATTGAGAAAAAAAAACTCATCAAGTATTTTGCTAATTCATGGTGATTCTGATCAAGTTGTTTCACCAAATTTTATGTTAGAGGCAAAAGATTTTTTTATGAGAAATAATATAGACATTGAGACGCATCTAATAAAAAATTGTGACCACCATATTCCTATAAATGCTTCAAGTATTGCATTGAATTATATCTCAAAAAAATTTAATAATTCCTAAATATTGAAAAAAATTTTTATTTAAGTTAAAATTTGATATGAATAATTTTATTGATCAAGATGTTTCATTAGAAAAATGTCCTGCACTAGTTTTAAATGCTGATTATAGACCATTGAGCTACTATCCTTTATCACTATGGTCATGGCAGGATACTGTTAAATCAGTTTTTTTAGATCGTGTAATCATAGTAAGTAATTATGATCGTGTAGTGAGAAGTCCTTCATTTAACATGCAATTGCCTAGTGTAATTGCTCTAAAAGATTATATTGTTCCTCAATCTAAACCAAGTTTTACAAGATTTAATGTTTTTCTTAGAGATAAGTTTTCCTGCCAGTATTGTGGTAGTAACGAGGAATTAACTTTTGATCATTTATTGCCTAGATCAAAAGGTGGAGAAACCAATTGGGATAACGTTGTTACAGCATGTTCAGCTTGTAATGTTAAAAAAGGAGGCAAACTATTAAAAATATCGGGCATGAAACTGACACAATACCCCTATCAACCGTCTACAGAAGACTTACATCGTAATGGAAAAAATTTTCCCCCAAATTATTTACATAAAAGCTGGATGGATTATTTATATTGGGATGTTGAATTAGAAGCTTAAGTTTTATACCTTTTCTGATATTCGAATTGCTATTTTTGAACCTGTTTTTATTATCTTATCCATAATTGAATAAATTCCTTTTTTGGTAGCTCCTTTTTCATAAGCAATATCCTTATGATGAAGCTCATCTTCTCTGAATTTTATAATTTTCTTTTTTAGATTTTTTTCTTCTGGACCAAGTTGATTTATTTGATCTAGGTAATGTTTATCAATTACTTCTTCAACGGAGGCAGTACATAGCATAGCTGCTTTTTTCCCAAGAATAGTAGACCCAAAACCTAAACCTACACCTAGCAAATCCCATAATGGTAAAAATTTTGTTGGCTCAATATTTCTTTTTTTTATTTCATTTTCAAAAAATTGACAATGTTCAACTTCATGTTCTTTCATATCTTCAATTGTTTTTTTTAAATTGTCATTTTTAACAATTGTATTTAAAGCTAATAACTGACCTTCATAAATTTTGACAGCACCCCTCTCGCCTGCATGGTCAACTCTAATAAATTCTTCAACTCTACTATTTGTTTTTTTCATATTTAGTAAAAATTTTTGTTAGGGTTATAATAAATAATATACTTATTACAATATTAATAGTAGTAAGTGATAATCCTAAAATCTTAAATGTCACATCTTTACAGCTTATAGTCTTTTCACTTAGTTTATTTAGTAATTCCCCTTTACTTATATTTTCAGAAAAGTTTTTTACACCACAAACGGTTGATTCTTGAAAAATTCCTTGTTCTATGCCGAAATGATACAAAGAAATAAAAAAAGAAAAAATAAAAGTTAGTATTAAAAGTAAAATAAAAAAATTTTCATCTTTTTTTAAAATAAACATTAGAGATATCAAAATTATACTTAACCCATAAGGGATTCTCTCTATCAAACATAAATTACATGGTTGGTGGCCTAGAACATGTTCTATAAAATAAGCAGAAATCAAAGCTATTAAACTAAAAAGAAAAATTATTTTCAAGTAAATTTCAGTTTTAAGATTAAACATGAGATTTAAAAATCAGATAAACTATTAAGCCAATAATAACAATTAATATTCCAATTATTGTAAACCATTTTGACCCATGTTTATCCATATATTCATTAAATAAATCACCGAACTTATAAGAAAGGTATGATACGATGAAAAATCTTAATCCTCGGGAAATTAAACTTATTAAAACAAAGATTAAAAAATGAAATCCTATCAAGCCACTTCCAATTGTAAAAACTTTATATGGAAGAGGAGTAAAACCAGCTAAAAAAAGTATTCCTAACCAAGCATAAAAACCATTACTATTAACTAAGTTTTCTTTAATCTTAGATAACTTTTCCTCATAACCATAAAAACTCATAATGTGTGCTCCAAATTCAAAAAAGAATGCACCAATTAAGTAACCAAGCATACCACCTAAAACTGAAAAAATTGTAGTTATAAGAAAGATTTTAATAAAATCATTTTTTTTTGATATTACCATTGGAATAACCATTACATCTGGTGGAATAGGAAAAAATGAACTTTCAATAAAGGAGACTATTGCCAAATAATATTTAGAACTTTTGTGAGCTGCTAAATCTAAACATTTTTTGTAAAGACTTTTAAACATTTTTTGGTTTTAATATAATTTTAGTTCTTATACTATTTAATAAATTATTAAATAACTAGGGCGAATGGCGGAACTGGTAGACGCGCACGACTCAAAATCGTGTTTCGCAAGAAGTGAGAGTTCGATTCTCTCTTCGCCCACCAAATTATGGAATTAAGTAAAATTAACAGTTTAGTAGAACTTTTTTTTACGAAGTATAAGGAGTTAAACTCTACTTCTAATAAGCCATTTTTAAAGTGGTTAAAGGATGACAAAAAAAATTATATTACCTGGAAACAAGTTGAAACAAATATCCAAATTTTATCTGAATATTTAAGAAAAAATTTATCTAAAGGAGATAGATGCATTTTATTGTCTGAAAATCGACCTGAATGGCTTATTTCTGATATAGCCATTATGAATACTGGCGGGGTAACAGTTCCTCTATTTACAACTTATTCTGAGAAAGATTACGAATATATCATAAATGACTGTAATCCAAAAATTTGTATTGTCTCAAATAATATTCAATTAAAAAAAATAGATAAGTTCATTTCAGATAAAATAAAAGTTTTATCAATAGAAAATATAAATGATCAAATTGATAGTATAGAAAGTATTCTTGAAAGATTTTCTGAAGAAAAAACTATAAATCATTTGAGTTTTAACCAAAATATTGAAAGAAAAGATCTCGCTTGTATCATCTACACATCCGGGACAACTGGTAACCCCAAAGGTGTAATGCTCAGTCATGGGGGTATTTTATCTAATTGTGAGGGTGCACAAGAAATTTTGAATTCGTTAGTTAAAAATAGTGAACCTGTTTTTTTGACTTGGCTACCTCTATCTCATTCTTATGAGCATGCAGTTCAATTTGTTCAAATCACATTAGGAGCAAAAATTTATTATGCTGAAAGTTTAGAAAAATTATTATCTAATATGTCAGTTGCTAAACCAACTATAATGACTGCTGTACCTAGATTTTATCAAAATTTGTATAGCAAGATTTCGATGAATTTCTCAAAACAAACAGGACTCAAGAAAAAATTAATATTACTGACAATTTCGCTTGGAATAAAAAAACTAAATAATGAGAATATGACCTTTGGAGAAAAAATATTGAATTATTTATGTGAAAAGTTAGTAAGAAGGAAAATTAAAAATCAGTTTGGCGGAAATTTAAAGGCTTTTGTTTCTGGAGGGGGTGCTTTAGATCAAAAAATAGGTGAATTTTTGAACTCTATTGGATTACCAATTTTACAAGGATATGGTCTTACGGAAGCATCCCCAGTAGTTAGTTGCAATATACCTGAAAAAATCAAGATTGACACAGTAGGACCCCCTTTTAAAACAAATGAGGTGAAGATTGCACACGATGGTGAGATTATGGTCAAAGGTGAAAATGTAATGCTTGGTTACTGGAATATGAAAAAGGAAACAGACGATATACTTAAAAATGGTTGGTTACACACAGGAGATATAGGTGAAATTACAAAAGAAGGAAATTTAAAAATTACTGATAGAAAAAAGGAAATAATTGTTAATTCTGGTGGTGATAACATTTCGCCCTCAAAAATTGAAAATTTATTGTGTCTTGACGACAAAATTAATCAAAGTTTTGTTTATGGAGACAAAAAAACTTATTTAGTTGCTTTAATTGTCAGTGATAGTGAAAAAAATAAAAAAGAAATTGAATTATATATAGATGATTTAAATAAAAATTTATCTCTTGCTGAAAGAGTAAAAAAAATAAAATTAATTAATGAAGAATTTACAATTGAAAATGGAATGTTAACACCAACTTTAAAACTAAAAAGAAAAAAAATTTTAGAAAAATATAAAGAAGATTTAGAAAAACTTTATTAATTTTTTTGTAAAATACTTGGTTATTAACCGCATAAACACTAACTTTTTTACATTTCAAAATTTTTAAAATAAATTTTAATTTTAATTTTATTTTAAAAATTTTCTTTAAAATTTAAGATTTGACATAAGGCACATAAAAAAATAAAAATAAACTAATATCGAATCAATTGATTCGTTTAACTTAAAAAAGGGAGCTAAAGATGCCTAAGAGAAGAAAAAAAGCAAAGAAGGCTAAGAAAAAAGCTAAGAAAAAAGCTAAGAAAAGAAGAAGAAGATAATTACTTAGTATTCTTTATTAAAAACGCTTCTCATAACGATTTACGTGTGAGAGGCGTTTTTTTTATTCCTCTATATCTTCTTCATTTTCTGAAACAGCCTCTTCTTCAGGTAAATCTGACGTATCTTGCTTTATTGGCGCTGTTTCTGATTTAGGTTGAGTGTTCAGGTTTCTTTTTAAAGCTTTATCTAATTTTTTTTGAGTATCCTCTAATCGCAGATTTAAAATTATTTGAAATTCTAAAAGTATCCTTTCATATGCTTTTTCAAATAACTGTCTTTCACTATAAGATTGATCTACCATTAAATCATCCCCCTTATTAAGGTCTCTTACTACCTCAGCTAGTTCATAAATTTTACCTGATGAAATTTTTGCTTCATATTCTTGAGCTCTCCTACTCCACATGGATCTTTTTATTTTAGGCTTACTTTTTAAAATTGAGATACATTTATTTACCTGATTAATCGTAGCTAATGGTCTTAAATGTGATTGTTTGTTAACGGGCACCATTCCATTTGCTTTGTCTTTTTCAAATTTTATAACGTACGTTTCAACGTCTATTCCTCCAATATTTATTTTTTTAAATTCGGAAATTTGCCCAACACCATGTTTTGGGTATACGACGTAATCTTTGATTTTATATTCTCGTTTTTCTGTGTCTTGTTTTTTTACTTTTTTAATTTCTGGTTTAGCTTCATTATTTTTTGTAATCCTTAAATCATCACTTTTTTGTTGTGTGGTTTTAGACTCAGATTTTAGAGGTTTTTTTAAAGGTACTTTTTTAATTTTAATTAATTTTTTTGATAACGTATTAATTTTCTTTTTTACTTTTTTTAATTTTACAATCTTTTTAGTTTTTACTTTTTTTTTTGATTTTGTAGCTTTACTTTTTTTAAAGGTTTTCTTTAAAATACTTTTCAAACTTATTTTGCTCATCTTTATATTTTTCGTGATCCGATGGAGGATCTTTTTTAACTGTTATATTTGGCCAGATTTCAGAATATTGTTTATTGATCTCAAGCCATTTTTCAGACCCTTGCTCTGTATCAGCTTTTATTGCATCAACAGGACACTCAGGCTCACAAACGCCACAATCTATACACTCATCAGGTTTAATTACAAGCATATTTTTTCCCTCATAGAAACAATCTACAGGGCAAACTTCAACACAGTCCATTAACTTACATTTAATACATTTGTCATTAACTATATATGTCATTATTGATTTTCTTTTTTAATTTTTTCTTTGATATCTCCCATGATCTTATTGTCAATATATAATAAGCCTGCAAGTCGTCTCATCAAATTAGTTTCAAACATATCTGCTTCTTGATTAGAGTAAATTATTCTCCAAAGTGTTTCTATAATTTGAATTTTTTTTTTATCATCCATATTTTTAACTTCCTTTGTAAAATTCAAAATTTGGTTAGAATTTTCCTCTATTTCTTTACCCTCTTTTAAAATATTTTCTAAATTATCTTGGTCTGCACCTATTTTCAAAAGTGCCTTGCTTATGATTACCTCTTCTTCTTTTGAGAAGTCCTCATCAATTTTTGCGGCATGAATCAATAATGCCGCAACTCTTGCTAAATCACTAGTTTTAGTATCTCCTTTTTTTTCTTTAAAAAACATTACTTACTGGTTTAAATTCAAATTTTTTAACACTTTAAAGGGACTTTCTTTAATGAATTTTTTACTTACTTTTTTTGAGCTTTTTTTTGGATTGTATTTAAAAAATATATCATGATTTTTTTCAAAAACTTTATAACCCATAATTTTTAAAAGCTTTTTAAAGTTGTCCTTATTACATCCAAGTAAATTTAACATTTCAGGAATTAACTTAATTTCATTCTTTTCTGTGTTTGAATTAATAATTTGAATAAATAATCTCTCTAAAATATCAATTCTTACGTAAAAATTGTCAAATTTCTCAAATCCACAAAGTAACATAAAATTTCTGTTTTTAATTTTGTCATTTTCTAAAAAATTTAAACCAAACACAGGAGGTTTTAAATTAAAATATTTTTGATGATAATTTTTCCAAAGTAAAGTTCTCAGTGATACGGCCTCTGGTTTGATTAATTTGTGTAAAAATACATGATATCTTCCAAATTTTACTCCTTGATCTCTCAAAAATTTCCTCTCATTTTGTCCTAATATTTTTAGATAATCTGTAACTTGATTTCTTTGAAGGACACCATTGTTTTCATACAATTGATATGCAAGAGCTTTAATTGATGAATTTTTTTCCTTAAGGTTTCTCAAATCAATTAAACTGCTCAAAACATTTTGTATTTTATTTTTTAGCCATTTCACTAAATAATTATTTAATTTTTGTAATTGATCTGTTTCCAGAATATCATCAACTATAAGAACAATATTTGGATTTAAATAATCTCTACCTGGTTGCAATTTTGCAATTGGAGACTTTCTCCAATAAATTTTAAAATCCTCGTTTAGTTTTATTAAACCTGTCTCGGTTATTGTATCTATTCTTTTTTGAAGTTCTGGACCAACGGTCTGTCTTGCTGCTTTTTTGAGCGATTTGATATCTGTCTCTAAAGCACCTTTTTTTAAATCTAGTTCTAATTTAAGTCCATTTATCTTTCCAATAAATTGATCGTCAATCATTACTTCGTTATTTTCTAAAATTTTAGTATCAAATTCCATATCTTGCTTTAAGCCTCTAGCTAGGACACTTGCCCTTTTGTCAATAAAAGTTTTTGTAAGCTCCTCATGTAATCTATCTGATAACTTATCCTCTAAGTGTTTTGTTTTTTCTATCCAATAGTTTTGATTTTCTATCCAATTATTTTTATTCGAAACATATGACCAAGTTCTTACATTTGCAATTCTATTTGATAAAGAATCTACATTTCCATCTAATTTATCAAGTTTTACGAGTTGAAGTCGCATATAATCATCTGTAATTTTACCCTTTTCACTTGTTAAATATTTAAAAACATTTTCAATTACTTCATAGTGATTACCATAAGTTTTTTTAACAAAATCTGGTATTTGGCAACATTCCCATAAAAGACTTAATTTATCTTTATCAAATTTAATATTTTCTAAATTTTTATCTCTTAAAAAAAATTTTAAGGCTTTTTCATCCTCGCATTCATGTATTTTTCTTAACCATCTTCTATTAGGTTTTTCCTCTAAAGACTTTAATAATTTTAAAGGACTCTCAAAGTTTAAATTTGAATTTCTCCAAAATAAAAATTGGATTTCTTCAAATTTATGATTTTCCAATGAATCTACTTCATGAGCATTTATTTCTTTACATTCTCCTGTTATACCAAAATTTCCATTGTTCAAATATCTTCCTGCTCTACCAGCAATTTGTCCGATTTCTGCTAAATTTAGCTTTCTTAATTTTTTTCCATCAAATTTTTTTAAATTGGAAAAATAAACATGATCAAGATCCATATTAATTCCCATACCAATAGCATCAGTTGCGACCAGAAAATCAACATCGCCAGATTGATACAGCTCCACTTGTGCATTTCTTGTCTTTGGGCTAAGAGATCCCATAACAATTGAAGCTCCTCCTTTTTGTCTTCTTATTAGTTCAGCGATGGCGTAAACTTCTTCTGCAGAAAATGCTATAATTGCAGTTTTTCTTTGAATTCTTGAAATTTTTTTATGACCAACATAAGAGAGTTTTGAAAGTCTAGTTCTATTTACAAATTCGATGTCATCATCAAGATTAGAAATTATTGGCATTATAGTATTTGATCCCATTAACATTGTTAATTTTATTCCTCTTAAGTTCAATAATCTGTCTGTAAAAATATGTCCTCGCTCATGGTCCGCACACATTTGAATTTCGTCCACACCTACAAAATCTAATTCTTTATCAATAGGCATAGATTCAACAGTACACAGGTAATACTTTGCATTTGTAGGAATTATTTTTTCTTCACCAGTAATTAATGCAACTTTATCTAAACTTACCTTTTTAATTACCTTGTCGTAAACTTCTCTAGCTAACAATCTCAATGGAAAACCTATCATCCCAGTGTCAAACGACAGCATAGTCTCAATAGCTAGATGAGTTTTACCTGTATTTGTTGGGCCAAGTACAGCTGTAATTTTATTTTTTATCATTTCTATCTTTGGTATATCTTATTTTTTATCTACCAGATGTAGTTATTGTTAAAGAACAAAAATAGACTAAAACATGACCGAATCGGAGGATAAAGAGTTCTCATTTTTTTAAATAATAATTTAACTTAACACAATTAAATTAATTATAAAGATTATGTACTAAGGGATTAATTTGTTGTCTTAATTTTTAAAATTTTCCAAATTCCTGATGCTGACGTAATTATCTTACCATTACAATTTAACTCACAAAATAAAAACACAAGAGTTTTTGTTTTTTTTAATATTTTAACTTTCCCGAAGATTTCATCATTAACTTTTGATGATCCAATAAACTTTATATCTAAAGAAATTGTCACGCATGGTGCATTATCAGCTGATCGATGTGCTGCTGTGCCGGCACCGGCATCTATCAGAGCAGACAAATAACCTCCATGAGTAATCCCTGCAGCATTTAAATGATTATTGTTAACCGTTGATTTAAATTCGTATTCATTTTCAGAGATATTTCTAAATAAAAGGCCTCCGTTATGTTTCATAAAACCTGGTTTGAGGCTGATTTGTTCAAATTGATTAGACATAAAATTTTTATAATACAAAAGTTAAGATTAATATAATTACAAAAATAGAGATAAAAAAATATATTACTGACATTTGAAGAGATATTTTTTCTAACCATTTTAACATAACTTTCCTTTTTTATGGTGCGCCTGCTAGGAGTCGAACCCAGAACCTCCTGGTCCGTAGCCAAGCGCTCTATCCAATTGAGCTACAGGCGCATTTATAAATATATTTCTTTATAGTATATCAATATTTAGTGTATTTTAATGATAAGATAAAATTAAAATTTATGAGCAACAAACCTGATGATGTGGTAATTTGTAGTGCAGTTAGGACTCCTATAGGCACTTATAAGGGATCATTAAAAGATTTGAAAGGAGATCAACTTGGTACTATCGTAATTAATGAGATTTTGAAAAGAAGCAAGATATCTAATAATCAAATTGATGAAGTGATAATGGGCCAGGTTTTAACTGCTGGTGGAGGACAGAATCCTGCCAGACAAGCAGCAGTAAATGCTGGGATCCCCGTATCCAAACCTGCTTATATTGTAAACCAAGTTTGTGGATCAGGACTAAGAGCCATTATTTCAGGCTATCAACAAATTAAATTAGGAGATGCAAATAATGTAATTTGTGGAGGTCAAGAAAATATGTCGATGACACCTTACTCTTATTTTTTTTCAGAGAAAAAAGAAATTTCAAAAGATCAACTAATCAATACTATGGTTCATGATGGTTTAACTGATGCTTTTAAAAATTACCACATGGGAGTTACAGCCGAAAATGTTGCAAAAAAGTTTAATATTTCCAGAAAACAACAAGATGAATTTGCTCTTCAATCCCAAAAGAAAGCAGAAATTGCAATTGAAAATAATAAATTTGATGATGAAATAGTGAAGATAAATCATAAAGGTATTATTTTAGAAAAAGATGAACACCCTAGAAAAGACTCAAAATTATCTGATTTAGAAAAATTAAAAACAGCTTTTAAAGATGGTGGGACTGTGACACCCGGAAACTCATCTGGTATAAATGATGGAGCAGCTGCTTTATTATTAACTACATTTAAGGAAGCTCAACAAAATTCACTTAGACCATTGGCCAAAATTATTTCCTGGGCATCTGTTGGTTTGGAACCGTCTTTAATGGGTCTTGGTCCTATAGAAGCTATCCGCCAGGCATCAAAAAAAGTAAATTGGAATTTAAATGAAATCGATTTATTTGAAATTAATGAGGCTTTTGCCGCTCAAGCTATAGCAGTTATCAGTGAATTAGGTATTCATGAAAACAAAGTTAATGTAAATGGTGGGGCTATTGCTTTAGGTCACCCAATAGGTGCATCTGGAGCAAGAATACTTGTGACACTTATACATGAAATGAAAAAACAGAATAAAGAAAGAGGTTGTGCAGCACTTTGTATAGGTGGCGGTATGGGAATTGCGCTATGTGTAGAAAAAATTTAGGAATTAATTTTTCCGTATTTTTCCTCTAACAAGATTTTTTGGATCCACACATTAGCATCTTTATATGTGTTGAATTTTGGTTGAATAAATATATTTAATAACTTTTTAATCATTATTTGAGTATTTCAATAAAGAGTGTCAAAAAATTGGATAGAATGTGTTAAAATTAAAGATTAAGTAAATTTTTTTTATGAATAAAACTTTTAAAAATGACTGAAAAATTGTTAGTTCCTGACATAGGTGATTTTGAGAACGTGGAAGTTATAGAACTTTTAGTAAAAGAGGGTCAAGATATTAAAAAAAATGATCCTGTTGTTACTATTGAAAGTGATAAATCGAGTGTTGAAATACCATCAATATTTTCTGGCAAAGTCGAGTCTGTAAATGTTAAAGTTGGAGATAAGGTTTCAAAGGGAGATCTATTAATAAATATTTCTTCAAATCAATCATTATCTCAAAAAGAAAGTGTTCCAAAAGAAACTGAAAATTTAATTCAAGAAGCTGAGAGTACTTTAAGAAAACATCAGGACCAAAATATTCCACAAAAAATAATTGAGACCGAAAAACCAAAAATAATCCAAGTAGTTAAAGAAGGGGATATCGATCCACTAGAAACAAGTGAATGGCTAGAGTCTTTGTCAGCAGTAATAGAAAAAGACGGAAATCAGAGGGCACATTATTTAATTAAAGAACTTATTAATAAAGCTTATATGGAGGGTGCCAATATACCCTATACGCAAAATACTCCTTATATAAACACTATACCAGTTAACGAGGAAAAAAAATCTAATGGAGATCAAAACATAGAGAGAAGAATTAGATCTTTAATTAGATGGAATGCTGCCGCAATGGTAGTTAGAGCAAATAAAAAATTCCCAGAACTTGGAGGGCATATTGGAACTTTTGCATCTGCTGCAACTCTTTACGATGTTGGTATGAATCATTTTTGGAGAGCTAAAAATAATAGATTTGGTGGAGATTTAATTTATTTTCAAGGTCATAGCGCTCCAGGTATGTACGCTAGAGCTTATTTGGAAGGTAGACTTAACGAAAAACAATTAGATAGTTTTAGACAAGAAGTAAACCCTGGTGGTCTTTCCTCATATCCTCATCCTTGGCTAATGCCGAATTTTTGGCAATTTCCAACAGTGTCCATGGGATTAGGTCCAATGCTTGCAATTTATCAAGCAAGATTCATGAAGTACTTAATCAATAGAGGTCTCATCAAAGATGAAGGTAGAAAAGTTTGGGCATTTTTAGGTGATGGAGAAATGGATGAACCTGAATCTTTAGGCGCGATTGGTTTAGCCGCAAGAGAAAAATTAGATAACTTAATATTTGTTGTAAATTGTAATCTTCAAAGATTAGACGGACCAGTTCGTGGAAACGGAAAAATAATTCAGGAATTAGAGGGAATTTTTAGAGGTGCAGGATGGAATGTTATAAAAGTTATTTGGGGCTCTTATTGGGATCCATTGCTTGCCAATGATAAAACAGGTCATTTAGTTAAAACAATGAATGAGACTGTCGATGGCGAGTATCAAGCAATGAAAGCAAGGGACGGTGCGTATGTGAGAGAAAAATTTTTTGGAAAATATTTAGAGACCAAAGAGTTGGTTTCTAGTCTTTCAGACAAAGATATTTGGCGATTAAACAGGGGTGGTCACGACCCTCATAAAGTTTTTGCAGCTTATGATAAAGCATCTAAAAATGTTGGAAGTCCTACAGTTGTAATTGCAAAAACTATTAAGGGTTATGGAATGGGCAAAAGTGGTGAGAGTGTAAATACAACTCACCAGACTAAGAAGTTAGATATCGACGACTTAATGTATTACAGAGATAGGTTTGATGTTCCATTAACAGATCAACAAGTCAAGAACATTGAATACTACAAGCCTGATCAAAATTCTCCAGAGATTAAATACATAAATGAAAGACGAATTCAATTGGGTGGTTTTATTCCTGAAAGAACAACTTACGCAAAACCTGTTAAAGCACCACCAAAAGATATTTTCGATAATATGAAAGTTTCTACAGGTGAAAAAGAAATGTCGACCACAATGGCATTGGTCAGAATGTTAACAAACCTTTTGAGAGATAAAAATGTTGCACCAAGACTGGTTCCAATCATACCTGATGAGGCTAGAACATTCGGAATGGAGGGTTTTTTCCAAAAAATAGGAATTTATGCTCATGAAGGTCAAAAATATGAGCCAGAAGATTCTGCTCAATTGAGCTCGTATAAAGAGGAAAAGAGTGGTCAAGTTTTAGAGGAAGGAATTAACGAGGCTGGAGCGATGTCATCTTGGATTGCTGCAGGAACTTCATATACAAACCATGATATAGAAATGATCCCAATTTATCTTTTTTACTCAATGTTTGGCTTTCAGAGAATTGGTGATTTTGCTTGGGCGGGTGCTGATAGCCAGTCCAGAGGGTTTTTGATCGGAGCAACCGCTGGAAG
>CACIGI010000009.1 GCA_902586125.1 uncultured Pelagibacteraceae bacterium | reverse complement strand
TGAGATTGAGAAAATAGATGAAGATACAATTTATTTTATAATCATAGCTCTCAATAAGCTAAATATTGATTGGATGAGAAATAAGATATTACTTAAAGTTCTTCCTTTAAAAGTTTAAAAATTAGTTTAATTATTTACATAATGCTTAAAGAAATTGTTACTGTTCCAGATGAAATATTAAAAAAAATTTCTGATCCAATTGAAAAAGTTGGAATTAATGAAAAAAAATTAATTGGAGACTTATTTGAAACAATGTACCACTCAAATGGAATTGGCCTAGCTGCGGTTCAAGTAGGCATACTTAAAAGAGTTTTGGTTGTTGATGTTTCAAATAGAGATGAAAAAAAACAACCCATTGCATTAATCAATCCTGTAATAAAAAATTTAAGTAAAGAGACATCGGTGTACGAAGAGGGTTGTCTATCAATACCCGAAACTTTTATTGAAATTGAAAGACCAAAAATATGTGAAGTTGAATATATCGATGAAAATGGTTTAAAAAAAAATCTTAAGAGTGATGGAATTTTATCCACTTGTATACAACATGAAATAAATCATTTAGATGGAAAATTAATTATTGATCATTTATCAAAGTTAAAAAAACATTTTATCATTAAAAAAATTTCTAAACTTAAAAGAAATCCGGATAGAATAGTAGTTTAAAGATGGCAAATAAGATTATCTTTATGGGTACACCAATATTTTGTGTTCCTATTTTAAAATCTCTATATCAAAATGGTTATAATATTTCTGTGGTTTTTACTCAACCACCACAAAAATCTCATAGAGGACAAAAAATTAACAAGAGTCCGATCCAGGGTATCTCTGAAACTTTAAATATAGATTATAGAACACCCAAGACACTCATGGATAATCATGAAGAGTATGAATTTTTAAAAGAGTTAAATGCTGATCTTGCAATAGTGTGTGCATATGGACAAATTATTCCTAAAAATTTTTTAGATTTAACCAAAAAAGGTTTTGTTAATATTCATGCTTCAATACTTCCAAGCTGGCGAGGAGCAGCACCAATTCAAAGATCGATTATGAATTTAGATCCTGAAACTGGAATAAGCATAATGAAAATAACTGAAGAATTAGATAGTGGGCCAGTTAGTAATATCTATAGAATGAAAATAGATCAAAATCAAAATGCTCAAGAAATTTCAGAAAAACTATCGGCTTTAGCTGCAAAAAAAATTTTAGATAACGTGGATGATATACTTAAAGATAAAGCAAAATTTATTGATCAAGATCATTCAAAAGCAACTTATGCAAAAAAAATTCATAAAGAGGAGTCTCAAATTGATTGGGGTGATGATGCTTCTAAAATTATAGGAAAAATAAACGGATTATTTCCCTCCCCTGGGGCTTTCTTTAGTTTTAATGGTGAAAGATATAAAATTTTAAGGGCTGCAATTAGTAATGGTAAAGGCCAAGTTGGGGAAATTATTTCAAATCAGTTAGAAGTTGCATGTAACAACAATCAATCTATTAAGATACTTGAAATTCAAAGACAAGGAAAAAGGCCACAAAAAATTAGCGAATTCATGTCGGGCTCCCTAATAAAAAAGGGCTCGAAATTATTAAATGTTTAGATATCAGATATTAATTGAATATGAGGGTACTAATTTTAGGGGGTGGCAAATTCAAAAAAAAGGAAAAACTGTACAGGGATTATTACAGGACAAAATTTCAAAACTTTTAAAAGAAAAAATTATAATATATGGAGCTGGAAGATTAGATGTTGGTGTACATGCTAAAGAACAATCAGCACATTTTGATTGTAAAAATAAGATTGTAAAATTTGGTAGATTTTTAAAATCAATCAATCATTTTTTAAATAAAGATGGAATAGCAATACTTAAAATTAAAAAAAGGAGTAATGATTTTCATGCAAGATTCTCAGCCAAGATAAGAGTCTATAATTATGTGATTATTAATCGGATTAGTGGACCAGTTTTAGATGAAAATAGAGGCTGGCATGTAATAAAAAATCTTGATTTAAAATTGATGAAAAGTGCTGCAAGGAAATTGATTGGTACTAAAGATTTCAGTACTTTTAGAAAATCGAGCTGTAGGGCAAAAAGTCCAATAAAGACCATAAAATCTGTAAAAATTAAATCTATAAAAGACAAGATAGAAATAGAATTTAGATCTCAATCTTTCTTGCAACAACAGGTACGGTCTATGGTTGGTTGTTTAAAATATGTTGGGGAAGAAAAATGGACATTAAAAAAATTTATAAATGCAATGGAGTCTAAAAAAAGAGAGTTATGTGCGCCACCTGCACCATCACAAGGACTGTATTTAACGAGAGTTATTTATTAATTTTTTTTTATTACCCATCGCAAATTTACGATGAATTCTCCAACGACTTTCTTCACGAATTATAAAACCGCAACAATTTTTTGATCTACATTTACAAGGAAATTGTTTGTAATCTTTTTTGTCAAAACTAAAGCCGTAATCGCAAGTTATCTCCTCATCTTTCTTAATATCTCTATCAGCTGTTATCCAAATTTTTAAACCCTTACCATCATAACGTGCATTAGCATCACAACTATGATTTACTAATCCAGCAATATTAAATGAGAAATCACCATCCAAAGTATATTTTTTATTTAGAGTAAATAAATAAATAGGTTTTTTATTGTCATATTTGTCTGACTCTTCAACTTCTTTATTTGTAATTATTTTCCCTAAGTAGTTAATAATTTTTGTACCTTCTGTGATGTCTTTAGTAGCATAAAGTCCACGACCTTTATTATCAATTTTTGATTTTCTTATTTTGTATAGTTTCATGAAGTCGATTTATGATGGTCTAGATATTTATCAATTGAATTCTACCAATGCATTAACATGTTCGTTAGCGCTTTCTGCTAAAGCATTTAAATCATATCCACCTTCAAGTATAGAAACAACTTTACCTGCGGTAAACTTATTAGTAGCCGCTAATGTTCTTTTAGTAATTTCATAAAAATCTTTTGAACTAAGTTGAAATTGAGCTAATGGATCATCTTTATGTGCATCAAAACCTGCTGAAAATATCAGAAAATCTGGTTTATATTGAACTAATCTTTCTAACACCCTATCAAATGCATTAAAGTATTCTTCGGAGTTTGTCCCAGCGGGCAAAGGGATATTCAATGAATTATTAAAGTCTCCTTTATCCATATCTGTTCCACCCCCAGGATAAAAAGGATATTGGTGTGTAGAAATATATAATGAATTTTTATTATTACGCATGACATCATAATTTCCATTACCCCAGTGCACGTCAAAATCTACACAGGCAATTTTTTTGTATTTATATTTTGACACTAAATAGTTTGTTGCTACTCCCGCGTTTGATATACAACAAAATCCCATAGCTTTATTTTTTTCAGCATGGTGCCCAGGTGGTCTAGCCAAACAGAATGCATTTTTAAATTGATTACTCTCTATTCCATCTATTGCTCTTATTGTTGAACCAGCAGCATCAAAAACTGCTTTTTTACTTTCGGGTGATACAACAGTATCGCCGTCTAGAAACTTAAGGCCTTTTTGAGGAAAAGAATCTTTTAAATTATTTATATAATCTTTTGAATGTGTCATAGACAATATATCATCAGGAACATTATCTGGCTTATCCCATATTAGGTCTTTTCTTTTTTTTAACTTTTCTTTTATAGCAATTACTCTTTTAGGCTGCTCAGGATGACCATCGCCAGTGTTATGTTTCTCATAGGAGTCAGAATTTATGATTGCTGTTTTCATTTAAAATAATTTATTAAAATGTTTTCATAAATTTTCTTAAGATTTTTCAAATCTTTTAAAGATACGGCTTCATCAACTTTATGCATTGTTTTTCCAACAAGCCCAAATTCTAATCCAGGTGATATTTTTCTTATGAATCTTAAATCTGAGGTTCCACCTGTAGTAGATAGCTTTGGTTTAATTTTGGTCACTTTTTTTATGATATTTTGTATCATGTGCGTTGTTTCATTTGGCTTTGTTAGAAATGCCTCCCCTGAAACTCTATAATTAATTTCAAATTTTGATTTATTTTTCTTGGTTATTTTTTTAAAAATTTTATTAAGTCTATTTTTAATAGAATTTGACGAATGTTTATTATTAAACCTTATATTAAATGTTGCCTCAGCCATAGCCGGGATAACATTATCAGCGTTATTATTTATATTTATTTTTGTAACCTCTAAGTTTGTAGGTTGGAAGTTTTTTGATCCTCTATCAAATTTAATATCTTTCAATTCTTTTAAAATTTTTACAATTATAGTTGAGGGATTATTAGCTCTATGAGGATATGCAACATGGCCCTGCTGACCAAAAATATTTAATTTACCAGTTAAACTACCCCTACGTCCAATCTTTATCATTTCACCTAATTTATTTGGATTTGTTGGTTCACCAACAAGACAAAAGTTAATTTTCTCTTTCCTTTTTTTTAAATAATCTACAACTTTTTTGGTGCCATTTACTGCATCACCTTCTTCATCTCCTGTAATAAGTAAACTTATTGATCCGTTGAATTTTCTATTTTTTGATAAAAAAGTGCTTACAGCAGACACAAAAGCTGCAACAGAGCTTTTCATATCATTTGCACCTCTCCCAATTAAATGGCCTTTTTTGATAGATGGTTTAAATGGATTTACTGTCCAATCCTTAATGTTTCCTGGAGGGACAATATCAACATGTCCTGCAAACATAAAATTCGGTTTCTTAGATCCTAATCTTGCATACAAGTTTTTCACAGGCTGAAATCCTCTTTCTTTAAATTCCAATATTTTTGTTTTGAAACCTAATTTTTTTAATTTTTTTTCTAAAAATTTCATTACACCAGCATCAACTGGGGTGATAGAAGGAAATCTGATTAGCTCTTTAGCTAATTTTAACTCATTTAAAGTTTTCATTTTTAGTCTCTTAAGAGGTCGTTAATAGAAGTTTTAGATCTTGTTTTTTCATCAACTTGTTTAATTATTACTGCACAATACAAAGAGGGTGCAGAGGTATTATTTTTATCAGGCAACGAGCCTGGAACTACAACTGAATAAGGTGGTATTTTACCATAAGTAATTTTCCCAGTTTTCCTTTCAACTATTTTAGTTGATTGACCAATATACATACCCATACTTAAAACTGAACCTTCTCCAACAATTACGCCTTCAACTACCTCTGACATCGCTCCAAGAAATACATTATCCTCTATGATTGTTGGTAAAGCTTGCGCGGGCTCTAGAACTCCACCAACACCCGAACCAGCAGAAATATGGCAATTCTTACCTATCTGACAACAACTACCAGCTCTTGCAAAAGTATCTATCATCGTTCCTTCGTCAATATATGCTCCAATGTTTACATAACATGGCATAAGAACAGCATTTTTTCCGACAAATGAACCTTTTCTTACTGGTGAGTTCGGAACCATTCTAAAACCTGCTTTTTCATGATCAGCTTTGGTCCATCCTGCAGTTTTACCTTTTAATAAATGTGATTTATCATACCAACTACTATAAGGACCATTTAAATTTTCCATTGGGTAAATTCTAAAACTTAACATTATAGCTTTCTTAAGGTGCTGATGAGTTACCCATTCTCCATTTATTTTCTCAGCAACTCTTGATTTACCACTATCTAAATCAGCAATAACTTGGTTAACAGCATCTTTTAAATTTTGATCAGAATTTTGGTTTATCTGATCTTTATTTTCCCAAGCATCATTGATTATTTTTTCTAAAGACATAATTAATTACTTTTTAATAGCCTTATTTCTTTTAGAAATAAAGACAGATTTTCAATTTTGTGTGAAATAAAATCTTTGTCTGCATCTATTTTTCCAAAATGCTCATCATTAATTAACCAAACGGTTGTACAACCTCGTTCGTGACCTATACTTAAATTTTTAGCTATATCTTCAATGTAAATAGTCTCTTTTGGATTTATACCAAATTTTTTTACCATTAAGTCGAAGGTTTCTGCTTCTGGTTTAGGTACATAACCAGCGTCTTTAATATCAAAAACCTTATCTCTTCCAAACAAATCATACACACCCAAGTGAGTTAAAATATTAGCAGCATGTTCAGCACTACCATTGGTGAAGATAAATTTTTCCATATCTAATTGTTTAAGCTCATTTCTCATAATTTTATCTTCTTTCATAAATGATAAATCAATCTCATGGACGTAAGATAAAAATTCATCTGGTGATATTCCATTATGGACCATCAATCCTCTTAATGATGTATTATATTTATAGAAATAATTTGTTTGTAATTCTTTAGCTTTATCTTTATCAATTTTAAGTTTTTCAGATATAAATTGAGTCATCCTCTTTGAAACTTGACCAAATACACGCTCTAAAGAATAGTTATTATGCTTTCCATAACAAACACCATCAAGATCAAGTAGCAAATATTTTTTTTCTTTTAAGTTCATTTTCTTATTAATGTACCTGATCCCTTGTCTGAGAAAATTTCCCATAGACAAGAATGCTGTTTTGTGCCATTAATTATACCTGCTGCTGTAACTCCGTTATTAACAGCATCTAGACAAGCATTTATTTTGGGTATCATTCCTTCAGTAATTGTCTCATCTTTTACCATCTCTAATATTTCGGATGAGGATATTTCATTTATAAGTTTTTTTTCTTTATTTAAAACACCATCAACATTTGTCATCAATAGTAATCTCCTTGATTTGACAGATTTGGCTACAGCCATTGCCGCAGTATCACCGTTAATATTATGTGTTTGATTGTTCTTATCTAAGCCCAGTGGTGAAATAATCGGTATTTTATTTTGGCGAATTATATCCAATAAAATATCGTTATTAATCTTATTTGGTAGACCAACAAAACCTAGTTCTTTTGCCTCTGGTACGACCTCAATAATATTATCTTTTTTAGTGTGGATGGAGACCGCTTTTGTATTTTTTTTGTTCAAAGAGCTTACAATATCATTGTTAAAATCTATTAAGACTGATTCAACAATACTTATAATTTTTTCATCAGTGACTCTTAACCCTCTTATAAATTTTGATTGAATATTAGATTTATCTAATTCTCTCTTGATCCTTGGACCTCCACCATGAACTACAATAACCGAAAGACCTAATTTATTTAAGATACTTAAATCAGTAATAAAATTATCAAAGATATTTCTATCAATTAAAACATTTCCTCCATATTTAATGACAATCAAGTCATTTTTATATTTTTCTATGTATTTATTAACCTCGTTTATTGGGGGCCCATTTTCAGGAAGAATTTTTTTTAAGTCCATTAATTTATTTTAAATTAAAATTTAGGTTGTCGTTTTGACTGTTGTTCTTCTCATAATAAATAATTGCTGAGCCATTGTTAAAATATTATTAACGGTCCAGTAAATAACTAGCCCACTTGGAAATGGTGCGAGTATTACAGTTAAGAAAAGCGGGAAGAAAGCAAAAATTTTAGCCTGCATTGGATCAGTAGGTGCGGGATTTAGTTTTTGTTGCACCCACATTGAAACTCCCATTGCTACTGGCCAAGCTCCAATAACCAAGAAACTTGGTACGTCGTAGGGTAATAAACCAAAAATATTAAATATACTTGTAGGATCTCTCTCACTTAAATCATGAATCCATCCATAGAATGGCATTTGTCTCATTTCAATAGTGACAAACAAAACTTTATATAATGCAAAAAATACAGGTATTTGAACAAGAATTGGCAAACAACCTGACATAGGGTTTACTTTTTCCTTTTTGTAAAGAGCCATCATTTCTTGTTGAAGTTTCATTTTATCATTTTTGTGCAGCTCTTTTAAACGAACCATTTCTGGTTGAAGAACTTTCATTTTTGCCATGCTTTTAAATGAGAAATTAGCTAATGGGAAAAAAACTAAACGAATACAAATAGTGATAGCTATAATTGCCAAACCATAGTTTCCAAGTAGTTTAAAGAAATAATCAATTCCATAAAATAGAGGTTTGGTTATGAAGTATAAAAATCCCCAATCAATAACTAAATCAAATTTATCTATGTTGAGTTTTTCAGCATATCCGTCTATTACATCCACTCTTTTTGCAGCAACGATAATTTGTAATTCTTCTTCAATTGAACTTTTTTCATTTAATGCCAAAGGATCTGTAGAAATAAAATTTGCTCTAAATTTATTTTTATAGTCGAATGTTGTTTTAAACTCTTTATCTTTTGGTGGTATTAAGGAAGTAATCCAATATTTATCACTTATACCTAACCACCCTTTATTAGCTACTTTAGTAAACTTCTTTTCTTGAATATCATCATAATCCTCCTCTATTAACTCATCATCTAAAGTTGCAATGAGTCCTTCATGAAGAATTAAAAAGTCAATTATTTCCGGAATTTCATTTCTAATTATTTGTCCATATGAGTAAAAATCATATTTATTATTACTCTCATTAATTATTTTTTGTTTAACTGTAAAAAGATATTTATCATCTAACGATATTATTTTTTCAAATTTTAGGCCCTGTTCGTTGAACCATGATAGTTTTATTGGAGACCCATCTGTGAGTTTGTTGTTACCTTCTATTGACCAAATTGTATCTGAGTTAGGAACATCAACATTTTTATCAGAAGTAACAAAACCACTATCTATTAGATATCCTTCTTTAATATTTCGAGGTCCTAATAAAGTTACTCTCTCTTCATTATCAAGGGTTAATTTATAATTCTTAAAAGTTAAATCATCTATTGATGCACCTTTTAATGATATTGAACCTATAATATTTTCATTTTCAAATTGAATTCTTTCACTTTGTTTTAATGCATCATCTCGTGAAATTGTAATTTGCGTTTCCTTTTGCTCTAAACTTGGTGCATCACCGCTTTGTTCAATTTTTTCTTTTTCAACAATATTTTGATCCATTGTTGATTTTTCTGGAACAAAGAATAATGCCCATAAAACAATTACAGCAGATGATAAAGCTATAGCTGCTATTGTATTTTTAGAGTCCATTATTTTTTAACTTTTATTTCTTTTTTTACAGGATCAATTCCACCTTCTTTAAAAGGGTGGCATGAAAGAATCCTTTTTAAACTTAAATATCCACCCTTAAAAAAACCATAAGTTTTTAATGCCCCAATGCTATAATCGGAACAAGATGGAAAGTACCTACAAGAGTTACCTAGTAATGGACTTATTAGGTATTTGTAAGCCTGAATTAATTTTATAAATATAATTGTAAAAATGTTCATTATTTAATTTTTTTAAAATCCTGAAATAAGGTCTCTTTTATAATTTTAAATTCATTATTTAGCATAGTTGACTTAGCAATAACAAGATATGAATAGTGATATTTTAGAGATATTTCTTTAACAGCATCATTCATAATATTCCTTAGTCTCCTCTTTATCTTGTTTCTCTTTACAGCATTTCCTATCTTCTTCTTAGTTACAAAAGAAATATTAAGTTTCTGATTATTTTTTTTATTAATATT
Organism: uncultured Pelagibacteraceae bacterium; assembly: GCA_902586125.1. GTDB lineage: Bacteria > Pseudomonadota > Alphaproteobacteria > Pelagibacterales > Pelagibacteraceae > Pelagibacter. Next base: position 43,636 of record CACIGI010000009.1, on the reverse strand, counting down.
ACCAAAAAAAATTGTTACATATCTGTTTGATACTTTTTTCTTTTTGAGCAAAGTTTTAAAGTCTTCATTCTTTGAAAGAGCAACAATTTTGCTTTTCATTGAGTTGGCTTTATTTTCTTCTTCTTTTAACAGTTGAGGATACTGTTAAATTTTTTCTTCCTCTAGCTCTTCTTCTTTTTAAAAGTTTTCTGCCTCCCTTAGTTTTCATTTTTGATCTAAAACCATGGGTTCGACTTCTTTTTTTCCTAGATGGTTGATATGTTCTTTTCATAAAAGCGGTTAAATTTATATAAAATTTCGCCCTTTATAATAATTAAATATATAAATAGCAAATAGAAGATTTATAAATACCATGATCCATTATGGAAAAAGCTAAGAAAACTAAAATAATTATAGGTTTATCATACTTAGTTTTACTTACTATATTTGTGTTATTGTTTTTTTCAAAATTTAGTATCCAAGAAATTACTTCTTATGACTTCATTAAAGAAAACAGATTGTATTTTCTAAAATTAAAAAATTCTAATTTGTTTTTAATATCCATAATTTTTTTAATTTTCACAATATTATGGGTTTTCCCATTTTTAGGTTTTGGTTCTCCAATTGCATTACTAGGAGGATTTATTTTTGGCAAATGGCTGGGTACTATAATTGTGGTCATAGGTATGAGTGTTGGTGCAACATTTCTATATATTTTTGGAAACTATTTTTTAAAAGATTTAATTAGAGATAAATTTTTAAATAGATATCAAAATCTAGAGAGAAAATTTAAAAAGTCTGAATTTTATTATCTATTAGTATATAGATTTATTGGAGGAATACCTTGGCAACTTAGCTGCATTTTGCCTACAATTTTTGATGTTAGGGTAAAAAATTTTTTTTTCGCATCATTAATAGGAATTATACCTCAAATTTTTTTAGCTGTTTCTTTAGGCAGTGGTCTGGAAAAAGTAATAGAACAAAATTCACAAATTCCTAAAATTACAGATATAATTTTTTCACCTGAAATATATATTCCGATTTTAGCCTTTTTTAGTTTAGTCTTGATTACAATTTTTCTTAGAAAGTCTTTTTATAAAAATTAGTGGTGCTCCCACCAAGAATCGAACTTGGAATTTATCCTTACCATGGACACGTTATGCCATTTAACTATAGGAGCATTTGGATCAATTCTACTTTTATTGATAATAGAGCATTTTTTCCAAATTATTGCCTTAATTTTTTGATTAATATGATTTATATCTTACCAAGGAAATTTTATGGGTATTCATTACGATTATAAATCAACCAAAAGTGCCAAGCTCATGGAAAAGCAAGCGAAACGGGAAAGAAAACTTGCTGAAAAAAAAGCAAAAAGATTAGCAAAAGAAGGCCCTAAAAAAGATGATAATAAGGATAAAGCTTTAGATGCATCTAAACCAATAACTTTAGATTTCCTTACCAATCCAAATAAAGAATGATTACTAAAAATAAAAATGAGCGCATGAGCATTGCGCTTAGGAAAAATTTAAAAAAGAGAAAAATTTTTCAAAAAAAAAATAAAAAGAAAACAAAATAATGTCCATTCAACCAGACTCTTGGATAAAAAAAATGTGTAAAGAGCACAAGATGATCGAACCATTTTTAGATCATCAAGTCTCTGAGGGGAAAATATCATATGGACTAAGTAGCATGGGGTACGATGTCAGAATTTCTGATGAGTATAGAATATTTACAAATGTTAATAGTTCGCTAGTGGATCCAAAAAACTTTTCTGATGAAAACTTTATTGAGCGAAAGGGGCCATACTGTATAATTCCACCAAATTCATTTGTTTTGGCAAAAACCATTGAATATTTTAGAATTCCAAAGGATGTCCTTTGTATTTGTGTTGGAAAAAGTACTTATGCGAGAACAGGAATTATTTGTAATGTAACGCCAATTGAAAATGAATTTGAAGGTAATATTGTTATCGAATTAAGCAACACAACTCCTAATCCTGCAAAGATTTATTCAAACGAGGGTATTGCTCAATTTTTATTTTTTAAATCAGATACCCAGCCAGAAACGACATACAAATCAAAAAACGGTAAATATCAGGGACAAACCACCATACAGGTTGCTAAAATAAAAAAGTAATTTATGGATAAATTTCTGATCAATGGTCCTTGTAAAATCAAGGGTAAAGTCTCGATATCGGGTTCTAAAAATGCATCTCTACCAATTCTTGCAGCAACTTTATTATTTGACAAACCAGTAATTGTTAAAAATTTACCTAGAGTAAGAGATATAGATACTATGCTTAATTTATTAAAATCTCTTGGATCAAAAATAATTTTATCTAAAGACAGAAAAACTGCAAAAATTATTAATAAAAAAAATATGAAAACTTTTGCAAGTTATTCACTTGTAAAAACAATGAGAGGTTCAATATTAGTGTTGGGTCCATTAATTTCTAAATTTCATAAATCTAAAACATCTTTGCCTGGTGGATGTCTTATAGGTGCGAGACCTGTAAATTATCACCTTAGTGCATTAAAGAAGTTGGGAATGGAATATAAAATACGAGATGGTTATATTTTAGCAAAATCAAATGGAAGACTTAAAGGCAAAAAAATAAATTTTCCTAAAATTAGTGTAGGCGCTACAGAAAATTCTATAATAGCTGCATGTTTAGCTAGAGGCAAAACAATTTTAAAAAATTGTGCCGTGGAACCTGAAATTAAAGATTTAACAAAATTCTTAAGTCAAGCAGGTGCAAATATAAAATGGTCTGGAAGAACTTGCACTATCATAGGAGTTAATTCTCTCAATCAAACAAGTCACACAGTTATGGCTGATAGAATAGAGGCGGGAACTTTTTGTGTAGCGGCAACGCTTACTAAAGGTAATTTACAAATTAAAAATTTAGACCCAAATATAATTAATACCGAAATAGAGCTATTAAAAAAAGTTGGGGCAAAGATCAAAACTTTGGGTAACAAAATTTTTATAAAAGGACCTGACAAAATCAAACCTATTAAAAATATAAAAACTAAAGAGTTTCCAGGCATTCCAACAGATCTTCAAGCTCAATTAATGGTTCTAATGTGCAAGAGCATTGGGAAAAGTTCTATAACTGAAAGTATTTTTGAGAATAGATTTATGCATGTTGCTGAGTTGCAAAGACTAGGTGCTAAAATAAACATTCAAAATAATAAAGCGTTGATTGAGGGCAATACCAAATTTATTGGTGCTGAATTAATGTCTAGTGACTTAAGAGCCAGTGTTGCTTTAGTATTAGCCGCAATAGTGGCGAATGGTAAAAGTATTGTTGGAAGAGTCTATCACTTAGAGAGAGGATATGAAAATATTGAAAATAAATTACAAAAAATTGGTGTTAAAATTAAAAGATTAAAATAATGAGTAAATATTTAACAAAAATAATTGCGAATGATCAAGAGGGGCTACAAATGATTTCTGCTTGTAGTTCTGGCGCAAAAGTTAAAGTGACAGATATAAAGTATCTGGCATCTAATAAGGTTTTTTTGTTATCAATTGAAAGAACTAAAATCGAAACCGATCAAGAGGGTAAGAAAATCAATAGTATCTGTCGATTTGATTTTGTTGATAAAGTAAGATCAAAAAATATCAGTCAATCAAACAAAGATTTAGTTTTAGAATTAATTGGAATTGATTATTTGAAAAATAATGATGATTATGAAATAAATCTTATTTTTAATAATAATGCCCACATAGCTTTAACAACAGAAACTATTGAGGCGAGGCTTGAGGATCAAAACGAAATTAAATAATTATGAAAATATTAAATAGTAAAACTAAAAATTTCGATAAAAATTTGGATTATTTAATTTTTAAGAGGAGAAAAAGCATTAAATCTGACAAAGTCTCTGTAACTAATATTATCAATGACGTAAAAAAAAATGGTGATAAAGCATTGATTAAATATGAAAAGAAATTTAATCAAAATTCTATAATCGTTCCTAGTGCTTTAAAAATTTCTAAGTTAATAAAGTCTTTAAATCCTAAGGTCAAAAAAGCGATCGACACAGCCTATAATCGAATTTTCAAATTTCATTCTTTGCAAAAATTTAAGAATATTTCTTATACGGATAAATTTAAAAACAAACTTGAATATAAATATTTGCCATTAGAGTCTGTGGCAATTTATGTTCCTGGTTCACTTATATCTTATCCATCAAGTGTGCTTATGAATGCTATACCAGCAATTGTTGCGGGAGTTAAGAGAATTGTAATGATAAACCCAGGTTTCAAGGGAAACCAGAATCCGGCTGTTTTATACGCAGCAAGAAAATGTAAAATTAAAGAGATTTACTCTATTGGTGGTCCATCTGCTATAGCAGCTGTTTCTTATGGAACTAAAAAAATTAAAAGAGTTGATAAAATAGTTGGACCTGGGAATTCATATGTAGCAGCTGCAAAAAAAGAAGTTTTTGGAGATGTTGGAATCGAAGGCATGACTGCAGGGCCTTCTGAAATAACTATTGTTTGTGATAAATTCTCAAATCCTGAATGGGCTGCAAGTGATTTAATCGGCCAAGCAGAACATGATCCTCAAGCACAATGTATATTGATTTCAAAAGACAAAAAACTAATCAGTAAAGTCCAGATGGAAGTTTCAAAACAATTAAAAAATATTCCAAGAAAGTCTGTGGCAAAAAAAAGTTTAAAGAGAAATGGAATTTTAATGTATGTAGCTAAAGATAGTAAAATAATAAATATCGTAAATAAAATTGCACCTGAACACTTGGAATTAAATGTTAAAAACTATAAATCTTTTATACCAAAAATTAAAAATTCTGGTTCAATATGCTTAGGAAAATATGCTGTTATGGCAATGACAGATTACAACATTGGATCAAATCATATATTGCCAACTAATGGCTCTGCTAAATATTCGAGTGGTATAAGTGTTAATGAATTTTATAAAAGAATTTCTTACATAAACTTATCAAAAAAGGGTATTGAAAGTCTTGGTCCATCAGTTATAACTCTTGCAAATTATGAAGGGTTAGCAGGACATGCTCAATCTGTAAAAAAAAGAATAAGGAGAAAATAAATTTGTCAAAACAAGACTTACTTGAATTCAAAGGCAAGGTAACTGATTTACTTCCAAATGCCATGTTTAGAGTTCAGCTTGAAAACGGTCATGTTGTAACGGCACATACAGCGGGCAAATTAAGAAAAAACAGAATTAGAGTATTACAAGGTGATAATGTGACGGTTGAAATGACTCCATATGACCTCACAAAAGGCAGAATAATCTTTAGAGGTTGACCTTTTGCCTCGGTAGCTCAGGAGTAGAGCAGAGCCCTGAAAAGGCTTGTGTCGGAGGTGCGAATCCTTCCCGAGGCACCATCAAAACATCTTGAAATTAATTTAAAAGAACCTAACCTCATATTATAATAAATAACAAAAGGACGAGTAAATAAGATGAGTACAATACAAGGAAAAGTAAAGTGGTTTAACGGCAAAAAGGGTTACGGCTTTATAGAAAGAGACGATAAAGAAAAAGATGCGTTTGTACATGCAAGCGCAGTTAAAGCAGCGGGTATGAGATATCTTAATGAGGGTGATAAAATAGAATTTACCCTTGAAGATGGTCCTAAAGGTCCATCAGCAGTAAATTTAAAAAAATTAGACTAATTTTCTAAAATCATAAAAAGGGCGATATATCTTTTACTGGATATACGTCCTTTTTCTTTAAGGGGTTGCATTATCATTTTTTTTGTTTAAAAAGCATTCAATGAAAAAACTTGAGATAAACAAATTTGCAACAAAAAGTACTTTAAGAAAAGCTCTTAAAGGAATTAGTAGAGTTGCGCACGCTCACTTCCATGCTGGCTAAAGCTAGCGAATAATCATTTATATTATAATTTTAAATAACAAAAAAATAAGATAAAACAAAAAAGGATATGCCTTGATGGTGAAATAGTATCACGTCGGTTTGTGGATCCGAAGTCGTAGGAGCGTAACCTACTCAAGGTACCAAAAAATGAGTGAAAAAAATAAATTAATTCCTGGATTACCTTCAGGTTTTGAAGATAGATGGAATAAAACATTAATTCTCAAAAAAAGACTATTAAAAGTCATTGAGAATAATTTTATTAAATATGGTTTCGATCCTTTAGAAACCCCATCATTTGAAATTGCAGAAAATATAGGATCCTTTCTTGCAGAGGATGATAGTAATCCTATGTCTGATGTTTTTTCTTTTAATGATGGTGAAAAGAATATTACTCTTCGATACGATCTTTCCAGTCCTTTAGCAAGATTTGTTGCCCAAAATAATCAGGAGCTTCCATCAATTTATAAAAGATACGCCATTCAAAATGTATTTAGAAATGAAAAGTCTGGTAATGCACGTTTCAGAGAATTTACTCAAGCCGATTGCGATATTGTAGGCAACGTAAATCCAGCACAAGCAAATGCTGAATTATGTAATCTGGTTGCAAGCACTCTAATTGAATGCGGACTAAAAAAAGATCAATTTACAATTAATGTAAGTAATAGAAAGATTATTCAAGGTTTAATTCAAGATCTGAAAATTCCTGCAAATAAAGAGATCAAGGTGATGAGAGCCATTGATAAATTAGAGAAAGCAGATTTTGGAATTAAAGGAGTTGAAGATCTACTAAAAAAAGAGAGAAAAGATAAAAGCGGTGCGATAACTAAAGGAGCTGATCTTAATGATGATCAAGTTTCAAAAATTTTAAATTTTTTAAAAATTCAAGATTTAAAAAAACTCAAACAAGATTTTAAAAATACCCTTACACAAGAAGGGATTAAAGAGCTTGAGGATTTATTTGAGGTGCTAGATTTTGGAAATTATTCTGAGTTAGTCAAAACAAATTTCACAATAGTTAGAGGATTAGCGTATTATGATGGTTTTTGTATTGAGACCAATCTAAATTTTAAAACAACAAATAGTAAAGGTAAGGAAATTGATATTGGCAGCGTATGCTCTGGCGGGCAATATAATAAGTTAATTTCAAGATTTAAAGGTGTCGATATACCTGGAACAGGTGTTAGCATCGGGGTTGATAGACTTTTGTTTGCTATGTCTCAAATAAATCAAGTCCAATTAGATGATCAAAAACCAGTCATTGTTTGCGTAATGGATGAAAAATATTTAAAAAATTATTACGAAATTTTAGATATCTTGAGAAAAAATAATATTAATTCAGAAATTTTTTTAGATAGTAAGAAAAATCTTGGGAAACAACTGACATATGCAAATAAAAGAGGGTGCCCGATTGCAGTTATTTGTGGGGAAAATGAATTGAAAGATAATAAAATTACACTTAAGAACCTCCTAGGTGTTAAGGGAGAAGATAATCAAATCACCTTTTCAAAAGAAAATTTAGTAAATGAAATCAAAAAATTTATCTGACAGCATACTTAAAACTGTTAAATCAAATGGTTTTAAATATATTGAATTACCCTCAGTAATTGAGGCTAACCATATCGTACAAAGATCTGGTGAAAGTTTTCGAAAATTTATTTTCTCATTTACTGACCAAGGAGGAAATGAACTTTGTTTAAGGCCAGATCTAACAATTGTATCTTGTCTTAGATATTTAGAAAATAATCTAAAAGGCAAGGAGAAGATATTTTATAATGGTCAAGCATATCGTAAATCTGAAAACAAAAAGGACTCCATTGTAAGAAATCAAGTTGGTTTTGAAATAATAGGGTCACGAAATGAGAAAAATGATGATAAGGAAATAATAAATACTTCATTAAGATGTTTAAAAAATTTAAATTATTCATCGGGTGAGATCACAATTGGGAATGTAGAAATATTTAATCTTCTTATATCTAAATTAGATATTCCTAAAAGATGGAAATTAAGACTTTCAAGGCATTTTTGGAGAGAAGATTATTTTAATGATCTTCTCAAAAGATTAGAGACCAATTCAGATGTTGATCCAACAATAGTTGAGATCGATAAAAAAAGATATTTTAGAATGTTAAAAAATGATCAATCAACCATTATAGCAAATAGAACAATTGACGAAATTTTAAGTAGATTTGATAAAAAGATTAAAGATCCAAGGAGACCTAGTAAAGGAAGAAATATTTCGAAAATTATTAAGGAGTTTTTGAAAATTAAATGTCCAATAAATAATGCAGCCAAAGTATTAAATAAGTTTTTCAAGAAATATAAAATTAATTTATTAGTAGATCAGAGATATTTTCCATTCTCAAAAAATAAAATTAATAAATTAAATGTGACTTTTTCAGCTGCTTTTGGCAGACAGCTTGAGTATTACACGGGTATGGTTTTTAAAATAGATATTAGGTCCAAATCAAAAATTATTAATTGTTGCAATGGCGGCCGATATGACAAATTGATTTCCGACCTTGGTTCAAAAAAACAAACTCCAGCAGTTGGTGCTGCTTTAAATTTAGTTTATTAAAATGGATAATTTAATCAATATAGGTATTCCAAGCAAAGGTCGACTTAGGGCAGATGTTTTAAAAATCTTTAAGAAAAAAAAATTAAGAATTATATCTGAAAGAGGCGAAAGAGATTTAATTGCATCAATTAAAAATAAACCATATGTTAAGATTTTATATCTACATGCTAGAGAAATTATTGAAAGACTAGGTGATAGCTCTTTAGATATTGGTTTTTCTGGTTTTGATTTATTAAAAGAAAGCGGAATAAATGTCCAAAATAAAATAAATGTTGCCAAAAAACTTAATTTTGGAAGAGCAAATTTGGTGGTAGCAATTCCAGATCCTTGGATTGATGTTCAGACTATTGCTGATCTTGAGGAAATTGCTTTTGAATTTAGAGATATTAAAAAAAAAAGAATTCGGGTTGCAACTAAATATCCAAATTTAACACAAGATTTTTTGTTCTCAAAAGGTGTTACACAATTTAGGTTAGTTGAAAGTCTAGGAGCTACTGAGGCTTATCCTTTTACTGGATCTGCTGAATTGATTACTGATATTACATCTACAGGTGAGACCTTAAAAGCAAATAATCTACGCATCTTAAAGGATGGTGAAATTTTAAAATCTGAAGCTTGTCTTTTAACTTCAAAAAAAAATGTGAAGAAAAAGCGATTAATCAATTTAATTAAATTACTTTCCAAGTAATTTATCTTTAAAGTAAATTAAAATAATCTTTATTATATCTAAATTTTTAATTATCGCATATAGAGCGATCATCAACCCAATAACAAACAATATTTTTAAAACCAAAAAAAAATCCATATTTATTAATTATTTTTTAAAAAAAATAACCAATCTTACTATCTCATAGTAATCTAGTAATAAGTTGATTTCCATTAAAACACGTATATCTTTAAAAAAAATGGATACGATTCTATTAATAATTCTAGTTATACTACTTGGTGCAACTTTAGGTATTTTATACTTAAATTTAAGGTCAAAACCTAAAGGTGAGAATGAGAATAAAGAAGCTGAGGAATTAGCTAATTTAAATGCTGAAATAGTGAGGTTAAAAGATAGTCTTAATTCTACAATCAATACATCGCTTAGTTCAATGTCTACTTCATTTAACTCTTTATCAACCGGTGTTACAAAGGATATGACTGAGGCTTTAACCAAAGTAGATGAGAAGGTTGGTAACTTTAATGAGCAAGTTAAATTATTAAATCAAAGCCAAGAGGGGATTACTAAAATTTTAGCAGGGGTTAAAAAGTATGGAACTTTGGCTGAATATTCTTTAGATGCTCTAATCAAAGATTTGTTACCAGCATCTCAATTTATGACTAATGTCAAAATGAAAGAGGACACTAGTGAAAACGTAGAATTTGCAATCAAGCTTCAAGGAGATGTCTTGGTTCCAGTAGACTCTCATTTTCCAGTAGAAAAATTCAAAACCATCACTGATGCATATGATGCAGATGATAAAAAAGCAGTTGCAGATTCTAGAACAAAGTTAGCCAGTGCATTTAAGGCCAAAGCAAAAAGTGTCATGGAAAAATACATTGTTCCACCAAAAACAACTGATTTTGCAATAGTGTATGCACCAACCGAAAGTCTTTATAAAGAGTTAACTGAGTATCAAGATCCAAGCACAAAAGAATTATTAACCCAAGAATTAATGAAAAAATATAAAATAGTAATTTGTGGCCCCAATACCCTCTCAGCTTATTTACAGTCTTTACATATGGGATTTCAATCTCTTAAGGTTCAAAAGGGTGCAACAGAAATTTATAACCATTTAAAAACAATTAGTACAAGGTTTGCAAAGCATTTTGACAACGTCATAGTTTTAAGAAAAAAGCTAGAAGAGGCTATGAATGTAGTCGATAAGTTTGGTACTGATGCAAGATCAATAACTAGAACTTTAGAAAATATAAAAGATCCCGAGCAAGTTGAAAAAGCTGTACTGACAGAGAACGTTGAAAAATTTGTTGAGAGAAATAAACAGTTTAAAAAATAATTTCTTTTTTCACATATTACCGACTATAAGAAATCAAATGCGTTGGAACAAAAAATACAACTATCCATTAAGTTCAAGAGCTACCGAAGATGGAGTAAGAAGATATGTTTTAGGAGAAGCAAAATTACCAAGTGTAACTTCAATACTTGATGCAACAAAGTCAGAGGAGGATAAAGCAGCCTTAGCAAATTGGCGAGAAAGAACTGGCCATAAAGAAGCTGAAGCAATTACAAAAGCAGCCAGTAGTAGAGGTTCTCAGATGCACAGCTATTTAGAGTCATTTCTTTTAGGAAGAGAAAATTTAAGTTTTTTTGAGGATAATGAACAATATAAAAAAATGGCAAAAGAAATAATTGATAAAGGTTTAACAAATAGGTTGGAGGAAATATATGGTGTGGAATGTACAATGCATTATCCTGAAAGATATGCAGGTACAGCAGATTGCGTTGGTGTTTATGAGGGAAAAGAAACTATTATTGATTTCAAACAATCGAATAAACCAAAAAAAGCTGAATATATTGATTCTTGGTTCCTTCAAACAGCCGCTTATTCCTTAGCTCACAATGTTGTTTATAATTCAAATATCAATGCTTGCGTTATTCTTGTTTGCACAGTAGATAATTTGTTTCAAGAGTTTAAAATTCAAGGATCTGAATTAGTAACTTATCAAAATTTATTTCTTGGAAGACTTAAAAAATTTAATGAACTCACAAATTCGGAGTAATGTAAATAATGGATAAAATAGTAATCTATGATACCGAAACAACCAATAGCACCATTTGGGGATCAATAATTGAAGTAGGTGCTGTCGTAGTTGATAAAAATCTTAAAGAGATTGGAAAATTAAATATCAGAGGCAGAATGCCAGAGGGAGAGGTGCCCAGTGCAAAGGCTTTACTTGTTAATTCAACTAGCATTGATTTACTTACCAAAGGCAATTATTCACATTATGATTTCTTAGGTACTGTTGAAAATTTTTTTACAAAATGTGCTCCTGCAGTATTTATGGGTTGGTCAAATCTAAATTTTGATCGAAGAATGTTTCATTTTAATTTTTTTAAGGGTAATCGGTATCCTTATGCCACGCACTCATCGCCAAATAGTGAACATGATGGTTTGCATATAGCCAGAGCAGCTCAAACATTAAACTCAGAGACCTTAAAAACAGAACTAACTGAAGCAGGTAATCCAAGTCTTGCATTGGAATCTTTGTCTAGAATGCAGGGTTTTGACACTTCAGCTAGCCATACGGCCTATGTTGATGCACAGAATTCACTGAAGGTTTTAAGAATTATAAAAGACAAACATGAAGAAAATTGGGATACATTTTTAAAGACATCAACAAAGACAAGTGTTGAAACATTTTTAAAAAATGAAGGTATATACTCAATATTTGAAAACGTGAAAGGTAGAAACATGATGTATCTTACCGGTACATTGCATCCAAATCATTGCTTTCATCCATCTTATGCATCTTGGGGATATGTTTGGGACTTAAGAAGGGATCCAGAACCTTTGTTAAATTTGCCAATAAATCAATTACGAGACGTATTAAAAAAATATAGCCCTAAGGCTTTAAGAGTTTTAAAAACCAATAAAGCTCCAGTAATTTTAGATAAACAATTTGCTCTCAAACAAAAACCTTATTCCGATTTAGATTTAGCAATGATTCAAAGAAGGGCTAAACTTGTTAGGGAAAGTGAAAATTTTTGTAAAAATATTCAGATCATAAATAGAGAAGCTGCAGAAGAAAAGGAACAAACAAAAACTCAAGAAGATTTACTACCGGAGGAAACTCTTTATGAAAAATTTATTCCGAATAAAGATACTGCATTATTTAAAACATGGCATAGCTCATCTTGGGAAGACAAATTGAGACTATTAGATAAGTTTCAAGATAAAAGATGTAGCTGGTTCGGCCAAAAAATTATTTATCAAGAAGCACCACAAATTTTACCACCTGATCTTTACAAAAATATCAAAAGTGAAATTGCTAGAAGAATTTTGAGTAAAAATAAGGAAAAGTGGCAAACTGTTAATATGGCTTATACTGAAATTGACTATTTAAGAGATCAAGCATCTAATAGAGATGATGAGGAAGAATTAACAAAGTTAGATGAAATAAACGAATTTATTATGTCAATTGAAAAAAAATATGAAATTGCATAGTTGACTTTGTATTAGTAAATTATAGAAAAGATTTAATGCTAACAGATTTTAAAGACGAAGATTTTGATAACAAAATTAAAAACGAGGATATTTCTGTAATTCAATTTTCAGCTGCGTGGTGTGGACCGTGTAAAGCTTTAAAACCAATTATGGATAAACTAGCTGTTGAGTATAAAGATAAAGCAGGATTTTATTATGCTGACATTGAAGAAGGTGGAATAAATACTGGTAGTGCCGCTGGAATAAGAGGGGTGCCAACTGTAATTATTTATAAAAAAGGTGTTGAAGTAGATAGAAAAGTTGGCGGTGTACCTGAGAGTAATATGAAAGAATTTTTAGAAAAAAATATTTAATTTAAATTCAAAACTTCAGAACAAAGATATAAAGATCCAGTTATCAGCAGTAGATCTCCTTGATTAAGATTTATGCTTTTGATCGCATCCTCAATACTTTTTTTATAACTTACGTTTGGCATATTTTTAAATTTTTCTTTTAATTCCATTCCACTAATTGCGTTTGGCTGATTTTTAATATCTACAGTTGTTATTGAGGCAATATCTTTAAAGTGGTTAATATATTTTTTATGTTCTTTATTATCCATCATACCAATAATGACATGTTTTTTACAATCCAGGCTTTTTAGATATTCATTTAATACTCTTGCCCCATCCTCATTATGATCTCCTGATATTAAAAAAAGATTATCTTTTACTAAATCTTTTAATTTACCTGACTCAATTTTTTGAAGTCTTGCAATATTATCGATTTTTTGAATACCTTTTTTTATATGATGGTTTTCAATGCCCAGATCTAAAATTCGTAAGGTTGCAATAGCTGTTGAAATATTTTCCTGTTGAAATTGGCCTAATACATTTGGTTTTGGTAGTTTTAATTCACCAAATTTATCTTCATAATAGAAGAATTCATTTTCTCCCTTTGAGAATGAAAAATCATCATTAAAAAAATACTTATTAGATTTATTTTGATGAATAGTTTTTTTAATCTTTTCTAATGTTGAAATAGGGTATTGTTTTGCAACAATAATATTTGAATTTAAAAGCTTTGAAGTTTTTTCAAAAACAATCTTATCGATTGTTCTCTCATTTTCTGGAAGCCAGTCTAAGTGATCCTTTGATATAGAAGTTACAATACTTGCAAGATTATTTCTTAAGATATTCGTTGCATCAAATCTATGAAATAAACCTGCCTCAATTAGATTTAGATTATCAGGATATTGAGCAGCCTTATGAAAAAAACATGCAGTCAAAATTTCGAAAAATGTTATTGGTTTATCATCATTTACTTTTTCAACTTCCTCAAATAAAGATAACAGTTCATCATCTCTTAGTTGCTGGTTGTTAAAAACAAATCTTTCATTTATTTTTTGAATATGAGGACTGGTGTAAACGTTACACTTTATTCCTGCTTCCTTTAAAATCGAATAACAAGCTTGAATCGTAGAGTTTTTACCATTTGTCCCAACAATATTAATGGCTTTGATTTTATCTTGGGGATTACCAAGTTTCTCACAAAGGTGAATAATTCGATCTAATTTCAGATCAATTTCTTTTTTATGCAATTTTAGAAAGCGACTGAGTATTTTCTGTAGTTTCATCTTGTTCAGTGCTTATATCAGAATTTTTCTTTAACAATATTGACAATAAAGTTCCAATTTTTTCAGCTAGATCTTTTCTTTCAACAATTAAATCAACGAATCCTGTCTTTTCAACGTATTCACTCTTTTGAAAACCATCTGGTAATTCCTCTTTAACAGTTCCTTGAATTACTCTTGCTCCAGCGAAAGCAATTAGCGCTCCTGGTTCAGCTATATGAATATCCCCTAACATTGCATAAGAAGCAGTAATACCCCCAGCGGTTGGGTCTGTTATACAAACAAGATATGGAAGATTATTATTTTTTAATTCATTTATTGCTAGTGTGGTTCTTGTCATTTGAGATAAAGAAATTAAACTTTCCATCATTCTCATTCCACCTCCTGCGCTTACACATAAAAAAGGAGTTTTATTTTCAATTGCATGCTGGATACCGTATAAGAAAGCTTCTCCTTCTGCAGCTGCCATTGATGCACCTAAGAAATCAAAATCAGATGCGACTGCAGTAATTTTAATATCATTTATTGTACCGCTTACAACCATCATGCCACAATCCATACCAGTTTTTTTTCTAGCAGATTTTAATCTATCTTTATAGGATTTTGAATCTGTCCAGTTTAAAGGATCATCTTTTGGAATGGGTGTTTGAAATATCTCATAATTATTTTTTCCAAATAAAATATCAAATCGTTGTTTTGGTTTAATTCTGTGGTGTTTATTACAATCAGGGCAAACCCAAAGATTTTCCTCTAAATTTTTTTTTAATATTGGACCCTTGCAACAAGAAGTCCAATCACTATTTGCAATATCTTCTTTGGATGCTCTTTTGTGAATGGCAGATTTAATTTTTTCTCCTGCTTTGATTATTTTAGTAATCCAATTCATTTTATTTTATTTTTTAATTTTCTTACTAACCTACCTACATTTATGACAGGATTTTGTCTACTATTTAAACTTCTCGTAATTTCTTTACAAATAGCACTTCCTACTACTAATCCATCAGCAGATTTAAGTTTTCCAATTGTTTTATCTGTAATCCCAAAACCAATCACAATCTCTTTTTTTGGATTAATATTTTTAATTCTATGATAGTTTTTAAGTATCTCTTGAGGTGATACTTTTAACTTACCACCTGTAGTGCTTAACATTGAAATGAAATAATTCATCGGATGTGAGTCTTTTATAATTTTTTTTAGCCTTTTACCTGTTGTTGTAGGTGATAAAAGTTGAATAAAATAAATTGATTTGCTTTTACATTTTTTAGCGAAATCTTTATTTTCTGGCCAAGGTAAATCTACAACGATTAATCCATTTACTCCTGAAGTTTTACATTTGTTTAAAAAATTATTATCTCCATATTGAAAGATCATATTATAGTAACCCATTAAAATAACAGGCTTGTTTTTATCGAATTTTTTAAAATCTTTAACAATTTTAAATATATCATTAATTTTAATTCCTCTTTTAATTGCCCTATATGCGCTAGTTTGAATTTGGCTTCCATCTGCAACAGGAGTATTATGTGGCACACCTACTTCTAAAATATCTGCATTTTTAGATATAGATTTTAAGATATCCAAGGATTGCTTTTTTGAGCCATCACCAGCAACAGTGTAGGTTAATAAAGCTGGTCTATTTTCTACTCTTGCTTTTTTAAATGCAGCACTAATTGGATTAAACATATTTTTTACCTAATCTTTTTTCTAAAATTTCTTTGTCTTTATATGCATCGCCACAACTATTTATTACTACTACAGTATCTTTGCTAAGTTTTTTCGCTTCTTTAAGAGCAACAAAAAAAGCATGGCTTGGTTCTAAGGAAGGTCTTAATTTCTCAAATTTAGTTATAAGTTTATATGCCCTCAAAGCTTCTTCATCACTTGCAGCAGTATACCTAGCTCTCTTGGTATCTTTTAAAAAGCAATGAAGTGGTGAAATTCCTGGATAATCAAGTCCTGCTGAAATCGACTCTGTCTCTTCTATTTGTCCATCTGAGTTTTGATTTACGTACTGAGCTGCACCATGAAGTATACCAATCTTTGAACCATAAGTTAAAGGTGCTGCATGTTTTTTACTTTTTTTAGGTCCTCCAGCCTCTACTCCTATAAACTCAACTTGTTTTTTGTCATAATCCATAAATTCATTCCAAAAACCAAAACTTGAACTTCCACCTCCTACACAATTGTACAATTTAAGTTTTCTTGGGATTGATCCAAATTCATTTATTAGTTGAACTTTTAACTCTCTTGAAATTTGACTAGTACTCCACCCACATATTCGAACAAAAACCGCTGGTCCTACTGTGCTACCAACACACATTGCTGTCGTATCACAATTAGCAACCCAAAATCGCATGCATTCTGAGACAGCATCTACAAGAGTTTGACTTCCAGAGTAGACGGGTATCACTTCTGCTCCATTTCTTTTTATTGCTTTTACGTTTGGCTGTTGTCTGGCAATATCCTTTGCACCCATAAATATTTTGCATTTCAATCCAAATTTTTTGGCAGCCATACTTAACATTTTGCCCGCATATCCAGCACCGGTATCACCACATATAATTTTTTTTCCAGATCGTTTTGCAAGTAAACAATGTACAGTTGCATTATAAATTTTGTGAGCTCCTCCATTGGCATCTGATACAACTTTAGACCAAATTTGAGCACCACCGATATAATTTGTGATATTTTTAAGTTTTATAAATCTTGTAGGTACCCCAACCCAATTTTGAAAATATTTATCTCTCTCAGCGATAAACTTTTTATCTTTTTTAAGTTTATTAAATAGAATTTCTAAATCTTCGATTGGTTTTTTTAAAGTTTCAGGCACAAAGTTTCCACCAAATTTACCCCCCCAAAATCCATGCGAATTTCCTTGGTCAATGACTGGAATTTTTTTTTTAAGTTTCATATTTTTTTTGTAAATTTAACAATTTATCAATTTTATTAATATCTTTTTTCCCATGGGAGTTTTCTAGCGCTCCACTGAGATCAATTATAAAATCCTTATTTTTAAATTTATGTATATCATCAATTTGGATATTTCCTGCAATCATTTTATTTAGTTCACGGGGCAAGTCATCTAGTAAACTATGATCAAAACTTTCAGACTTATGGTAACCTATTGAGTCGAATAAAATTATATCTGAAATTTCTGAATAATCTTTATATTTTATCACATCAGCTTTACTGGAAATGGTAAGGGCCGTAATAATTCTTTTACAAAATTTTGACTTTATTTCTTTCGTTCTTTCAGGACTTACATCATAAAGTTGATAATAATCAAAATCTAAATCTTTTATTTTTTCCAAGATCTCATCATTTGGTTTTACTAGCACTGAAACAAAGCTTACATCTTTTTTATTAAAGTTAATAAGACTTTTTAATTTTTCGTATTCAACAAATCTTTTACTTTTTTCATAATTTGTTATGAAACCAATCATAGCAGGCCTTTGATTATGATTTAAAATAAAATTTAAAGTCTTAGGATCTGAGACCCCACAAATTTTTAAACCTTTAATCATTGATTTAAGTGGTCAATTAATATTTGAAAGTTTTTTTTGATGTTTCCTTTTGTTAAAGGTCGCCCTATAACAAGCCAATTACTTCCATTTTTATAGGCTTCTTTGGGAGTTAAAACTCTTTTTTGATCATTTGTTTTTGAGGTAAATCGAATTCCAGGGGTGATAATTTCTTTTTTAAATACTTTTCTTACTATTTTTACCTCTTGAGCGCTGCATACAATGGCATCTAGTTTTGCCTTGGTTGCTAATTTTGCCTGTAGTAAAACTAATTTTTTTACATCTTTATTAAATCCAATTTCTTTTAAGGATTTATTATCTAACGAAGTGAGAATAGATACGCCAGCTAAACGAATTTTATTTGATACTCTTTTTGCAGCTTTAAGAGCCTCTAAACCTGAACTGATATGTATTGTTAAATAATTAATGTTCAAATCATTTATAGCTTTGATTGCTGAAGCACAAGTATTGGGTATGTCATGAAGTTTTAAATCTGCAAAGATTATTTTATTCTTTAATTTAGATAAAAACAATCTTCCATTCTTAGAATTAAGGAATTCAAGTCCAAATTTATAACCGATTTTTAATTTAGAATTTTGCGTTTCTTTAATAATTTTTTTAACTTTTGAAATATTTTTGCTATCACACGCTACGAAAATTTTATGAGTCATTATTTAACTTTTTAAACAGGTCTTTTGACATTTTCCATTTGATATTTCTTTTTTTTGGAACGTTAATTTTTTGAGATGTCCGCGGATTGCGTCTAATCGAGGCTTTTTGAATTTTTGTCCTCCAAGTACCAAAACCTCTTAGTTCAACACTCTCACCCCTATTAAGGGTCTCCTTGATTTCTTTAAGAATTATCTCAACCACTTTGTTTAAATCGCGGGTTAGAAAATTAGGGTAGGATTTTTTTAGTTCTTTTATAAGCTCTGATTTTACAATAGCCAATTTAATTTTTTTACTTTTTATTGTCTTTCTTTTTTTTTAGGTCATCCGCAAGGCTCTTGAATGGAAGCGACTTTCCAGACCCTTCTGATGTTCCGAATTTTTCTAAAGCCTCAGCACGTTCGAGTTCCTCAAGAAGTTTTATACTTAAAGTTACTTTCCGATTTTCGAGTTGTAGTTCTTGAATAGCGCAATCAATTCTGTCCCCATTAATAAAGCGAGAACTCCTAGCATCTTGAGCATTGATAGCAATATTTGTTTTTTTAATTGGGAAGTCTAAATTTGTACCCTCAGGTCTTACTATTAAACCCTTTGAGTCTGTTGAGGTAATCTTGACAGTAATAGTTTGTTTAATTTTTTTATCTTTGAAATATTCAAAAAATGGATCTGGTTTGGTCTGACGCACTCCGCCCCGAAGTTTCTGATCTTGCAAATTTATTTCTAATACTTTAATTTTTATTTTATCTCCTTTTTTATAATTTTTAAGTTCTTCATCATTATTATTTGACCAACTTAAATCGTTAATATGTACAAAAATATCAGCATCTATTTTATCTACTTGAACAAATAAAGAATACTCGTTCTTATTTACCACTTCACCTTCAACAATGCTGCCAATAGGATGTTTTTTCTCAAATTCTTCGAATGGTGAAGCTTTAGTAAGTTTATGTGAGATTGCAACACGTCTCTTATCCTTGTCTACTTCTGTTATTACACAATCAATCTCTTCATTGACTTTAAACATTTTTTTAGCTGTGATATTTTTTTTGGACCATGAAATTTGACTGTTATGAAGTAAAGTGGACAATCCTGGTAAATCGGATTTTTCACAAAAGGCACCATAATCTGTAAGTTTAATTATTTTAAATTTATAAGGTTTGTTCAATTCAAAGTTATCAATTTTTTCGAATGGATCAGGCGAAAGTTGTTTCCGACTGCAACCAACCTGAAGTTTTTCTTTATCAACTGATATAACTTTAAGATCGTGTTTTTCACCAATATTAAATACTTCATCAGGGTGATTCACACGGCTATATGAAATTTCTTGTAAATGAACCAAAACATCAAGTTCATTATTAACACTGAAAAAACACCCAAACGTACTATAGCCTTTAACCTCTGCGTCTTTAATTATGTCTCCAACTTTATACTTGTCTATTATTTTAGCTTTATCTTGTTTATTAAATGATGAGATTATTTCTCTTCTTGAAACACATGCATTCCCACGCAATTTATCGAGCTTTATGATAGCGAATTTTTGCTCAACATTCATAAGTTTAGAAACATCTTTAACTGGTGAAATATCTACTTGTGACCCAGGAAGGAATGCTAAACTCCCAGTCTCAATGTGCTCGACTATATAGCCACCCTTGACTTTGTTAATAATTTTACCATTTATTGGTTCATTTTTTTCATAATGAGAAACTATAGTGTCCCAGCCTTTTATTTTTTTAGCTTTGTTGGCAGAAACTAAAACTTCACCGTTTTTATCTTCTATCTTTTCGAGCAAAACAGGAATTGTCTCACCTAATTTAATTTTTTCACTTAATCCCATGCTTTTTAATTCGTTTATATCTAGTACAGGTTCACTTTTAAGCCCTTCCACAAATAGAAAAACAAATTTATCGGTAATTTTATTAATTTTTCCATCAATAATCTTTCCTTCTTCTATCTTGGTCTTTGAAAGCTTTGAATTTAATAATTTCTCGAATTCTTTTGAGGCCGGATCTGATAAATTTCTATAAATTTCCATTAATAAATTAATTTATTGTCTATAATTTTTTTTATTTTTAAAAAACACGCTTTTTTAGATAAATTTGATGTGTTTAGCAATATAGAATCTTTAGTTTTTTTTAAAGGTGATATTCGCCGATTATAGTCACTTTTGTCACGTTTTTTGATACTTTTTAGGACTTCTGAATATGATAATTTTTTTTTAAAATTTCTTAACTCTTCAAATCTTCTTTTAGCCCTGACTTTCAAACTTGCTGTAACAAAAAATTTAAAATCTGCATCAGGAACAATTTTGTAGGTTATATCTCTACCGTCTAAGCAAGAACCATTAAATTTTTTTGGTGGTTTATAGGCACAATTAATTTGAAAAGAATGAACGAGTTGTCTTATATTTTTATCTTTGGCAATCAAAGATGCTTCAGTACCAACATCATCAGATAATAATTTCTTACTTTGGAGGCTTTTTAAATTTAAACTTTTGATTTTTTTTCTTAAGAATTTTTTATTAAATTTCTTTTTTTGATTAATTTTTATATAGGCTAGCATTCTATAAATTTTGCCTGTATCTAAATACAAAAGATTATAATGTTTTGATATAGATTTAGCTAAAGTTCCTGCTCCAGCAGCAGCGGGAGAGTCAATTGCAATTTTGATAAATTTTTTTTTATTATTCATCTCATAAATTGGTTTATAATTTTTAAGAAGGACGGAAATGAGGTGTTAACAGCATCCCTGTCAGAAATGTGCCACTCGCCTCCAAAAGACAATGCTGCTATAACACTTGCCATAAAAACTCTATGGTCTTTTAAATATTTTTGAATTACAATCTTTTTATCTATTTTTAATTTGGGATTACCAAATATTTTTATTGAATTTTTGGTTGTAATAACTTTTATACCCATCTTTTTTAAAATTTTTGAACCCCATTTTAATCTTGGACTTTCTTTCTTGTTAAGTTCATCTAATTTTTTAAAATAGGATATACCTTTCGCTTTAGCAGCTACTAAAAAAATAACTAGAAATTCATCTATAGCGCCACTATTTAAATAAGTAGGACAATTGATTGATTTTAAAATTTTAGGACTTTTAATACAAATATCAGCTGATTGTTCGCCTTTGTAAATTTTTTTATTAACCAGAGAAATTTTTACTCCCATTTTTCTTAAGATAATAAGTGCAGCTGTTCTAGTGGGATTAATGTTCACATCTTTGATTGTTAATTTTGAGTCTTTTAATAATGCTGTAAGAGCTATAAAAAAAGCACAAGAACTTAAATCTGCTGGAATTTTATAATTTAGTGGTTCAATTTTTTTTACTTTATTTACTTCAATCAAATCAAAATTTTTTTTATTTTTTAGTTTAATTGGTAACCTGAGATATTTAAAAAGTCTTTCTGTGTGATCTCTACTTTTTTTAGACTTTATTATTGTTCTGCCACTAGTTCTTGCACCTGCAAAAATGATGCTACTTTTTACCTGTGCACTTCCTTTATTCTCTAAATATCTTATGGGTTTTAAATTTTGAGAACCTTTAATAATTAAGGGTAAAGTATAATTTTTTTTAAGTTTTAAATGTGCGCCAAATTTTCTTAAGGGTTTTGCAATTCTTTTAAAATCTCTTTTTGACAAACTTTTATCTCCTATAATTTTTATAGGATGTGGAGAATTTATTAATAAACCTGCTAAAAGTCTTCCAAGAGTTCCAGAATTTTGTGCATTTATAGTAAGCCCTCTTCTGTATTTATATCCATCAATACCAACACCATAAATTTTACAAATTGTATTATTAATTTTTGCTTTTACTCCAAGTTTTCTTATAGCTTTTATGGCTGCGATCACATCCTCAGACATTAGCAAGTTTTTTGCCGTAGAAATACCATTTGCAAGAGATGAAATAAGGACCCATCTAATACTTAAGCTCTTATCACCTGGAATAATAATTTTTTTATTATAGTTCTTTATTTTTTTTTTGATAACTATCTGATTTTGCATCAATTATGAGTTCAATTTAAAGCTAGAACCAAAATAAGATCTAATTGCCTCTTGATGTTTTAATAAATTATTTGGTGTATCCTGAGCTATAATTTTAGCATTACTTAATATCATGGCAGAGTCTGTTACCGAAAGTAACTCTTTTGCTTGGTGGTCGGTTACGAGTACAGTTATTTGCTCTTCATGCTGAAGATTAACAATTATTTCTTGTAACATTCTCACAGAAATTACATCCATGGCACTATATGGTTCATCGAGTAAAAGTATTTTTGGTTTTCTCAACAATGCTAGTGCTACAACTAACTTACGTCGTTGGCCACCAGAGAGATGTTTAGCTTTTATATCTTTCACATTTTCAAGCTCAAATTTAGAAAGTAGATATTCAACTCTTCCGTCCCTTAAGGCCTTATCATTTATTACAATTTCACTTATCGCTTTAAGATTATCTTTTGTCGTGAGATCAGAGAACGCGCCTCCAGTTTGTGGGCAATATGAAATCAAGAATGTTTTTGATCTTTCGTAAATCGGAAAATTCGTTGCATCTTTTCCGTCAATGAATATTTTACCCTGCTTAGGGTGAAGTAAGCCACAAATTAAATTAAAAATCGTTGATTTTCCGGCACCATTTGGGCCGAGCATTCCAAAAACCTGGCTGGATTGTATTTTAAAGCTTATATTGTCTAGGATCAGTCTATTTCCATATGCAAATGAAACATTTTTAAATTCGATAATAGGGTTTTCTTTTTTAAACTTAATAATTCTAAACTTTTTAATTGATGTGGACATATTTTTTTATTTAAATGTTCTTATATTAACTTTTTTACTATCTTCATACATAAATATTTTAATGTCTCTTTTTTCAATATCCATTTCAATTACATCAGCTTGAAGTGAATTTTTGTTATTTTTTAAAATTACATCTCTTGAAACTAACATTAAATTTTTATCCCATGAGAAGTCTAAGTAATCACCAGTTATTATATTATCTAAATAAGTTATAATTACATTTTTTGAAAAAATAGTATCATAATTATTAATATCATATTTACCAAAGTCTGATGAAATTTCTATTAATTTATAATCTTTTAAATCAATTATTGCCTTAACGGATTTTAAAAAAATAAAATTACTTTCATTTTGATCAATAGTTCCCTCACGGGCTTTCAGAAAATACTCATTTCCTCTTACATCTTTCGCAGAATAACTGACATCTTCAATAATATTTAAACTTTCAATTTTTTCATTTAAGATTTCTATATTTTCATTTTCAACTAGTTTTACTACTTTTTCTTTTTCAATTAAATTTTTATCATTACTTGATTTAGTATAGAAGAAAATTAAAAAAGTAAAAAAAAAGATTAAGAGAGAAGTGCTTAAAATGATTTTTCTTTTCATTAAGAAATATTTGATTGTAGTATGTTATGAATATGTAGAACACCTATTGTTTTTAATTTATTTTTTTTTTCGAAAACACATAAAGATGTAATCTTTTTATTATTCATTATGGATAAGGCTTTTGCTGCCAATTCATTTTTATCAATTCCGATAGGGTTTTTTGTCATAATTTCTTTGACATTAATATTATGGAGATTTTGATTTTTTTGGGTAAACCTTCTTAGCTGACCATCAGTGATAATACCTTTAGTAACTTTTTTTTTATCTCTTACGAGTAAGAAACCTAATTTTTTAGAGTTCAAAACCTTTAGTGCATTCTTCATTTTTAAGTTCTCATTGACAAACGGGATTGCTTGATTTTTTAGCATAATATCCTCAACAGTTTTTAATTGTGCACCTAAGCTTCCAGCAGGATGGATCTTCTTAAAATCTTTTTTATTAAATTTTTTTTGTTTCATAGTTGCTATAGCTAACGCATCACCTAAAGCCAATTGAGAAGTTGTGCTGGAAGTTGGTATAATACTACCTGCCTCTATCGCTTTAGGTATTAAAAGTTTTATATCAGCTGATCTATAGAGCACTGAATTTTTTTGTGAAACAATACCTATCAATAAAATTTTATTTCTATTAGCAAATTGAATAATATTTTTTAACTCATTTGTTTCTCCAGAATTACTAATTAAAATCAAAACATCTTTTTTTGAAATACTTCCCAAGTCCCCATGAGATGTGTCGTTAGCTGCAAGATAAAAAGCTGGGGTACCAACCGATGATAATGTTGAGGCAATCTTATTTGCTATTAATCCACTTTTTCCAACTCCACATAAAATTACTTTTGATTGACATTTTAAAATTTGTTGAACTGCAAGGTTGAATGATTTATTAATACTATTTTTTAATTTGATTAAGGCCTTAATTTCAAGATCAATTACTTCTTTAGCAATTTTAATAAATCTTTTGTTTTTGTTTAGTGTGACCATATATCATCCTTAAATAAAGCTAAATCAAGTTCTACTCTTGTTTTTAAAAATTTAAGGCAATCTTTATATAAATCAATTCTTTTTTCTCTTTCTAAAATTTTATTTAATTCAGAATGAATTTTATGAAGATAAATTACATCATTTGCACAATATTTCATTTGAGCAGGTGTTAATTCGCCGCCAAAATCTGAATTCTGAAATTGTTTACTTATATCTATATTTATAAATTCTTTGATCAAAGTTTTAAGCGAGTGATTATCTGCATAACTTCTCGCCAAACGACTCGCGATTTTGGTATCAAGAATATTATTTGTATCTGTTTTTAAATAATATTTGATGTGAGCCATGTCGGCTCTGCCGTAGTGGAAAATTTTTGTAATTTTTTTATCACTTAATATATTTATTAAGTTTGGAGCTTGATAATTTGATCTATTAAGTTGGACTATGTGTGCATCAGAATTTCCTGACGAAATTTGAATTAAACAGAGTGGATCTCGTCTAACATTTAGACCCATAAATTCACCATCAACAGCTATTACGTTGCCTAAATCTAAATCATCTGGTAAGTCATTTTTGTGAAGTTTAATATCTATATTCATTTTTAAAGACTTATATATATGAAAGGAAAAAATTGTCTAATTTTTGGTGGAAGTGGTCAAATTGGACGTCATCTCATTAGAAAGTTAACAAAAAATGACTACAAGGTTATTGTCGTTACTAGGAATATACATCAAAAGGGTCACATTATTAAAACACAGGGAAATGCTGGTTATATTGATGTTGTAGAAGCAAATATTTTTGATGAAGTAAAAATAAAAAGTTTGTTTGAAAGAGCGGATATATGCATAAATTTAATTGGTATTTTGTATGAAAAAAAAAGAAATTCATTCAAAAATATTCATACTTTATTCCCATCAGTATTGGCGAAACTTTGTAAGAAAAATAACTTTAAGAATTTAATACATTTGTCAGCCTTGGGTATTAATGATGCGACAGATTCTTATTATGCTAAGAGTAAACTTGATGGTGAAAAAGAAATACTTAAAAACTTTCCTCTATCAACAATCTTAAGGCCATCAGTAGTTTATTCAGTCGATGATAATTTTACGACTAATTTTATGACACTGTTAAATAGACTTCCATTATTTCCGCTTTACTATAATGGACAAACAAAATTTATGCCAATCCATTCTTCAGATTTAGTTGACATTATCTATAATGTAATTTCAAAGAATATTTATTCACAGATAATTGAATGTGTAGGACCTGAGACTTTGTCATTTAAAGAAATAATTGAAAAGCTACTTTATTTAATCGATAAAAGAAGGATTTTACTTCCCATTCCGCTTTTTTTCGGTAAGTTAACTGCGAAATTTTTTCAATTATTTCCAGAACCTTTACTTACTGAGGATCAACTTAGGCTTTTAAAGTATGATAATATTTCCTCAGGTAAATATAAAACTAACATTGATATTGGCTTTCCAGCAAAACGTTTATTTGAGGAAGAGGTAGAAAAATATTGCTATATGTGGAAACAAGGTGGTGAATACTCAAAAAAAAATACCTCTTAAGAATATTGTTTTTAAGCTGATTTAATTTTTTTTTCTATAAACTCTGGCACTTCATCCTTGTCTTTTTCGGTGACGTCATCTTTTTTACCCTTAGGTTGATATGCATAGAGTAAATGAAGCCTACAATAAGAAAAATCTTTTAAAGACGTTCTTCCACAAAAGTAAAAATTTTTTTCATCGGGATGACCAATTGGCCATTTACAAGAGCTTTCGTCTAATTCTTCAAGTGTTTTAGGATTTTCAGGCTCAAAATCTTTTTCAATTATTAAAGATTTAAATCTACTTCTTCTACTTCCCTTAGACTTAATATTTTTATTATCAATTGAATTTTCATAATTTTCATTAGAGGTTGCAGACCTAGTTTTTATTTTTGCAGACAGGTTTAATCTGTGAGCCTTACCAATAACTGCGTTTCGACTTATACCGCCTATTATTTCTGCAATTTGACTTGCAGTATTGCCTTTACCCCATAATTCTTTAAGTTTGGCTACTTTTTCATCTGTCCAACTCATGATCAATCTATATTTAGTATTAAATATTATATTATACACAATATACTGACATAATTTTTATTTAAACAAGTAATTAATCTTAGTTATCAACAAAAATAACTTGATAGGTAAAATAGAAATATTCAATCCAGGCTTGTATATAATGTGATTATTTATAAAAAGTTTAAATTAATAAAAAAAATATGAGCTATCTAGCAAAAAATTATAACAGAAAAAAAATTTCATTTGTAAAAGGCAAAGGATCTTATCTCTATACTGCGACTGGAGCTAAATATTTAGATTTTGTACAAGGTATAGCAGTTAATTGTTTAGGTCATGCTAATCCAAAATTAATTGAAACTATAAATAAACAATCAAAAAAGCTTTGGCATGTATCTAATGCCTTTCAAATTCCTGAAGGAGAAAAACTAGCAAAAAAATTATGTCAAAAAACTTTTGCAGATTACGTAATTTTTCAAAATAGTGGTGCAGAAGCTACTGAGGCTGCTATTAAAATTGCAAGAAGATACTTTTATTCAATAGGTAAACCAAATAAGACACGAATTTTGTGCGTAAAAAACTCGTTTCATGGAAGAACTTTAGCTACAATTTTTGCAAGTGGATCTAAGAAAATGACAGAAGGATTTGGACATGTGGGTGGTTTTGATCATTTTATTTTTGGAGATCACAAATCTTTAAAAAAAAAGATAACCAAAAACACAGCTGCAATTATGATAGAACCTATAATGGGTGAGGGTGGTATTAAAGTTGTCCCACATTGGTGTTTAAAAGAATTGAGAAAATTATGTAATAAGAAGAAAATATTACTTATTTTAGATGAGGTTCAATGTGGTATTTCAAGATCAGGGAATTTTTTTGCTTTTGAAAAATCAAAATGTATTCCAGACATAGTTCCAATAGCAAAAGGTATTGGAGGTGGATTTCCAATTGGAGCAGTTTTAATGAATAAAAAAGTTGCTGCAGGAATGACCCCAGGAACTCATGGCTCTACTTTTGGTGGAAATCCATTGGCAATGGCAGTTGGAAATACTGTGATGGATATAGTCTCAAGCAAAAAATTTTTGAATAATATTAAAAAATTATCTAAATACTTTTTTTCAAATTTAAACTTACTTAAGGAAAAGTATCCCAAAGTTATCAAAGATATTAGAGGAGAAGGTTATTTAATAGGAATTCAGCTTTATAAAGATCAAACAAAATTTATTCAAAAACTTATGGATAAAAAGTTATTAACTATTAGAGCTGCAGAAAATGTTATCCGTATTTTACCCCCATTAAATGTTAAAAAAAATGAGTTAGATGCGGCTCTTAAGATTATCAATAAAGTTTGCACAGAACTAAAATAAAATGAAACACTTTATTAATCTAAAAGATATTCCAGCGAAAGATCTTAGAAGAATTTTGATTGATGCAAAAAAAAGAAAAAAAGCGAGAAAGAAATTTAACAATCTTGATCACGATAAAGGTGCGCCATTAAAAGGAAAATTATTGATACAAATGTTTGAAAAATCTAGTTTAAGAACTCGCTTGTCCTTTTTCTTAGCTATCTCACAACTCTCTGGTCGAACTTTAACACTTAGACCAGATGAACTGCATTTATCTAAAGGAGGCGAAAGTATTGAAGATACCGCTAAAATATTATCAAGTTTTGGTGATGCTTTTATGTTAAGAACCGATAACGATGAAAAGCTGGAGGAATTTAAAAAGCATTTAACAATTCCAGTTATTAACGGATTAAGCCCGTCTTCTCACCCAACACAAATCTTGTCAGATGTATTCACAGTTGAGGAAATTAAAAAAAAACCAATATCAAAATTAAATATTACTTGGATTGGAGATTCAAACAATGTTCTAAATTCTTTGATTGCTGCTTCAATTAAATTTTCTTTTAAATTAAAAGTTGGTTGTCCAAAAAAATATCAACCTAGTAAGAGCATTATGAATTATATCAAAAAAAATAAAAATAAAATTACAATTTGTAATGACCCAAAAAAAGCAGTTGAAGGAGCCGATGTAATTTTTTCAGACAAAGTAATATCAATGAATGATAAAGTTGATAAAAAAAAAAAATTAAGTGATTTTAAAAATTTTAAGATTAATAAAAATCTTCTAAAAAAATGTCCAAGAGCTATATTCTTGCACTGCCTTCCAAGAGGAGGCGAAGTTGACGAAAATGTTTTTAAAAGCAAACATTCAAAAGTTTGGCAACAGGCTTTAAATAGAGTTCACGTACAAAAATCAATACTACTTTATTGTCTTGGAAAGTTAAGGTAATGGAAGTGGGTTATCAGAATTTTGATTCAAATATAAAATAACTGAGGCTCTATCTTTCTCTTTTTTCAATCCAGCGAAAGCCATTTTAGTTCCCTTAATCCATTTTGCAGGTCTTACAAGGTAACCATTTAATTCTTCAAAGGTCCAATTCTTCCCATATTCAGTAAGTGCTTTAGAATATTTATAATCTGAGACAACTCCAACTTGTCTATTAACTACATTGTAAAGTGCAGGTCCAATATTATTTTTCCCTCCTTTGACAATCGAGTGACATGCAGCACATTTTTTAAAAACTTTTTCTCCATGAGCAAGATCTGCCATCGCCATCAAGGCTGCAATATCAACTTTTTCTATTGATGTGTCTGATTTAGTTTCTGTACTAGCAGTTACTGCTTTCTCTACCTCTACGATGTATCCTGGGGTTGTAGGTTTTTCTACATAAAAAATTGCATCGGAAAGTTTTCCAATACCAATAATGATTAAAGCAACCAATAAAACAGCAGCGATTATCTTGTTTAGTTCAAAAGAATCCATTTAATTAAAATATTTTGAACATATAACACTATAAATTTAAAATTGCTCATATATTTTGATGTACAATTTTGCCTCTGTTTATATTGTGCTCATAGTTAAAAAAATAATGAAAACTTTGGTAATAATTCCCTCTAGATTGTCTGCCCAGAGATTGCCGGGCAAACCCCTGATGAAAATTAAAGGATTGTCAATCATTTCGCATGTTTTTAAAAAAGCAGAGGAAGCAAATATTGGAGAGGTAATAGTTGCAGCAGAAGACCAAGAGATAGTTGACGATGTTAAACAAAATGGTGGACAAGCAATTTTAACAAAAAATGAGCATAAAACAGGTACAGATAGGATTTATGAGGTGTTTCAAAAAATCAATTCAGCAGAAATTGATTTAGTAATGAATCTTCAAGGTGATGAACCTTTAATAAATATAGATGATATTAGAAACCTGAATAAAAAGATGATTGAAAGTTCCTCAAAATTAGGAACTTTAGCTTCCAAAATTCAGAACAAAGCTCTATTAGAAAACCCAAATGTAGTTAAGGTTTTGACCAAAAAAAATTTAAATCAAACAAATTTTCCTGAGGCATTAAATTTTATGAGAAATATTACTGAAGAAAAAGAAAACATTTATCATCATCTAGGTGTATATTCATATAACAAAGATACTCTTGAGAAATTTGTTTCATTAAATCAATCTACTAGTGAGATCAAAAATAAACTTGAGCAACTCAGAGCGTTAGATAATAATATAAAAATTAATGTTGCTTTTGCAAAGTTTGCCCCTATAGGTGTAGACTCAGAAGAGGATTTAGAAGCTGTAAAAAAAATCATGGAAAACAAATCTTAATGAGTAAAATTTATTTTCAAGGTACATTTGGTGCCTATTCACATCTTGCAGCATTATCAATTTTTAAAGATGCTGAAATTATTCCATGTAAAACTTTTGATGAATGTTTTTTAAAAGCCTTAAAAGATGATAATTCAAAAATTATTATTCCAGAGTCAAATAGAATTACTGGAAATATTGGAATTGAATATTTAATCTTTAAATATAGACTTAATATCTATTCTGAGTATTTTCAGAAAATAGAACATAACTTATTAGGTTTGCCGGGCACGAAAATTACGGACATTGAGGATGTTTATTCTCATGGACAAGCACTTTCTCAATGTTCTAAATTTATTAAATCCAATAACTTAATTGAGCATGTGAGGGCTGATACAGCTGGATCCGCAGAAATGGTTTCAAAAACAAAAGATAAAACAAAAGCTGCAATAGCTTCATCTTTGAGTGCTAAAACATATAATTTAGAAATAATAAAAAAAAATATTGAAAATGAAAAAGGCAATCTTACAAGATTCTTAATTATGGGAAAAAATATATCTCAACCAGAATATGGAAATAAAAAATATATTACATCATTTTTATTTAAGCTTAAAAGTAAACCTGCAGCTTTATATCAATCTTTAGGTGGTTTCGCTATTAATGGTGTGAATTTAACAAAACTTCAAAGTTATCCAGAAAAAAATACTTTCGACTCTTTCTTTTTTTTATGTGATCTTGATGGTCATATTGAGGATATAAAAGTTCAAAAATCCCTAGAGGAATTAGGATTACATTGCCAAGATTTTCACGTCTTAGGTGTTTTTGAGGCAGACAAAATAAGAGGAAAATAAAAATAATCTTTTCTTGTAGACTGGAAATTATACCTGCTATAATAGTTTTGGGGGCTAGGGCGTTTGCTTCATGAAACCGGTCAGGGAAGAAATTCAGCAGCCGAACTAAAAGTGGAACGGGTCTAGTCTCCTCATTAAATTATGAATAAAAATTCTAAAGTATTAGCTCTGAAGTATAGGCCACAAAATTTTGATGATTTAATTGGTCAAGAAGTTGTTACCCAAACTATTATAAACTCAATTAAGGCAAACAAAATACCTAATGCGTATTTGTTCACCGGAATAAGGGGTGTCGGAAAAACTACAATAGCAAGAATTATTGCTAAGGCTCTTAATTGTACAAATGGTGTGGATAACAAATGTAAAATTAAGTGTGAAAATTGTGATGAGATTACTAATTCAAGTCACATAGATGTACTTGAAATGGATGCAGCTAGTAAAACAGGAGTAGATGATGTTAGAGATTTAATTGAATTTTCAAGATATGGACCATCTTCAGCTAAACATAAAATTTTCATTATTGATGAGGTACACATGTTAAGCAAACAGGCATTCAACGCTTTGTTAAAAACTTTAGAAGAACCTCCTCAATATGAGAATGGAGGTGGGTTAAAATTTATTTTTGCTACTACAGAAATTAAAAAAATTCCTATAACTGTGGTTTCCAGATGCCAGAGATTTGACTTATCAAGAGTTAAATCAGTTGAATTATTTGAATTTATAAAAAAAATTAAAGACAAAGAAAAGGGAAAAATATCAGATGATGCCTTAAAATTAATTGTAAAAATTTCAGAGGGTTCTGTCAGAGACGCATTATCTTTACTCGATAGAGCCTTATTAAGTTTGGAAAAAGATGAAGAACTAGATTTAAATTGTGCTCGAAAAATTTTTGGATATTTTGATAAATCACAATTAATTGATTTATTCGAATTAATTTTAAAGGGAGAAGAAAAAAAAGCCATAGAAACATACAGAAAAATTTATGAGCAAGGGGTTGAACCGAGAGTATTTATAAATGATTTTTTAGAGCTGGTTTATTACTTTAAAAATATTAATTCATTAAATATGGAGAGTACGAATTTTACTTTGAATGATGAGGAGTTTTTAAAAATAAAAAAAATAGCTAACGAAGTTAACAATGAAACATTAATATTATTCTGGCAGTTCACTCTAAAAACTCTTGGGGAGTTAGAGATTATTAACAATCAAAATCTATCAGTTGAAATGTTTCTAATTAGATTAATGTATTTAAAGTCTTCAATAATTAAAGAGCACTCACCTTTGAATGAGAATAAAATCGATCAATTCAAAAAGCAAGATGAAGAAAAAATCGTAGTGAAAGAAAAAAAAAATGAAACAATTAGTCAAGTTAAAAATATTTCACAAGAGCAAGAAGTAAAAATTGAAAAAAATAAACCAATTAAAGCAGGCGAAAAGCTAAATATAAATTCATTTAGTCAACTTTTAAAAATTTGTAATCAAAAAAAGGAGATTAAGCTTAAGTATGAACTAGAAAAAAACGTAAATTTAGTTCATTTTGAAAACAATTATGTTGAAATATCTTTTAACGATAATTTAGATAAAAATTTCATTAAAGATTTATCTTTAAAACTTTTTGAATGGACTGGAAATAGATGGATTATCACACTAAGTAAAACAAAAGGTGAATTAACGATAAAAGATAGACAAAAAAATAAAAAAATTGAAAATATTAATAACGCTAAACAATCTGAATTATATAAAAATTTTATAGAAAAATTTCCTGATGCAGATTTAATTGACGTCAACCCAAAAAAAGAAAAATGATTAAATGACAGATTTTACTAAAATATTAGATAAGGCTAAAGAACTTGAGGCAAAAATGAAAGAAAGTCAGGAAAATATTAAAAAGATTAGAGTAGAGGGCATATCAGGAGCTAATTCAGTAAAAGTTATTTTGGATGGAGAAGGCATAATGCAAAAAATAGAAATCTCAGATGAGACATTAAAAGAAAATAAATCTGTTTTAGAGGATTTAATTACTGCTGCTCACAATAATGCAAAATCAAAATTGAGAGAAAAAACTAACGAAGAGATTTCTAAAACAGCTGGTGGATTTGGAATTCCTGGCTTTAAATGGCCATTATAATTAATGCAAAATATAAGTGAAATTGATGTACTAATAAAATTAATCTCAAAGTTGCCAGGTTTAGGACCTAAATCGGCTAAAAGAATTGTTTTAAAGTTAATAAACAATCGTGATGAGTTGGTAAAACCTTTAACCAAATCACTTTTAGATGTATATAAAAACATCTCAAGGTGTAAAATTTGTGGGATCTTAAAGGCTACTTCGATTGAGTGTAATTATGATTTTTGTAAAATTGCAAAAGAAAAATATGCAAGAATCTGTGTTGTTGAAAATATTTCTGACCAATGGAGCATAGAAAGTTCAAATATATATAAAGGTTATTTTCACGTTCTAGGAGGAAACATTTCCTCTATTGGACAAAATAAAGAGGAATTATTGATAAATTCTTTAGTAGAAAGGGTTAAAAAAAACAAAATTGAAGAAGTAATTTTAGCTACAAGTGCTACTGTAGAAGGCCAAACTACAGCTTTTTACATTCAAGATAGTCTCAAAGAAACAAAAACTAAAGTTACAAGATTAGCACAAGGTTTACCTGTTGGTGGTGAAATAGAAACTCTTGACGATGGCACATTATTCTCTGCTTTCAAAAATAGATCTGAAATCAATTCAAACTAGACTTTTTTGCTATTCTGTTTAAATGCAGAAGAGGCTCTGTATAACCTGAAGGCTGTTCTTTACCCATAAATACTAAATCACATGCAGTTTTAAATGCTATTGATTTATCATAATTTTCACTCATTCTGATGTAATTAGGATCATTTTTATTTTGATCATCTACTATTTTAGCCATATTTTTCATTATCTCAGTAACCTGTAGTTTGGTTGTTATTCCGTGATGTATCCAATTGGCGATATGTTGAGATGAAATTCTTAGAGTCGCTCTGTCTTCCATTAAACCAACATTATTAATATCAGGAACTTTAGAACAACCTACGCCTTGATCAACCCACCTAACAACATATCCCAACAAAGTTTGAGCAGAATTACATATTTCTTTATTTATTTCTTCCACGGACCAGTTTGGTCTATTTGCAGTTGGAATTGTTAATAGGTCGTCAAGTTTAGCCTTATCCCTATCTAATATTTTTTTTTGTTCATCAAAAATATTTATATCATGATAATGTAATGCATGTAATGCAGCTGCAGTCGGAGAAGGGACCCATGCACAATTTGCACCTGCTTTTAAGTGGCTAGTCTTTTGATCCATCATATCTTTCATTTTATCAGGCATAGCCCACATTCCTTTTCCTATTTGAGCTTTACCAGAAAACCCGCACTTTAAACCAATGTCTACATTATTATTTTCGTATGCACTTATCCACTTTGATGATTTCATATCCCCTTTTTTAATCATTGGGCCAGCTTCCATAGATGTATGCATTTCATCACCAGTTCTGTCTAGAAAACCAGTGTTAATAAAGAAAACCCTATTTTTTAAGCTTCTAATACATTCTTTTAAATTTACAGATGTTCTTCTTTCTTCATCCATAATACCAATTTTACAAGTATATCTCTTTAAACCTAACACTTCCTCAACTTTAGAGAAAATTAAATCTGTAAATGCTGTTTCTTCTGGGCCATGCATTTTAGGTTTAACAATATATACAGAACCAGTTCTAGAATTTGTTTTATTCTTAATATCATGCAATGCAGCAGCTGTAGTTATGAAAGCATCCATTATACCTTCAGGCACCTCACTGCCATCACTTAATAAAATTGAGGAGTTGGTCATTAGATGGCCAACATTTCTTACAAGTAAAAGGCTTCTACCATGAAGCTTTAAACCTTTGCCATCTTTTGAAATATAACTCCTGTTAGGGTTAAGTTTTCTCTCAAATAATTTACCTTCTTTTTCAAATTTGGATTTAAGGTTTCCTTTCATTAAGCCCAACCAATTTCGATAACAAATAATTTTATCTTCTGAATCGACTGCGGCTACACTATCTTCGTTATCACAAATTGTTGTTACTGCGGATTCTAATATTATATCACTTATACCAGCGTGATCTTGTTGAGCTGCAAATGCTCTTGTATCTTTTAATACCTCGATGTGTAAATTATTATTCTTCAAAATTATTGCTGAGGGATTATCACTTTCTCCTCTATGCCCTACAAATTTATTTTCATCTTGTAAATCAAAGATATCAGCTCCTTTTAAAACTTTTAATTTTCCATGCTTAACTGCTAAGCTTGTGATATGTTTCCAGCTTAAACCTGCTAATGAAAAATATTTATCTAAAAAATCTCTCCCATATTTTATAACCATTTCTCCTCTTAAAGGATCGTATCTTTCAGACACACTATCTTCGGATTGTTCAATTATATCAGTTCCATACAAACTATCATATAAACTCATCCATCTTGCATTTGCAGCATTGAGAGTATATCTTGCATTCATTACAGGCACCACCAACTGAGGACCTGCAATATTTCTTATCTCTTCGTCGACATTTTCAGTTTCTATTTTAAAATCAGGTCCTTCTTTTTTTAAGTAACCAATTTCAAATAAAAATTTTTTGTATTCATCTAAATTGATTTCTTTACCTTTATTTTTAATATGCCAACCATCAATTTTTTTTTGTAAATTTTCTCTAAATTTAATTAATTCTCTATTTTTTGGCACTAATTCATTTAATGCTTTTTCTAGTCCTGACCAAAATTTTTCTATAGTTACACTAGTGTCTTTTAGTAATTCATCATTAATAAACTTTGATAATTCCTCAGATACTTTTAGATTGCTAATTTTAATATATTTTTCTCGCATAGCACTTTTAATCACCCCCATCTGTATTTTTGCCTGAGAGTTTTACTCCTTCGGCGGAAATTAATCTCTTTCCAGAGTGTTATGCTTTAATCGGTCCTTTTGCCTGAGAGTTTCCGGGGTGGTTGCTCCTTCGGCGCTATTATTAGTCTCTCCCGATATCAAGGTTTTATCTGTTAAAAGAATTAAGTCAATTATTAAGAATTGTTATATTTTTTACATCTTTTTATTGACTTTTTTATACTTAAACTATTCGCTATAAACAGATTATGAAAAATTACTTAAATTTTGAGACTGAAATTAAGGATTTAGAAATTGAACTTGATAAATTAAAAGATCCTTATAATCAAAGTGGACTTTCAGAGGTAGATACACAAAAAATTTCTCAGATACAAAATGAATTAGATGAAAAATTAAAAATGGTATATTCAAACCTAGACCCTTGGCAAATTACGATGGTAGCTAGACATGAGGATAGACCAAAATCAAAATTTTTTATTGATAATTTGTTTGAAGATTTCATCCCTTTATCAGGAGATCGTTTTTATGGCGAGGATCTTTCAGTGTTATGTGGGTTTGCAAAGTTTAAAGGATTATCAGTTTTAGTTATTGGACAAGAAAAGGGAGAAGATTTAGATTCAAGAATCAAAAGAAATTTTGGCATGATGAGGCCAGAAGGTTACAGAAAGACTATTCGATTAATGCAACTAGCTGATAAATTTAATATACCAATAATATCATTTATTGATACTCCGGGCGCTTATCCTGGTGTTGGTGCGGAGGAGAGAGGTCAGGCAGAAGCAATTGCAAAATCAATAGAATGTTGTATGAAATTGAAAGTCCCAACTATTGCAATTGTTATTGGAGAAGGTGGTTCAGGAGGTGCAATCGCTCTCGCATCATCTAATAAAGTTTTAATGTTAGAAAATGCAATTTACTCAGTTATCTCTCCCGAGGGATGTGCAACAATTTTATGGCGAGATCCAAAAAAAATGCTTGATGCCGCTAAAGCGATGAAGCTTTCGGCTAAAGATTTACTAGAGCTTGAGATAATAGATGAAATTATACCAGAGCCATCTGGCGGTGCGCACAGGGATAAAGACCTCATACTTGAAAATGTTAGAAATGCTTTAAATAAAAATTTAGAAAATTTTAAACTCATGACCCCAGAGGAAATATTTGATGGCAGAAAAAATAAATTTTTAAGAATAGGTAGAAGCAAAGGATTTATGAGTAATTTAAACAAATTAAGTTCGTTAAATTCAGATAAAAGTAATTTTAATCATGTTTTAAAATCTAAAAAAATATTTTTTGCTGGAGTTGGAATATCAATTTTTATTATAGGATTAATTTTTTACTTTTTATAAAGCTCCACAACAATGTTTAAATTTTTTTCCTGTAGCCTCACATTTTTCATTTCTTGAAATTTTTCTGCCATTGTTTAAGGCCAATAAACATTTAGCGTTATCAGATTTTGTTTTAGTTTTTTGTAAATTTTTTGTTTGTGACTTAACCAATGTAAGATTCATTAGTATTGTTGTGAAATCAAGTTTTAATCTATTTAACAAACTTTCGAATAAGTGAAATGCTTCTTTTTTATACTCCACCAAAGGATCTCTCTGACCATAAGATCTAAGCCCAATAACTTGTCTTAGCTGCTCTAAATATTGAATGTGGGATTTCCAATTCATATCAATAGTTTGTAAAAAAATTCTTTTTTCTATATCTTGAGATCTGTCTTTACCTAATAATTTTACTCTTTCTTCTCTAGAGTGTTGAAATTTTTCATTTAATGATTTTCTAAAGTCTTTATCATTAAAATTATTAAGTTCCTCCAAATATGAATATATAAAATTTTTCCCTAAAATTAATTTTATTTTGTTTTCGAAATCAGTGCTTTTTGGATTGGACTTTTTCTTTATCTTAGACCTTATCAGATCATCAATTATATCGTT
Source organism: uncultured Pelagibacteraceae bacterium (assembly GCA_902586125.1). Classification (GTDB taxonomy): domain Bacteria; phylum Pseudomonadota; class Alphaproteobacteria; order Pelagibacterales; family Pelagibacteraceae; genus Pelagibacter. The sequence goes on along the minus strand of CACIGI010000009.1, from coordinate 5,454 downwards.
TAAAAAACTATTTGAATAATCAAAAATTTTATCACTATTCATTGCATCTTCTCTTTGACTGAAAATTATATTTCTTTGGTCATTTAAGACGTTATCAAATTTAATTAATGTTTTTCTTATGTCAAAATTCCGAGCCTCTACTTTTTGCTGAGCTCTCTCTAAAGCTTTATTTATCCATGGATGATCAATGCTCTCACCATTTTTAAGGCCAAGTTTTTGTAATATATTATTCATCGACTCTGATCCAAATATTCTCATTAAATCATCTTCAAGACTTACATAAAAAATGGAATTTCCTTCATCACCTTGACGTCCAGATCTACCTCTTGCTTGATTGTCAACTCTTCGCGATTCCATTCTTTCAGTTCCAATTACAAACAATCCACCAAGTGATTTAATTTTTTCTTTGTTGAGCTTTAATTTTTCATCTGACATCGAGCCTTTTTTTCCACCAAGCTGAATGTCTACTCCTCTACCAGAAATACTGGTAGTTATGATTACAGAATTTTCTTTACCAGCATTTGCAATTATTTCAGCTTCATTTTCATGATTTTTAGCGTTAAGCACCTCGTGTTTAATATTCTGTTTTTTTAAAAGATTTGAATATATTTCTGATTTGTTAACACTCGAGGTAAATACTAACAAAGGTTGACCTTTTAAATGACACTCTTTGATCTTTTTAATTATAGCATCATTTTTTTCAGTTTCTGTTCTAAATATTTGGTCATTAAAATCATTTCTAATCATTTTTTTATTAGTCGGAATGACAACCACTGGAAGATTATATATTTCATAAAATTCTTGAGACTCTGTTACTGCTGTTCCAGTACACCCAGAAATTTTATCATATAATTTAAAATAATTTTGATAAGTAATTGACGCCAAAGTTTGATTTTCATTTTTTATAGGAATTCTTTCTTTTGCTTCTAAAGCTTGATGAAGTCCATCTCCAAATCTTCTTCCTTCAAGAATTCTACCAGTTAACTCATCTATAATTTTCAGCTCATCATCTTGAATGATATAATCTTTGTCTTTTTGAAATAAATGATTTGCTCGTAAAGCTTGATTAACATGATGGACTAAATTTAAGTTTTCAGGATCGTAAAAGTTATTATTTTTTAAAATTCCCGCATTTGAAAAAATTTTTTCAATATTGTTTATTCCATCATTAGTTAAAAGTACATTTTTGTCTTTTTCATCAATCTCGTAGTCTTTATCTTTTAAAAGTCTTATTAATTTATCGATAGCTAAATATTGTGCTGTTCTATCTTCTGCTGCCCCAGAGATAATTAGTGGTGTTCTGGCCTCATCTATCAAACAAGAGTCTATTTCATCAACGATAGCAAAAAAATGTTTCCTTTGTACCATCTCATCTTTTGAAAATTTCATATTATCTCTTAAATAATCAAATCCTAGCTCACTATTAGTTGCGTAAGTAATGTCACAATTATAATTTTGTTTTCTTTGAGCATCATCTTGATCATTGTTAATGTAGCCAGATCTTAATCCTAAGAAATTATAAATTTCTCCCATTTCTTGTGAGTCTCTTTTAGCAAGATAATCATTTACTGTAACGATATGGACCCCTTTTTCATGTAGAGCATTAAGATATGCTGCAAGAGTAATAGTAAGTGTTTTTCCTTCACCAGTTTTCATCTCGGCAATTTTAGACTCTTGTAGGACTATTCCGCCTATTAATTGTACATCGAAATGTCTTTCTCCTCTCTTTCTTCTTGAAGCTTCTCTTACTAATGCAAAAGCTTCAGGCAATATCTGCTCAATTTTTTCTCCTTTTTTAATTTTTTCTTTAAATTCGATAGTTTTTTTAGGAAAGTCCTCATCTTTTAAATTTTTGATTTGATTTTCTAATGAATTAATTTTGTTTACAATTTTGGTAATTCTATCAAGTTCTCTTTGATTATTGGATTTAATTAGTTTTGAGAAAAAGTTAAGTGGATTTAGCATCAATTTTTGATTTATTATTTACTTATAACCATTTATATAATCATTAAATAATTATTTTAAATAGAATGGGTATTAATTTAACAAATTTTCTTTCATCTAAATCAAAAAGCAAGAGATTAAACGAATTTCAAGATCTTGATCATGTTGATGGTGTAGCTATTTCCACGATTAGTGCTGAATTATATAATAGTTCTCGAGATGATTTAGTTATGTTTTATTTTAGAGATGGAGTTAACTATGCATCGGTTTATACTCAATCTAAAATAATTTCTGAAAATATAAAATGGAATTTAAATCAAAAAGCCAAAAAAATTTTTTCATTAATAGTGAATACAAGAAATGCTAATTGTTTCACTGGAAAACAAGGTTATAAAAGTCTCGAAAAAATTGCAGAAATTATCTCTCAAAAATTAACACAAAAACAGAAAGAGGATGAAGATCAACCAAAAAAAATTAATTCAAAGGAAATAATTTTTGGATGTACTGGAACTATTGGCGAGATTTTTCCTGAGGAAAAAATAATCAATAAAATCCCTGAACTAATTGAGAAAATAAAATACACACAAAATAAGTATATCTGGATGAAGTCCGCATTAGGGATAATGACTACTGACACTCAGCCTAAAATGGCAATGGAAGAATGTTCAATTGGTGGAAGTGATATTAAGATATTTGGGATTGCTAAAGGCTCAGGCATGATACAACCTGATATGGCTACAACCTTAGCATACATTTTTACTGATGCTGATTTATCAAATGATGTACTTAAAAAACTCTTAAAGAAAAATATTTCTAATACTTTTAATGCTATTAGCTGTGATAGTGATACTAGCACTAATGATATGGTCTCAATTTTTTCAACAGGTAAATCAAAACATCCTAAAATTAAAAATGTTAATGATGAAAAAATTAAAAATTTTGATAATGCTTTAAATAAGATTTTATTAAATCTAGCTAAAAGAGTTGTAGCTGATGGTGAAGGTGCTTCAAAATTTATAACTGTTAATATTCAGGGGTGCAAAAATGAAGATGATGCAAAAAAAATTGCTTTCTCAATTGCAAATTCACCTTTAGTAAAAACAGCTATCTCAGGCGAAGATGCCAACTGGGGAAGAGTGGTAATGGCAATAGGAAAAGCAGGTGTACAAATTAAACATGAAAAATTGTCTATTAAATTTGGTGAGATAAGTGTTGTTTTTAATGGAAAGCTGAATTCTAATTATAATGAGGACGAAGTGTCCGAATATATGAAAAGTGATAGCATTGATATTAATGTTGATATCTCCTGCGGTTCCAAAAGTTTCAAAGTTTACACGATGGATTTGACAAAAAAATACATTGAGATTAACGGAGATTATCGAAGTTAGATTTGTTCTATTGAAATTTATAGAACTATCACTAAATAATTGGTATGATCAAATATAAGTTGATTTGCAAAAATTGTAATTTCTCATTTGATAGCTGGTTTGCTTCCTCTAAAGAGTATGAAAAACTCAAAAGTAAAAACTTTTTAAATTGCCATAAATGCAATTCTCAAAAAGTTGAAAAAACTTTAATGGCTCCTAAATTAATTAATAGAGATAGCATTTATAATCTTGAAAAAAAGAACACAAATTTAAATGAGATAAAAAATAAGATTAGAGAGTATCAAAAATTTATTAAAAGTAATTTTGATTATGTTGGTGAAAATTTTGCTTACGAAGCTAGAACATTACACTACAACCAAAAAAATAAGAAAAAAGGTATTTACGGTACAGCTACAAAAAATGAAATTCAAGAGCTTAAGGAAGAAGGAGTTGAGGCTGAAATGATACCGTGGATTGAAGATAAGAGTAATTAAACTTTATTAAATTTTCCAATATAATTAATGGATTTATCTGAACTTATAGACCATTTATCGGTAATAATATTGAACTTCATTCCATCTAGATTTTGTAATTGAAGATTATATTTTTTAGAAATTTTAATTAATTTATTTGGATCTATAAATTTATCCCATTCGTGTGTCCCAATCGGTAGCCATCTTAAAATATACTCCGCACCTATTATTGCAAATAGATAAGATTTTAAAGTTTTGTTTATTGTTGCAACAAACATTATCCCACCTTTTTTTAATAGCAATGAACATGATTTCAAAAAAATATCAATATCTTCAACATGTTCAATAATTTCCATATTCAAAATTACATCAAATTTTCTCTCTATTTTTAAATTTTCTGGTGAGGCAGTTAGATAATTAATCTTTAAATTATTATTTTTTGCATGAAGTTTAGCAACTTGTATATTTTTTTCTGATGCATCTATGCCAGTAACTTCTGCTCCTAATCTACACATAGGTTCTGATAATAAACCACCACCACATCCAATATCTAATAATTTAATTTTTTGTAACGGTTTATCTGAATTTTCAAGTTTAAAACTATCAATTATTTTTTCCTTTATATATGAAATTCTAATAGGATTAAATTTATGTAATGGTTTAAATTTTCCAGTAGGATCCCACCATTCTTCTGCAATTCTAGAAAATTTTTCTATTTCTTTTTTATTTATTGTGCTAGTTTTCATTACAAGGTTGACAATATATTGAAGATGTATTTTATCAATAATTTTTAATTAAAAAAATATTTATCATGAAAATTGTGGTATTAAAATTTGGTGGAACATCAGTTGGTACAATTGAAAAAATCAAAAAAGTTACTGATATAATTATCGAATATAAAAAGAAAAAAAACAAAGTAATAGTTGTCTCCTCAGCTATGAGTGGTGTGACAAATGATTTAATAAAAAAATCAAAACAGATTAGTAACAATTTCTTAGGCTCTGAGTATGATGTTTTAGTATCATCAGGTGAGCAAGTTGCATGTTCTTTGATAGCTGGGAGATTGAACCATAAAGGTTTCAAATCAAGATCTTGGCTAGGTTGGCAAGTTCCAATTTTTACGAGCGGTCCTTATTCAAACTCCAGAATTCAACAGGTAAATAAAAATAAATTATTAAGATTTCTGAAAGAAGGAGGCATTCCAATTATCACTGGCTTTCAAGGGATAAATATCAACGAGAGGGTAACCACGTTAGGTAGAGGAGGTTCGGATGCAAGTGCAATTATGATTGCAAAATTCTTTAAAGCACAAAGATGTATTATTTACACAGATGTAGAGGGCATCTACACAACTGATCCAAACAAATTAAAAAAAGCAAAAAAGATTAAAGTAATTTCTTATGAGGAAATGTTAGAAATGGCATCTTTAGGTGCCAAAGTTATGCAGCCTGTTTCAATTCAAGATGCTAGATTAAATAGAATTGGTATTGAGGTAAAATCTTCATTTATTAAAAAACCTGGAACATTAATTACAAAAAGAACAAATTTAAATAATAATAGAATTATCACAGGAATTTCCTTAACGCATAATGATGCAAAAGTTACTTTAGTCGGTGTAAAAGATCGACCTGGTGTTGCAGCATCAATTTTTAAACCTTTATCAATTAATT
>CACIGI010000008.1 GCA_902586125.1 uncultured Pelagibacteraceae bacterium | reverse complement strand
CAGATCACTTATTTTCATGGATGAATGATAGTGCGTCAAGATTATAGATCTGAAAAATAAAAAAAATAATGTAATTTTTAAATATTATGAAAAAGTTATTTCTATTAATATTATTTACCTTTTTACCATTCTCACTTAATGCAGATTCAAATTTAGATAAGATACTATCATCAGGTGTCTTAAAAGTTGGAACTACTGGAGACTGGGATCCCATGACAGTTAAGGATCCAGCTACTAATAAATATAAAGGTTTTGATATTGATGTCATGAATGAACTTGCAAAAGATATGGGTGTAAAGATTGAATTTGTACCAGCAGAGTGGAAAACTATTGTGTCAGGTATAACATCGGCGAGGTATGATATTTCAACAAGTGTAACAAAAACTCCAAAACGAGCTGAAGTAGCAGGATTTACTGTTACTTATTACAAATATGCTACTGTTCCACTAGTTCTTAAAAAGAACTTAAAAAAATTCTCAACTTGGGACTCCCTTAACAATGAAAACGTAACAATAGCAACTACTCTTGGCACTTCTCAAGAAGAAAAAGCGAAAGAATTTTTTCCAAAATCAAAATTAAACTCAATTGAAGCTCCAGCTAGAGACTTTCAAGAAGTATTAGCAGGTAGAGCTGATGGTAATATTACAAGTTCAACAGAAGCAAATAAATTGGTTATCAAATATCCTCAGTTAGCAATTGTTCCAGATGGTGGAAAAAATCCAGCTTTTTTAGCGATGATGGTGCCGAAAGGCGATACTAAGTGGAACGATTATGTAAATAAATGGATTAAAGATAAAAAATCCTCAGGGTTCTTCACTAAGTTATTAGCTAAATATAATCTAAAGAGTTTATAAAAAATTAGTAATTAATTTTTTATTCTTTATAACTTAAAGAGTGAAAAATCTATTTTTATTAATTATAATTTTTCCATTAACGTCATGTGGTAAAAGTGAATTAAACTGGTTGATTTTGTCTCCAAACAATATTGAGGGATTAACTAATCTGAAGTTTTTATTAAGTGGTTTAACAACTACTATCTATATTAGCATAGTCTCAATCATTATTTCAATTATTCTTGGTCTTATAGTTGCTATTCCATCACTGGCTAAAAGTAAATTCTTTACCTACCTTAACATTGGTTACGTTGAAATTGTAAGAGCAATTCCTTTACTGGTTTTAATTTTATGGATTTATTATGGACTTCCAATCATGACGGGTATAAGTTTTAGCCCATTCATTTCTGGTATCATAGCTCTATCAATAAGCGAAAGTGCTTTTCAAGCAGAAATATTTAGAGCAGGAATTAATTCAATCAAAAAATCACAATGGGAGGCTGGAAGCTCTTTAGGATTAAGTTTCTTTAGAAAATTAAGATTAGTAATTCTACCTCAGGCAGTAAAGAATATTTTACCAGCTATTGGTAATCAATTTGTATATGTGCTTAAAATGTCCTCTCTTGTATCTATAATTGGAATTGGAGATTTAACTAGAAAAGCAAACGAATTAGTTGTGACGACTTATCGGCCACTGGAAATATATACATTTCTAATTCTTGAATATTTAGTCTTAATATTAATTATTTCTTATCTTGTTAGAAAATTAGAAAAAAAACTACAAAAAGATTAATTTTTTTTTCTATAATCCCAAGGATATTCAAAAGTCATTGACCACATACCTTTTTTATTTTTTTTGGCATATTCCTCATCTGGAATATATTTTGTTGAATATTTCCTGTAAGCAAAAGCATAACCCTCTCGAACAAGATACTTAGATAGACTTTGATTATTTACAAAACATTCAGCTAAAATTCTCTTATATCTATCTACACCCTCCTTAACACATTTTACTTTTTTTTTACCTATCCTGTTAATCAGTAATTGTTTTGCTTGGACTCCGCATTCAATGACTTCATCATTCTTATTACAAATTTGTTTAATTTCAGGAGTATCAATGCCATTAAAACGAATTTTTTGATTGTTTAAATATATTGTATCTCCATCTACAATTTTTATTTCACTAGATTTTACATCAAGGTATGTGACAAAGAAAAATATTATACAAATACTAGTAAGTAAAAAGACTTTTATTTTGTTTGAAAACATTATTCAAAAAATACCCAATAAATATTAAAACTGCAATTCCCATAAACCAATTTGTCACTAAAATTGTATAAAAAATATCCTCGTAATCACCTCCTTTAACATTAATTACATACCATAAACTTAAAAATGGAAGAGCTGTTAATCTTAGAATACTTAAATAAAGACTATACAATGGTTTTTTGACTGCTTGAAATACGGCAGTGGTTATGAAAAAGACTGGATAAATTGGGCCGATTAATGCTGCAACTTTTAGATATATTGCCCCATGCTTAATAGCTTCATAGTTGTCCGTAAATAATGAAACCAAAAACTCCGAATTAAAAAAGATTATTATACCAGCGCAGATCATAAAGGATGATCCAAAATAAAGAGCTTTTTTATATAATTCCCTTAACCTATCATAATTTTTTGCACCAAAATTTTGTCCCCCTATAGATAATACCGCTGTATTTAAACCAATTACAGGAAGTAAAAAGACTTGTTCAATTCTTAAAGCAGCACCATAACCAGCAGTTGCCAAGTCTCCAAATTGACCAATGAAGTAAAGAATATTGAACAAACCTACACCAATCAACAACATACTAAACATTACAGGAATAGTCTGATACAAAAGTTCTCTCAGAAGATCAAATTTTGGGATAAAACACTCAGGCTTAAGATATTGTTTTAATTCACAACAATAAACTTTATATGATAAATATAAAAGACCAATAAACTGAGCCACTACTGTAGCTATTGCAAGTCCAGCTATACCAAATGCTGGAATAAAACCATAACCAAAAATAAATAATGGATTAAGAATAATATTTAAAAAGAAACTAAAAATTAATACGTTTCTGTAACTTTTTGTATCTCCTTGCGCATTTAGTGTTCCATTTAACGAAATTTGTATCAAAACAATTATAGTTCCATAAAAAATTACATCTAGATATTTTCTAGTTAATATAATTGCATCTTGGTCTGATCCCATAATAGAAAGTAAAAAATCTGAAACATTCAAACCAAAAAGAGTAACTAGTATGGATAAAAAGATTGCAAAAATAATTGATTGAGCAACAAATAGCGATGCCTTCCTTTTATTCTTAGCACCTAAATTATTACCTATTAAAGTATTTGTTCCAGCAGTTAATCCAACACCTATTGCAATAATAGTAAAATAAATTGGGAAAGATTTTGCGATTGCTGCTATTGCTTCCGCAGATATTCTTCCTGCGAACCATGTGTCTACTAGATTGTAAAAAGTTTGAAATAATGAGCCAACACTTGCTGGAATAGTAACTTTTCTCAATAAAAACCATATTGGATCTTTAGTTAATTTAAACGATTGTGACAAATAAATCCTTACTTAAATTCTTTTTGAAAAATATATTTTTTTCCAGATTGCTTTGCTTTGTATATCTGACTTTGTCTCATTCTAAAACGAGATTTTTGGTTTTTTGAGAGTTTATCAATACAATTAGGACAAGATACCCCCTCCTCAAATTTTTTTGATTTTTTATCTTTAGTTGAAATTGGTTGTCTACATCCACTGCAAATTGAATAGGTTCCTTGTACTAATCCATGTTTTAAGGTTACTCTATTATCAAATACAAAACACTCACCTTTCCATAAACTGTTTTTTTGTTTGATCTTTTTTAAGTAATTCAAAATTCCACCCTTTAATTGATAAATATTTTTAAAGCCTTTTTTTTCTAAATATACAGAGGTTTTTTCACACCTAATTCCACCGGTGCAAAACATTGCAATTGGCTGATCTTTTTTTAACTTTTTTAGGTATTTTGGGAAATCTCTAAAGTTTTCTATATTTGGATTTACCGATTTTTTAAAAGAACCAACTTTATGCTCAAAAGGTTTTCTTGCATCTAATAAAAAAGTTTTTTTATTTTTTATTAATTCATTCCATTTTGCTGGTTCAATATGAGTATTCTTTTTTTTAATTTTATTTGAAATTTTAAGATCCATTGGAACAACTTCTTTTTTAATTTTCACTTTAGATTTGTAGAAAGGTTTAAATTTACTTTTTGAATTATTGAAACTATCAAATTCTTTAATACTAAAAATTTTTTTTAATTTGATAATTGTAGCCTTAATATCTTTATTTTTACCAGATATAGATCCATTTAAACCCTCTTTTGATAAAATAATTGATCCATATATGTTTTTATTAACTAAAAGATTATTCAATATTTTTTGATTTTTTTTTAAATCATTTATTTTTTGAAATCTATAAAATCCAGTTACAGTGAACATTAAATCTTCCTACAAACAGTCATTCCGTCTCCAAAAGGTACCATGACCTTTTCAATTCTTTTATCCTTTGAAATAAAATTATTTAAATCTCTAATACTTTTCGTATATTTGTCATTAATATCTTTGTTAACAACTTCTCCATGCCATAAAACATTATCAATAATAACTAAACCCTCTTTATTCAATAGATCTAGTGAAATTTCATAATATTTTTGGTAGTTCATTTTATCAGCATCAATAAAAACTAAATCAAATTTTTCATTTCTAATACTCATCAAACTTTCTAAAGCTGGTTTAATTATTGTTTTAATTTTGCGATTTTGGTTAGCTTTTTTAAAAAAATTTTGAGCAATCTTATTTGTTTCCTCATTTTTATCTAAAGCAATTATACTACCCTCATCTGGTAATGCTAAAGCCATAGACAACGTGCTTAAACCTGTAAAAGTTCCTATTTCTAAGACTTTTGTAATTTTAGAGATCTTTATAATCAAATGTAAAAATTGACATTGGGAGATAGATATTTGCATTCTTTTAATATCACCAAGTGATAAATTATAGTCTATTATTTCTTTTTGAATTGGATGTAGTTTCAAACCATTCTTTAGTATGTAATCTTGTAAATGTTTTGTGATATTAAGGTCTGAACCCATAACCTTATAATTTTTTCTTCAAGATTTCATTGATCAATTGAGGATTTGCTTTTCCACCAGATGCCTTCATTGCCTGACCAACAAAAAAACCAAATAATTTTTCTTTACCTTGTTTATATTCAATAGCTTTTTCTCTGTTCTCATTAATTATTTTATCAATTAAAGCTTCTAAAGCTTTTGGATCACTTTGTTGCTTTAATCCTTTTTCCTCAACAATTTTTTGTGGATCTTTGTCTCCATCAATCATTAATTCAAAAACAGTTTTTGCTATTTTTCCAGAAATAGTTCCATTCTTAATTAGATTTATCAATATGGCGAAGTTCTTGGCGCTCACTGGACTTTGAGAAATTTCTAAACCTTTGCTATTTAAAACAGCAAATAGTTCTCCTGTAATCCAATTGACTGCTAACTTAATATCTTTATTCTTGCCCATTTTAGCTACAACTTCTTCAAAGTATTTTGCGGTATCAATATCAGACACTAAAATATTGGCTTCATAAGGAGACAATTTAAACTCTTCAATAAATCTTTTCTTTTTATCATCTGGAAGCTCTGGAATATCATTTTTAAGTTCTTCAATAAATTTTTCAGATACCTCCAAAGGTAATAAATCTGGGTCAGGAAAATATCTGTAATCATGAGCATCTTCTTTTGATCTCATTGATCTTGTCTCATTTTTCTTCGTATCAAAAAGTCTAGTTTCTTGATCAATAGTTTTGCCCTCCTCTATTAAATCAACTTGCCGATTAGCCTCATATTCTATTGCCATTTGCATAAACTTAATTGAATTAACATTTTTAATTTCACATCGAGTGCCAAATTCTTTTGACCCTTTAGGTCTTACAGAAACATTCACATCTGCTCTTAAAGAGCCTTCTTGCATATTTCCGTCACAAGTTCCTAGGTACCTCATTATAGATCGTAATTTTTTAATGTAAGCATTAACCTCATCTGGGGATCTTAAATCAGGCTTGCTCACTATTTCCATTAAAGCTACCCCTGATCTGTTTAAATCTACAAAAGTATTTTGTGGGTCAAGATCATGAATACTTTTTCCAGCATCTTGTTCTAAATGTAATCTTTCTATACCTACTTCTTTTTGACCATTAGGCATATCCAAAATAACTTTGCCCTCACCTACTATTGGATCTTTAAATTGTGATATTTGATATCCTTGAGGTAAATCAGCATAAAAATAATTTTTTCTATCAAATACAGAGCGTTTATTAATTTTTGCATTAAGACCTATGCCAGTTTTAATAGCTTGTTTAATACAAAATTCATTTATTACAGGTAGCATTCCTGGAAATGCAGCGTCAACTAAACTTACTTGTGTATTTGGTTCAGCACCAAATTTAGTTGATGAAGAAGAAAATAGTTTTGACTCGGATAATACTTGAGCATGTACCTCTAATCCAATTACAACTTCATATTGATTATCTTTCCGATTAATCAAAAATTCTGTGTTTTTCTTATTCACTTAATCCACCAATCAGTAATTTTGTTTTTAAAATTTATCTTTTCCTCCATGGCAAAAGCAATGTTTAATATATTTTGTTCATCAAAGGCTTTACCAATTATTTGTAAACCCAGAGGATAACCTTTGGTATCATGTCCTGCAGGAATTGATATACCAGGCAGGCCTGCTAAGTTAACTGGTACTGTAAATATATCATTCAAATACATCGAAACTGGATCATTTGTTTTTTCACCTATTTTAAAAGCTGAGCTAGGTGTTGATGGCGTTAAAATTGCATCAACTTTCTTATATGCATCATCAAAATCATTTTTGATAAGTTTTCTCACTTTTTGAGCTTTAAGATAGTATGCATCATAATAACCAGATGATAATACATAAGTTCCAATCATAATTCTTCTTTGAACTTCTGCACCAAAGCCTTCAGATCTAGTTTTTTCATACATATCAATTAAATTTTCACCTTTGGCTCTGTAACCATACTTTACACCATCATATCTTGCTAAATTGGAAGATGCCTCTGCTGGAGCAACAATATAATACGTTGGTAAAGCATAACTTGTATGTGGAAGTGATATGTCGATTGTTTCAGCACCACAATCTTTGACATATTGAATACCTTTTAGCCAAAGATCCTCAATTTCTTTAGGCATACCATCAACTCTGTATTCTTTAGGAATTCCAATTTTTTTTCCTTTTATATTTTTTGTAAGTTCTTTGCTATAATGGTTTCTTTTGAATTTAATTGAAGTAGAATCTTTTGGATCATATGTGCTAATTACTTCTTGCAACAAAGCACAATCTTTTACATTTTGGGCCATTGGTCCTGCTTGATCTAATGAGGAAGCAAAAGCAACTATCCCATATCGTGAGCAACTTCCATATGTTGGTTTTAAACCTACAATTCCAGTAAATGAAGCTGGTTGTCTAATTGATCCTCCAGTATCAGTACCAATTGTGATTGGAGTTAATTTTCCAGCAACAGCTGATGCTGAACCACCCGATGAACCACCGGGGACTAAATTTTTATCAATAGGATTTTGCACGTTTCCAAAATGACTTGTCTCATTAGATGAACCCATTGCAAACTCATCACAATTTAATTTACCCAGAAGTATTGCACCTTCATTCCAAATATTTTCAGTAACTGTAGACTCATAAGTTGGTACAAAATTATTCAAAATTTTACTACCAGCAGTTGTTTTAACATTTTTTGTACAGAACAAATCTTTAACTGCCATAGGTATGCCAGGTAATTTTAAATCTAAATTTGGGTTCTGATCAAACTTTTTTGCTTTATCTAAAGCTAATGTAAAATTATCTGTGATATAAGCATTTAATTCACTAGACTTTTCAGACCTTTGAATAAATGCTTTGGTCACATCTGTTGAAGAAAGTTTCTTATTTTTAATATTCTCTACTAATTCTGTTAAAGATTGTTTTGTAATGTCTGACATTATTCAATTACCTTTGGTACTACAAAATAATCCTCATTATCTTCAGGAGAATTTTTAATTATTTGCTCTCTAATATTTTTACTTTTGATCTCATCAGATCTGAATTTTAAAGTTGTCTCGGCTATTGATGTTAATGGCGTCACATCATCTGTTTTTAATTCATTGAGCTTTTCAATAAATTCAAAAATCGAATTCAAATCATCAGCTAATTTTTCTGCCCTTTTTTCATCAACAGAAATTCTTGATAGTTTAGATATGTGTTTTATTGTTTTAAGATCTATACTCATATGCTATTTAGGTATGACGCAAACTATCATTTAAGTTAAAAATATACAATATGATCACGTTAGAGGAATTTAAAAAAAATCACTTAGATAAGTGCAGATTGATAGGCTTAGACCTTGGTTCAAAACGAATAGGAGTTTCAATTTGTGACGAAAAACAATTAATTGCCACACCATTTATAACTATAGAAAAAAAATCCTCTCAAAACCTTATAGATCAACTTAAATCAATAATCATCGAAAATAACATAAAGGGAATCATAATAGGAAACCCCTTAAATATGGATGGCTCTTCTGGCAAATCTTCTCAATCAGTAAAAGATGTTTCTACTTATATTGAAAAGAACATTGATATTCCAGTTTGTTTGTGGGATGAGAGACTATCAACTGTTGGTGCATTTAATCTTTCCAGTCAATTAGATGTTAATGTGAGTAAAAGAGAAAAAAAAATTGATGAAAATGCTGCTGCTTTTATATTGCAAGGAGCAATAGATTTTTTGAATAATTAATACTTGCTATTATACAACTTTATAGCTATAGAGTTGGTTTTAATGGCAATTAAAACAAATAAAGCTATTAAAATTTCCCAAAAACATCTGTTAGGTATCCAAGATTTATCTATAAATGATGTTAATTTAATACTTGATGAAGCTCACGATTTTATAAAAGTAAACCAAAGTAAAAATAAAAAAATTGATGCACTAAGAGGAAAAACACAGATTAATCTATTTTTTGAGCCCTCAACAAGAACTCAAAGTTCATTTGAATTAGCAGGAAAAAGACTTGGAGCTGATGTGATGTCAATGAATATAAGTAATTCTGCAATTAAAAAAGGTGAAACTCTTATTGATACAGCAATGACACTAAATGCTATGCATCCTGATATTATTGTAATAAGACACCAAGACTCTGGAGCATGTAATCTACTTTCTCAAAAAGTTAATTGTGCGGTTTTAAATGCCGGAGATGGAAGAAGAGAACACCCTACCCAAGCTTTATTGGATGCTCTGACAATTATAAATCGAAAAAAAAAAATTGAAGGTTTAAGAATTGCCATTTGCGGAGATATCCTACATTCAAGAGTTGCAAGATCAAATATCTATTTACTGAATATGTTAGGAGCAGAAGTAAATATAATTGCTCCCACAAATTTGATGCCAAAGGAAATAGAAAAATTTGGTGTTAATACATTCACCGATATGAAAAAAGGATTAAAAGATTGTGACATTGTAATGATGTTAAGATTACAAAATGAAAGAATGACAAGTTCTTATCTTTCATCTAACAGAGAGTATTATGAATATTATGGCCTTACACCAGATAAATTAGAACATGCAAAAGCTGATGCATTAATCATGCACCCAGGTCCAATGAATAGAGGTATTGAGATAGATACTAATTTAGCTGATGATATCAATAAAAGCGTAATTAAAGAACAAGTAGAACTAGGAGTTGCAGTAAGAATGGCCTGTTTAAAGATTTTTTGTACTTAAATGAAAAAACAATATTTTATAAACGCTAATATAATTGACCCACACAATTCAATTAACGAAACAGGTGGTCTTATAATTTCTGAAGAAGGAAAGATAGAAGCGGTAGGAAAAAAAGTAAATACAAATAATATTCCTTCAAGAGAAAAACCAATTGACTTAAAGGGGAAATATATATTTCCAGGTTTAGTTGACATGAGAGTATTTGTCGGTGAACCAGGCTATGAATATAAAGAAAATTTTAGAACCTTAAGTAATGCTGCTTTAGCTGGTGGTGTAACTTCTGTGGTAACAATGCCAAATACTGATCCGATAATAGACAACGTATCTATAGTCGATTTTTTAAAAAGAAGAGGAAGAGATAAATCTCGAATTAACATTTTTCCGTGTGCATCACTTACAAAAAATATTGAGGGAAACAATATGACAGAATTTGGTCTTCTCCAAAATAAAGGTATAATAGCATTTACTGATGGCATTAAAACCATTCAAAATCCCAGATTAATGTCTCGGATAATGAATTCTGCAAAAGATATTGGCTGTTTAATAATGCAACATGCAGAAGATTATGAGCTTGCAAAAAATGGGATGATAAATTCAGGCATTATCGCATCTAAATTAGGATTGTCAGGTATTCCTGAGATCGCAGAAAGAATTTTGATTGAAAGAGATCTTACTTTACTTGAAAAAGTAAAATGCAGATATCATATTTCCCAATTATCATCACAAAAATCTGTTGAAGTAATCAAACACAGAAAAGAAATCGTAAAATTCACATCAGGTGTTTCGATAAATAATCTCTCTTTAAATGAAAATGACATAGGTGATTTTAGAACTTTTTTAAAATTATCTCCACCGTTGAGACGTGAGGAGGATAGAATTGCTCTAGTGGAAGGATTGAAGGATGGACTAATAGATGTTATTGTTTCAGATCACAAACCTGAAGATGAAGAGTCAAAGAGATTAACATTTTCCCAAGCTGCGACAGGCGCATCAGGTATAGAAACCCTATTATCTTTAAGTTTAGAGTTATATCATAATGGATCTTTAAAATTAGAAACATTAATTAAAGCGCTTACTTCAAATCCTGCGAAAATTCTCAAAATAGATAAAGGTAACCTCTCCATTGGTAATGATGCAGATTTTTGTGTAGTAGATATAAGTAAACCATGGATTGTAAAAAAAGAAAAATTGGTTTCAAAATCAAAAAATACCTCAATTGAAGACAAAAAACTCCAAGGTAAGGTCACGAATACATTTGTAAAAGGAAAAGAATTATTTAAGCTTTAGTATGGATATTTTTTTGATAGGTATCATTTCCTACCTCATGGGCTCGATACCTTTTGGATATATACTTACAAAGATATTTTTAAAAAAAGATATAAGAGAAATCGGATCTGGTAATATTGGAGCTACCAATGCTTTGAGAACTGGAAATAAAAGTATTGGTTATTTCACTTTAGTATTAGATATTTTAAAAGCAATTATTCCAGTTATTTATGTAAAAATTTTCTACCAAGATTTTTTATATATTGCATCCTTATGTGCCTTTTTAGGTCATGTATTTCCAATTTGGCTTAAGTTTAAAGGTGGCAAAGGTGTTGCTACATATGTTGGTATTTTATTTGCTATGAATTTATATTTTGGAATTATATTTTCTATATGTTGGTTTGTAACTTTTTTTATTTCTAAATTTTCATCTCTATCATCTTTAGTAGCTTCGATATCTATACCAATCTATCTATTAATTTCTATTCAGTTTAATCAGGCAATTTTTTTTACGATCATGTTTATCTTGATTTTTTTTACTCACAGAGAAAATATTAAAAGATTGATAAATAAAGAAGAAACTAAGACAAAAATTTATTAAATTGACTATCTAAAGCTTTTGGGTAGTTTGTAGTTTATGAATTTGGTCATTGTAGAAAGTCCTGCTAAAGCAAAAACTATTAATAAATACCTAGGCGATAATTATAAAGTTTTAGCTAGTTATGGTCATATAAGAGATTTGCCTTCAAAAAATGGTTCTGTCAATCCAGATCAAGATTTTAAAATGGAATGGGAAGTTGATAGTTTTTCAAAAAAATATTTAAAAGAAATAACTGACGCGGCTAAAGACTCATCTAAAATTATATTAGCAACCGACCCTGATCGTGAAGGTGAGGCAATTGCTTGGCATGTCAAAGAATATTTGAATGAAAAAAAACTTTTAAAAGATAAAGAAATTGAACGAGTTGTATTTAATGAAATAACCAAAAAAGCTGTTATTCAAGGAATTGAAAATCCTAGGCAAATTGAGCCATTACTAGTCGATGCGTATATGGCCAGAAGAGCCTTGGACTACTTGGTTGGTTTTAATATATCTCCAATACTCTGGACGAAACTTCCAGGTTCAAAATCTGCAGGAAGAGTTCAATCTGTTGCTTTAAAATTAATTACTGAGAGAGAACATGCAATTGAGTCATTTAAACCTGAGGAATTTTGGACATTAAGTATTAAATTTACTGATACTGCAAATCAAAATTTCACTGCTAGTATTAGTCAACTTGACAACAATAAAATTGAAAAATTTTCATTTAGAAATAAAGAAGAGATAAATAAAGCCATATCAAGTATTAATAAAAAAAAATTTAGTATAACTGATATTTCTAGCAAAATAGTAAATCGTAATCCCTCTGGTCCATTTACGACTTCAACTCTTCAACAAACTGCATCGAGTCGACTAGGTTTTGGTGCATCTAGAACAATGCAAATTGCCCAAAAACTTTATCAAGGTATAGAGATGGAGGGTGAAACAATTGGCTTAATTACTTATATGAGAACTGATGGAACCAATTTATCTAAAGACGCTGTTACAAGTTTCAGAAACTATATCCAAAAAGAAATTGGTAATGAATACTTGCCTAAAGATGTTTTGAATTATTCAGGCAAAAAAGCTAAAAATGCACAAGAAGCTCACGAAGCAATCAGACCTACTGATATTATTAAAACTCCTCAAAGTGTTAAAAAATATTTAAGTACAGATCAAAATAAACTTTATGATCTTATTTGGAGTAGAGCTTTATCTTCTCAGATGGAGTCAGCCAAATTTGATAGAAACACTATCACCATAACGTCAGATAATAATGATACAATTTGTAAAGCCGGTGGATCAGTTTTAAAATTTGATGGTTTCTTAAAGATTTATAATAATCAAAACAAAGATGATGATGAAACTATTTTACCTGCTGTGTCTAAAGGACCTATTAATATTGAGGCGCTAATAGATGAACAGCATTATACACAACCACCACCAAGATATTCCGAAGCTAGTTTAGTTAAAAAGCTTGAAGAGCTTGGTATCGGGAGGCCTTCTACGTATGCAAGTATTATTTCTACTATTGCCAATCGAGGTTATGCAGAGATATTGAATAAAAGATTTTTTCCTACAGATAGAGGTAAATTAATTTCAGCCTTTTTAGAAAAATTATTCTCAAAATATGTAGATTACAACTTTACAGCAGGGTTAGAAGATCAACTTGATGAGATCACTACTGGCAAAGAAAGTTGGATTAAAGTTTTGGAACTTTTTTGGAAAGACTTCAACAATAATGTTTCGGAAGTGAAAGAAAAAAGAACTAGAGAGGTATTGGATTTACTCAATGATAGTCTAGGTGAATTAATTTTTGATAAGGATAATGAGGGTAATGTAGTAAGAAAATGTCAATTATGTAGTTCTGGAACACTTAGTTTAAAGAATAGTTTCAGAGGTGGTGCTTTTATAGGGTGTTCAAATTATCCAGAATGTAAATTTACACGACCCTTATCTAAAGCAAAAGCTGCTGCTCAAGCACAATTAGCTGAACCAAAATTTATAGGAAAACATGAAAATGGAAATGATATATATTTGAAAAATGGTAGATTTGGCCCCTACCTTCAATACGAGAAAATCCCTTCTGATATAGAAGTTGAAAAAATTAGTAAGAAAAAGAAAAAAACTAAAAAATTAAAGTCAGATGTAAATGAACTTTTAAAAAATGTTTCAATACCAAAAGGATTAGAATTAGAGAGTATTAATTTGGAAAAAGCTCAATTTTTATGTTCGCTACCTAAATCTTTAGGAATAAATCCAGATAATCAAAAAGAGATTACATTAAATGTCGGAAGATTTGGTCCTTACTTAAAATGTGAAAATAAATCAGCAAGAATAGAAAATGTAGAGGAAATATTTTCCATAGGTTTAAATAGAGCAATAATATTAATAGCAGAAGCCAAACCTGGTCGGATATCCTCTTCGATGATAAAAGATTTGGGAGAACATCCTGAGGATAAAAAACCTGTTAGAGTCATGAAGGGTCAGTATGGACCTTATATAAAATATAAATCAATCAATGCAACAATCCCTGAAGAAAAAGATCCTACTGAATTAACAATGGAAGAAGCTTTAATATTGATTGAGAAAAGAAAAGAATACGATAAAAATAAAAAATCAAAAGGTAAGAAAAAAAAATGAAAAAAATATTTATAATTTTAATATTTTATTTATTTTCAACAAATATACTAATTGCTGATCAACATAAATGTTCTGAGATGAAAAAACTTTCAAAAGAATATTTATCGTGTACAGCCAAAAATATTAAAGAAGGTACTGTCAAAAAGAAAGATCAATTTAAAGAAGGGTCTATAAAAAAAACAAATCAAATTAAAGAAAGTACAAACAGAATATTTAATAAATTTAAAAATAAAATAAAAAAAAATTAATTGATAATGAACTTTGAAGATAAAATTAAAGAACTTAATATAAAGCTTCCTGAAGCAAAAGCACCAGTTGGTAATTATGTTGCAACAAAAATTACAGGCAAAATGTTATTCATATCGGGACAAATTTCTATTGATGATAACGGTAAGTTAATCAAAGGAAAAGTTGGTAAAGAATTGGATGTCACAGCTGGTTACAATGCTGCTAAGAGATGCGCGTTAAGTATTATTGCCCAAGTTAAAAAAGCCTGTGACAATGATTTATCAAAAATAAAATCATGTGTGAAACTAACAGGATTTGTAAACTCAACAGATGATTTTATTGATCAACCTAAAATAATAAATGGCGCTTCTGATTTGATAGTTTCAATTTTTGGAGATACAGGAATGCATACTAGAGCTGCTGTAAGCACAAATAGTTTACCACTTGGCGTTTCGGTTGAGGTAGATGCAATATTTGAGTTAAATTAGATTTTTACTTCCCAACACTAAAATATTTAAACCCCTGGTCTTTAATCTTTGATGGAAAATATATATTTCTCATATCAAAAATCATGAACTTCTTACTTTTAACTAAACTTTTAAAATTAATTGATTTAAAATCATTCCATTCAGTATGAATAATAACAAGATCGGCCCCGTGGACAGCATCTTTTATTGAAGTCTTATTAATTACATTTTTAAACTTCTTAAATTCAGTTTTATAACCAGTTGGATCAAAATATTTTATAATTGCTCCTTTTTTTGATAACCATGGTATCATTTGTAAACTTGATGAGTCTCTCATATCATCAGTATTAGCTTTAAATGTAACTCCTAAAAAAGTAATCATTTTATTTTTAATTTTCTTATTTAGAATTCTGCTTACTCTATCTAATAAAAGTTTAGATCTATTTTCATTTGATTTAATTACTGATTTTATTACTGATAAATTTGTTTTAAATTTATCTGCTGTTGTAATAATAGCTTTTGTATCTTTGGGAAAACAAGATCCACCATAAGCAGGTCCTGCTCTAAGAAATCGACTGCCTATTCTTTTATCCAATCCCATACCGATTGCAATATCCTCAACATTAATATTAGTTTTTTCACATAAATTAGCTATTTCATTTATAAAAGTAATCTTTGTGGCTAAAAAGGCATTAGAGGCATATTTAATCAATTCTGCAGCTCTTCTAGAAGTTTGTAAATAAGAAGCACCCTTAGAAATAAGTGGGCTATAAAGATTTTTCAAAATTCTACCTGCTTTTTTATCATTAGTTCCTATAACTATACGGTCAGGATAAACAAAATCTCTTATTGCCTCTCCTTCTCTTAAAAATTCAGGATTAGAAACAACAGAGAATTTCTTTTTACTATTTTTTTTAGATAATATTTTTTCAATTTCATCTCCTGTCGTCACAGGAACTGTTGATTTTGTTATGATAATCTTAAATTTATTAATTGAAGAGCTTATTTCTTTAGAAACTTTGTAAATTTGACTTAAATCTGCTGAACTACCACCTTTTTTGGTTGGTGTACCAACACAAATAAAAATTATGTCTGAGTCTTTAATTGATTTTTTTAAATCTGTAGAAAAATTTAATTTTTTATTCTTAAAATTCTTTGTTACTAATTCTGATAAACCAGGTTCATAAATTGGAATCTTGCCTTTTTTTAGTAAATTTATTTTGTCAACATTATTATCTACACAAATTACATCATTTCCTAAATCAGCAAAACATACTCCGCTTACTAAACCTACGTAACCAGTACCAATCATACACAATTTCATGATTTAGCTATCTCTAAAGTTGATTTGATGTAACCACTCATGCTTCCACAATCAAGATATTTTCCAGAAAAATTATGAGCAATGAATTTTTTATCATTTTGAATTAATGTTTGGATAGCATCTGTAATATGTATTTCTCCTCCTTTACCTGGTTTTTGTTTAAGTAATTTTGAAAAAATTTCTCTAGGTAAAATATATCTTCCAATCACTGCTTTATTAGATGGTGCTTTTTTTACAGAAGGTTTTTCAATAACATCTGAGATCAAATAATTATTCTTATTTATTTTAGTTTTTAACTTATAAATTCCCCATCTCGAAACATTATTTTTTTTAACATTCATACTAGCCATAACAGATGCGTTATATTTTTTATGAATCTTTATCATTGATTTAGAACAATTTCTTTTAATAATAAGATCATCTGGTAACAACATTAAAAAAAAATTATGTTTTATGAATTTTTTTGTTTTTAAAACGGCATCTCCAGTACCAAGTGGTTTGTTTTGATAAACAAATTTTATCATTTTTTTATATTTTAAAATTTTTTTGTATTCTTCCTTAATCCTTTTATCTTTCTTTTTTTTAATAATTTTTTTATAAAAATTATCATTATAAAAATAAGTCTTTATCATTTTCTTCTTATTTGAAATTATGAAAATAACCTCCTTAATACCTGCATCAATGCATTCATCTAGGATGTACTCAATTCCTGGTTTTCCATTAATGGGTAAAAGTTCTTTTGGAAACACACTAGTTAATGGAAGTAAACGTGTACCCAATCCAGCTAAAGGAATAATTGCTTGTTTAATCATTCAAATGTTTTACTTATTAAAAAGTTTTATACAAATGAAAATTTTAATAAACAATAATGATTTAAATGAGGCATTAGAAAATGTGTCTAATCTAGGTTTTGTACCTACCATGGGAAGTCTTCACAAAGGCCATATATCCTTAATTAAACAATCAAAAAAAAAATGCAATAAAACTATTGTAAGTATATTTGTAAATCCAAAACAATTTAATAATAAAAATGATTTTGAGAAATATCCAAGAAGTAAAAAGAGGGATTTATCGATTTTAAAAAGACTAAAAGTTAATTATGTTTATTTACCAAGTGTGAAAGAAATCTATAAGGTAAAGAAATTCTCTAAAGTTATAATTTCAAAAAATGACAAAATATTATGCGCTAAGTACAGAAAAGGACATTTCGAGGGTGTAATTGATGTGATGGAGCGTCTGATTGAAAATATCAAACCTCAAAAAATTTTTATGGGAGAGAAAGATTTTCAACAAATATATCTATTAAAAAAATATTTAAGAAAGCACTCTTCAAAAATAATAGAATGTAAAACAATTAGAGAAAGAAATAAATTAGCATTATCCTCCAGAAATTCATTATTACAAAAACGTGAAATAAATTTAGCTGCAAAATTAATCACCAATATTATGAAACTTAAAAAAAAATTAAATATGCAATCAAATATTAAAAAAGTACTAAATAAAACAGCAAATGAAATAGATAAATTACAAAATGTTAAAATTGAATATCTTGAGTTAAGAAATGTTAAAAATCTTAAAATTTCTAATAAATTAAAAAATTCAAAAATTTTCTTATCTTTTTATATTAATAATATTAGATTAATTGATAATTTTTAAAATTCTATAAAAAATAAGCCCCGACACCTAAAAAAGAAACAAAGCCTATTACATCAGTGATTGTTGTTACAAAAACACTAGAGGCAATTGCTGGGTCAATTTTCATTTTTTTTAATGTGACAGGAACAAGTATTCCAAATAAACCTGCAACTACCATTGTCAAAATCATTGAGATAGATATTATTAATGATAATTGGTAATCTTGAAACCAGACTTGAACGATAAAAGAACTTATAACAGCAAAAATTATTCCATTTAAAATACCAATATTAAATTCCTTAATAATGTTTTGATTAAAATTATTTTTTGTTAAATCATTTGTTGCTAAAGTTCTAATTGTGACTGCTAAAGTTTGCATACCTGCATTACCACCCATAGATGCAACTATTGGCATTAAAAATGCCAAGACAACCATTTGTTCAATTGTTGCACCAAACAGACTAATACAATAAGTGGCCAGAAATGCTGTAAATAAGTTTAATAGTAACCAGTTAAATCGTCTTTTAGTTTTTGTGATAACACCATCTGTAATTTCTTCGTCACCAACACCAGCTAATCTTAAAGTGTCTTCCTCAGCCTCTTCTTTTAAAACTGTTAATACATCATCGGAAGTTATCATTCCTACAAGTTTATTATTTTTATCAACAACACAAGCTGAGTTTAAACCATAATTTTCAAATGAGTTACCAACTTCTTCTTTATCCATATCCACTGGGACTAAAAAAATTGAATCGTCCATGATTGTAGACATTTTACTTTCTCTAGGAGTCCTTAATACTTTTGAAGATGGTACAGCACCAATAGGTTTAAAATTTTCATCAACAATATAAATTTCTAAAAATTCTTCTGGTAACTCTTTATTCTCTCTTAAATAATCAATGGTTTGTCCTACCGACCAGTTACTTGGGATTGCTGTAAATTCTCTTTGCATTATCCTAGCAGCACTATCCTCTGGATAACTAAGACCTTCTAATAAAGCAAATCGATCTTTTGGAGGTAATAAACTTAATATTGAATTTTTATCTTTTTCCTCAACATTTTCTAAAATAGCTATGGCGTCATCAGACTCTAAATTTTTTAAAATCCTAACAATTGCATCTGAGGAAAGATATTTAATGATTTCTGATTGAACAGACTCGTTTAATTCAACAAATACTTCTGGATCAATCTTAAAATTATTTAATTTTATTAAACTTTCTCTATCATTTTCACTTAAATGCTCAATAATATCAGCAGCATCAGCGGGATGCATTTCCTCAAAAGATCTAGTTATAAAAGATGCATCATTTGAGGTAATTTTGTCTGTTACAACTTTTATATATTCCTTATTAAATTCAAAATTGACTTTTTTATCTTTAATTTTTTTTATTAAAGTCATAAATACACCTATTATTTAGACGGATCTTTTAATACAAAATGAAAAGAATACAATTTTTAAATGCCTATAGAAATTAAAAAGTCCCAAAATCCAGTAAAATATGAAGACGCGATATCATTTATGGAAGATAGACTTAAAGAAATCGATCTAAAAAAAGTAGATGATTTAATTTGGGTTTTAGAACACGACCATATCTACACATCGGGAACAGGCTATAATGAAAATGAGATAATAGATAAATCTATAAGTATTATAAAAACTAATAGAGGTGGTAAAATAACTTATCATGGACCAGGTCAACTAATTTGTTATTTTGTAATTGATTTAAAAAAAGGTAAAAAAGATATTAGAAAATTCATATCAGTAATTGAAAAATCAATTATTGAAACCCTGAAACTATATGACATTGAAACATTTGCTGATAAAGAAAATATTGGTATTTGGTACAATGATAATTCAACTATAAAAAAAGTTGCTGCAATCGGAGTTAGAGTAAGTAAATGGATAGCTTATCACGGTTTTTCTATCAATATTAATAACGATTTAAAAAAATATGATGCGATTATTCCGTGTGGGATAAAAGACAAAGGTATCACTAATCTCAAACAAATTAAAAATCAAAATTATGACGAATTAAAGAATAAGTTAATAGAAATATTTAAAACTAATTTGAAAAATTTAATCTTTTAGTCTTCAACAATTTATTAAAATAATCTGGTAATAAGGCTTTGTAAGTATATTTTTTTTCATTAATCATAAATCTTATTTGATAGGAATGAAGCATTAAATCTTTATTTATACCTTTCGAAGAAACAAAAGAATTATATTTTTTATCACCAAAAATTGAATGTCCAATGTTAAATAATTGCTTTCGCAATTGATGTTTTCTTCCTGTGATTGGTTTCATTTCTACTAAACTAGCATTGGTATTTTTATCTATCACTTTAAAAATTGTTTTAGCTTTTTCTATAATCTTTTTTCCATTGTTGTACCTTATCAAATTATCATTCCATTCACCTGAGTCTTTTTCAATTTCTCCATTACATATTGCCAAATAAGTTTTGTGTACTTTTCTTAATCTAAATAGAGAAGTCAATAGTTGAGCTGTTTGTCTATTTTTTGCAATAATAAAAACACCTGAGGTATCTTTGTCTAATCTATGAACAGAGAATGGTTTTGTCCCTTGAAATATTTCACTTTTTGCAAATATATCTACTATATTTTTTTTTGATTTTGTTCCACCTTGAACAGATATTCCTGCACTTTTATTTAGAACTATAAAA
The DNA here is from genome assembly GCA_902586125.1 of uncultured Pelagibacteraceae bacterium. GTDB lineage: Bacteria > Pseudomonadota > Alphaproteobacteria > Pelagibacterales > Pelagibacteraceae > Pelagibacter. Next base: position 34,223 of record CACIGI010000008.1, on the reverse strand, counting down.
TCTTCATTGTTATCTATGATCAGATCCTCATTAGATTTTATTACCTCAGTGGATGGATTGAATTTTTTTTTTTCGTGTTTAATTTTTTCTTTAAAATCAAAATTGAAGAGTTCTATTTTATCATTTGTTTTAATCTTAAAAGAGCTTTTAATTTTTTTTTTATTTATTTTAATTTTTCCCGTTCTTAAATTCTTTTCAATAAGACTTTGTGGCACCTTTCCTAATTTATTTCTTAACCATCTATCAATACGCATGTTATTACACGTTGACTCAACGATAAAACTTCTAATCATGAATATTTAGGGCTTTTATTTATGCTGTAGCAGCATTTTTATCTTCTTTTTTTTCAACTTCTTTTGTTGGATCTTTCTTTTTTTTATCAACTTTTTTGGCTTGAATATCTCTATCAACAAATTCAATTATAGCCATAGGGGCATTATCTCCGTATCTAAAACCTGCTTTAATAATTCTTGTATAACCACCAGCTCTTTTTTCGTATCTTTTAGATAAAGTTTTTTTTACTTTATTAGCTGACTTAATATCCTGCAATTGAGAAATCAAAATTTTAGTATTATGCAAACTATCTTTTTTACCTAATGTGATTATTTTATCAGCCTGTGGCTTTAAAAATTTAGCTTTTGGTAAAGTCGTTTTAATTTGCTCATACTTTATTAAAGAATTAAGCATGTTTTTAAGCAGTGCTTTTCGGTGTTCAGAAGTTCTGTTTAACTTCTTATTTGCCATTCCATGTCTCATTAGATACTTTCCTCTAATTTTTTAGACATTTCTGCAATATTATCTGGTGGCCAATTTGGAATTTCCATACCTAAATAAAGAGACATGCCAGTTAAAACTTCTTTTATTTCATTTAACGATTTTCTTCCAAAATTTGGTGTTCTTAACATTTCACCCTCAGATTTTTGAACTAAATCACCAATATAAATTATATTATCATTTTTAAGACAATTCATTGATCTAACAGATAATTCAAGCTCATCTACTTTTCTTAATAAATTTTTATTAAATTCAGGCTCTGTTGAAACTTCTTTAACTGGAGCTTCTACAGGTTCGTCAAAATTAATAAACATCTTTAATTGATCTTGAAAAATTCTCGCAGAATAAGCAACTGCATCTTCAGCGGAAATTGATCCATTTGTTTCAACTTCCATCGTTAATTTATCATAATCTAAGGCTTTACCTTCTCTCGCGGTACTTACTGAATAGGAAACTTTTTTAACTGGACTAAATAATGAGTCTATTGCGATTAAACCTAAAGGTGGTTCTTCAGGTTTATTTAAATCAGCTGGAACATAACCTTTTCCAGTATTAACATTCATTTCCATATGGAAATGAGTATTTTCATCCAAATTACAAATAACTAAGTCAGGGTTCAAAATTTCAACATCAGGAACTGATGCGATGTCAGATGCTTTTATTTCACCAGGTCCTTTGGCATCTAATACTAGTTTTTTTGTTCCCTCAGCAGCACATTTTAATGCCAGAGATTTAACGTTTAATACAATATCAGTAACATCCTCTCTTACACCTTTAATAGATGTAAATTCATGAAGTACACCATCAATTTGAATTGAAGTTACTGCTGCTCCTCTGATTGAAGACAATAAAATTCTTCTAAGTGAATTACCAAGTGTTAAACCATAACCTTTTTCTAATGGTTCAGCGATAATTGTAGCGTGAGTTAAATCATCACTTATTTTAACATCAAGTTTCGCAGGTTTGATTAATGATTTCCAATTTTTTACATTTACATTTTCTACATCCATTAAACTCTCCTTTTTTTTGGTGGCCTAGTACCATTATGTGGCATTGGTGTTGTATCTTTAATTGATAAAATTCTAAATCCTCTCGCTTGTAACGCTCTTAATGCTGTTTCTCTGCCTGAACCGGGACCCTTAACTTCCACAGATAAAGTTTTCATGCCGAACTCTAAGGCTTTAGATGCAGCAGCATCAGCAGCTATTTGCGCCGCATATGGAGTTGATTTTCTAGATCCCTTAAAACCTTTTTGTCCAGCTGATGCCCATGAAATAACGTTTCCATTAGTATCAGCAATTGAAATAATTGTATTATTAAAAGTTGATTGAACATATGCAATTCCATTTAAGATATTTTTTTTAGTTTTCTTTTTTTTTGAATAAGAACTTTTTACAGCTTTTTTTGGCGACTTATCTTGACTCAGTTCTTTATTATCTTTTTTTTCTGATTTTGCCATGCTTATTTCTTAAGTGGTGTTAATTTTTTTCCAGCTATTGCAATAGCTTTTCCTTTTCTCGTTCGAGCATTACATCTAGTTCTTTGACCTCTTACAGGTAATTTTTTTCTATGTCTCGAACCCCTATAACAAGCTAAATCTATTAATCTTTTTATGCTCAGTGAATAATCTCTTCTTAGATCTCCCTCAACTTTAAAATTTTGATCAATGTATTCCCTTATTTTTAAAATTTCATCATCAGTAAGTTGGTTTACTCTTTTTTCTTTAGGAATTGCTAATGATGTACAAATTTGCTTTGAAAATTTATCACCAATACCATAAATATAAGTTAGCCCAACTTGAACTAATTTATTCTGGGGGATATTTATTCCTGCAATACGAGCCATAAATTTTGAGATAAATTTAGCCTTTTATATAAGAAGTTCTTTCAAAGTCAACGTCTTAAACATTAAGAAAAGCATCTATTTTAGCGGTTATTTGTTCGATTTTAAGCGCACCATCTATTTCATAAAAGTTTGAATTTTTGGAATAGAAATCTAAAACGGGGCGTGTCATATCCATATAAGTATCGTATCTCTTTAGAATAATATTTGAATCATCATCAGATCTTTTTTCTAAAGTTTTTCTTTTTTCAACTCGTTTAATTATTACTTCTTTTTCGACATTAAGAAAAAAAATGTAATCAATCTTTTGATTTGAACTTTCTAAAATAGTTTCTAAATTTTTAGCTTGTTCCAATGATCTAGGATAACCATCAAAAATAAGTTTATTTTTATATTTTTCATCAAAAATAACTTTTTTAATCAATTCATTAACAATTTCATCACTTACAAATTTACCATCATTCATGTCATTGATTATTTTTTTTCCTATTTCAGAATTTTTATTAATTTCATCCCTTAGCATATCACCTGTTGAAACTTGAAAACCATTAATCTTTTTAACTAAATATTTTGCTTGAGTTCCTTTTCCAGCACCAGGAGGTCCAAATAGGATTATATTCACGAATTATCTTCCGAATTTTGTTTTTTTAATCAATTGTTCGTATTGGGAACTCATTAATCTTGTTTGTATTTGCGTAACAGTATCTATTGCAACAACAACTACAATTAAAATTGATGTACCACCCAGGTAGAACGGTATTGGATAATTAGCAATTAAAAACTCAGGCATTAAACAAACTAAGGTTAAATATAAAGCTCCAATTGTTGTTAACTTTGTTAATATATTATCAATATAAATTGCTGTGCTTTCTCCAGGTCTTATCCCAGGTACAAAACCACCATATTTTCTCAAGTTGTCAGCTGTTTCTATTGGATTAAAGGTTATTGAAGTGTAAAAAAAAGTAAAAAATATTATTCCTGAAGCATAAAGTAACATGTATAAAGGTTGTCCTTGAGTAAAAAATGAACTTATATTTAAAAAAGTTTCATTATCAGAAAAATTAAAATTTGAAAAAGTTACCGGTAATAATAATAATGCCGATGCAAAAATTGCAGGAATAACACCAGCTTGGTTGATCTTTAATGGTAGATGAGATGATTCTCCTCCATACATTTTGTTACCAACTTGTCTTTTAGGATAATTTATTAATATTTTTCTTAAAGCTCTCTCCATAAAAACAATAAATAAAATTGTTAAAATTAATAAAACAAATAAAGCTAAGATCATTAAGGTAGAAACTGCTCCTGTTCTACCAAGCTCGAAAGTGGTAACTAAAGCTCTAGGAATTTCTGCAACAATACCAGCGAAAATTATAAGAGATATACCATTACCAATTCCTCTTTGAGTAATTTGTTCTCCTAACCACATTAAAAAAATAGTCCCAGAAACAATTGTGGTAACAGTTGAAATCTTAAAAAAAACACCAGGATTAATTACTAATCCAGCTGAGGACTCTAGTCCTACTGCTAATCCATAACCTTGAACTGTAGCAAGTAAGACTGTACCATAACGAGTTATTTGAGTAATTTTTGCTCTTCCAGTTTCTCCTTGTGATTTTAAATTTTTGAAATAATCAGAAACACCAGTTAATAGTTGAACAATAATTGATGAAGAAATATATGGCATAATTCCTAATGCAAAAATAGCCATTCTACTCACTGCACCACCTGCAAAAACATTAAACATTCCTAATAAACCCTTTTGATTTCCTTCCATCATTATTTTGAGTTGTTCAGGATCTATCCCTGGCAAAGGTACAAAAGTACCAAATCTATAGACCACTAAAATAGCAAGGGTAAATATTATTCTATTTCTTAAATCAGTATTTGATGATGAAGCGCTCATTAAATCAAACTATTTTTTTAATTGTATTGAGCCACCAATTTTTTCAAGTTTTTCAACAGCAGATTTTGACGCGAGATCTGCCTCAATATTAATTTTATCTTTAATGGCTCCGGAACCTAAAATTTTTAATTTAATTGAATTTTGATCTATTAATTTTAATTTTTTTAGTAAATTTGAATTCAGCGTATCTGTAGTTTTAATATTTTTTTTATCAATATAAGATTGGATTTTGTCTAGATTTAAAATAGCAATTGTTTTTTTATTAATAGGGTTAAATCCTCTTTTTGGAAGTCTTCTGTATAGTGGCATTTGTCCACCCTCGAAACTTTTAATCGCTACACCAGATCTGGATTTTTGACCTTTTACACCTCTTCCAGATGTTTTACCCTTTCCTGAACCGATACCTCTACCAACTCTAAGTTTACTTTTAATAATCTTATTTCTATTATTCAATTTAATCATTATCCTCTTTTTTCTATAATCTCAGAAATTTTTTTATTTCTTATTGAAGATATTTGTTTTGGCGAATTTTGTTTCAATAGTGCTTTCATTGTAGCTCTAATCACATTGTGGGCATTTGATGTACCCATTGATTTTGCTACAATATCTTTTACTCCTAAAACCTCACACACAGCTCGAACAGGACCACCAGCTATAATACCTGTTCCTTTGGAGGCTGCTCTTAAAACAATTCTGCCAGATCCATCTTTAGCTTTTACATCATGATGAATAGTTCTTCCTTCTCGAAGAGGTATATGAATAAGTTTTCTTCTTGCCATTTCATTTGCTTTTTTTATAGCATCTGGCACTTGTTTTGCTTTAGCGTGAGCTATTCCAATTTTGCCGGACTGGTTTCCAACAACAACTAGTGCTGAAAAACCAAATCTACGTCCACCTTTTACTACTTTTGTTATACGATTAATGTGAACTAATTTTTCTAAAATATCGTCAGTTTTTTTGTCTTTATTATTATCCATATTAAAATTCCATTCCATTTTTACGTAAAGTTTCAGCAAAAACTTTCACTCTTCCATGATATTTATAAATGCCTCTATCAAAATAAATCTTGGTAATTTTTTTCTCTTGTGCTTTTTTTGCTAACTTTTCAGCTACAATCTTAGATAATTCAGTTTTATTTACTTTTTCACCAGACTTAATATCTTTTTCAATTGATGATGCTGACAATAAAGTCACGTTTTTCATATCGTCAATTATCTGCGCCGAAATATTTTTTGATGATCTAGAAATGCTTAGTCTATATCTATCATTTGAAGCAACATTTTTAACCTTATTACTAACTCTAAATCTTTTTCTTTTGCTAGTATCTAATTTCATTATTTCTTCTTTCCTTCTTTTTTCAAAATATGCTGACCCTTTTCTCTCACACCTTTACCTTTATAAGGTTCAATTTTTCTAAGAGTTTTTAGTTTAGATGCAATTGCACCTACTTGTTGTTTATCAGCACCACTTATCTTTAAAGTTGTTTGCTTTTCAACATTGATTTTAATCCCTTCTGGAATATCAAAATTGATATCATGGCTATAACCTAATTGTAAATTAAGTTGATTACCTTTTAAAGCAGCTCGATATCCAACACCCACTAATTCTAGTATCTTCTCATATCCTGTGTTTGAGCCAATAACTGCATTATTTATTAAACTTCTATTCATTCCCCATAATCGTTTAGTTTCTTGATCAATTTTTTTTGGTTTGATTGATATTTCTTTTCCATCTTTAATATCAAGATTAAAAACTTCTAAGTCAATATTAATGGATTTTTTTCCTGAGGGCCCTTCTATATTTAAAATATTTCCAGCCAAAGCCACTTTGACTTTTTCAGGGATAGAAATATTAATTTTACCAATTTTAGACATTAAAACACCTTACAAATTATTTCTCCACCCACTCTTTGCTTTCTTGCGTCAATATCAGTCATGACACCTTTGGGCGTTGATACAATTGCTATACCTAAACCATTATTTATTTTTGGTAAACTTTCTGCACTAGAAAATATTCTTCTTCCTGGTTTAGAAACTCTTTCAAAAGTGCTTATAACCGGGTTTCCAGAATGATATTTAAGCTCTAAAGATAATAAAGATTTATTATTTTCTTTGTTAACTTTGAAATCTTTAATAAAACCCTCATTCTTTAAGATATCAGCAATCTTAGTTTTAAAATTTGAAGAAGGTAACTCAACTTTCTTATGGCTTCTATCTTGAGCATTTTTAATTCTTGCTATCATATCTCCAATTGGATCACTTAAACTCATATTTTCCTTTCTACCAACTTGATTTTATTAAACCTGGTATCTTTCCTTGCAGACCTAATTGTCTTAATGCAATTCTAGATATTTTTAATTTTCTATAAACACCGTGAGGTCTTCCAGTGATCTGACATCTATTCATCACTCTGACTTTTGCAGAGTTTCTAGGTAATTTTGATAATTTTTGTTGCGCTTTAAATCTTTCCTCTAAAGTAAGTTTTTTATTCATAACAATCTTTTTCAACTTTTGCCTTTTTTTAAATAGCTTATCTGATAATTTTATTCTTTTATTATTCTTATTTATTGAGCTTAATTTAGCCATTTTAGTTGTCTCCTTTTTTAATAAATGGAAAATTTAATTTTTCTAAAAGAGCAAAGCTATGCTCCTTACTTTTAGCTGATATTACTATCACAATATCAATTCCACGAATCTTATCGGCGCGATCAAAACTTACTTCTGGAAATATGATATGTTCTTTAACTCCAAATGTGTAATTTCCAAATTTATCAAAACCATTTGCAGACAGACCTCTAAAATCTTTAATTCTTGGCAAAGCTATATTCACAAGTCTATCTAAAAATTCATACATTTTATCTTTTCTAAGCGTTACCTTTAAGCCAGCATTAGACCCTTTTCTTGTTTTAAAATTTGCAACTGATTTTTTAAATTTAGTAGTCACAGGTTTTTGACCTGTTATCTTTGCTAAGTCCTCCTCACAAGATTTTAATATTTTTGAGTCATTTCCATCTAAACCTAAGCCCATATTTAATACAATTTTTTCAATTTTTGGACCCATGTATAAATTTTTAAAACCAAATTGAGATTTTAATGCAGGTTGTATTTCTTTATAATAAAGTTCTTTCAATCTCGGAGTCATTATTTTTTAGCCTCAGTTTTCTTAGTTTTTGTTTTTTCGTTAATTAGTTTTAAATTTGATAAATGAATAAAACTTTCCTTTGAAAAAATTCCACCTTTTTTTTCCTTAGTTGTTTTTACATGCCTCTTTACCATATTAATATCTTTAACTTTTGCTCTGTTGTTTGGTCTATCAATTTCAATTACTTCACCTTCTTTTTTTTTATCTTTACCTGATAAAACTCGAACTTTTAAACCTTTTTTAATCATTACAAAACCTCTGGGGCTAATGAGATTATTTTCATTTGCCCTTTATTCCTTAATTCTCTAGTTACTGGACCAAAAATTCTAGTTCCAACTGGTTCACCTTTATCATCAACAAGAACAGCAGCATTATTGTCAAATCTAACTTTTGACCCGTCATCCCTATGAATTCCTTTTTTTACTCTTACCACCACAGCTTTATGAACTGACCCCTTTTTTACTTTTCCTTTGGGAATTGCCTCTTTAACTGCAATCACTATCGTGTCTCCTATGCTTGCATATCTTCTTTTTGATCCACCTAGGACTTTAATACATTCAATTTTCTTTGCTCCGGTATTATCAGCTACATTTAATTCTGTCTGGACCTGTATCATTACTTTGTGTTCTCCATTACTTGAAATTTCTTATTTTTTGAGAAAGGCTTACTCTCAATTATTGATACCTTATCACCTGTTTTAAATTTGTTATTTTCATCATGGGCATTATATCTTTTTCTTACTTTAATTACTTTTTTAAATAATGGATGAGAATATTTTCTTTCAACTAAAACAGTTATTGTTTTGTTTGGTTTATCACTTACAACCACACCTGTTAATATTTTCTTAGGCATTTAATTTTCCTTTTAATATTGTTTTTAATCTAGCAATTGTTTTTTTAATTTCACTGATTTTTGCAGGATTTGTAATCTGTGAATTCATCTTTTGAAATCTAAAATTAAATAAATCTTTTTTAAATTTATCAATGTTTTTTACAATTTGATCTTTTGATAGTTTTTTAATTTCTTGTTTTTTCATATTAAGCAAATCTTTTAATGGTTTTTGTTTTAATTGGTAGTTTTGCAGATGCTTTATATAAAGCTTCTTTGGCTATCTGTTCTGAAACACCATCTACTTCAAATAAAATTCTTCCTGGTTTTACACGACACGCATAAAATTCTGGTGAACCTTTTCCTTTGCCCATACGTACTTCAATAGGTTTTTTTGAAACTGGAACATTTGGAAAAATTCTTGTCCATACTCTTCCTTGTCTTTTCATGTGCCTTGTTAGGGCAACTCTAGCAGCCTCTATTTGTTTACCAGTAACTCTATCAGGAGATAGTGCTTTTAAAGCGTATGCACCATAGTTAATGAAATTTGCTCTCGAGGCAGTTCCATGAATTCTACCTTTGTGAGCTTTTCTCCATTTTGTTCTAACTGGCTGTAACATTTATCGTTTTCCCTCTTTAGGCGTAACTTTATTTGTTTCTTGACTAAATTCTTTAGCAAAAACCTCACCTTTGTAGATCCAAACTTTTATTCCAATAATTCCATAAGTCGTCAGTGCTTCTGCCTCAGCATAATCTATATCGGCTCTTAATGTGTGAGATGGTATACTGCCATCTCTTAACCATTCAGTTCTAGCTATTTCATTTCCACCCAATCTTCCACTTACTGAAACTTTAATTCCTCTAGCACCTAATCTTAAACAAGATTGCATTGCTCTTTTCATTGCTCTTCTATAAGAAATTCTTTTAACTAATTGTTGAGCAATATTTTCAGCAACTAGATAAGCATTTGTCTCAGGTTTTTTAACTTCTTTAATATTTAAAGTAACCTCATTTGAAGTAAATTTAGATAGATTATTTTTTATCTTATCAATATCACTACCCTTTTTTCCAATAACAAAACCTGGTCTAGAAGTGTAAATTGTAACATAACATTTGTTTGCTGTTCTTTCGATCATCACTTTTGAAACTCCAGAATTAATTACATTTTTTTTGATATATTCTCTTATTTTAAAATCTTCTATGAGATAATTTCCAAAATCCTTCTTTTTTGCGTACCAAACAGAGTCCCAACCTCTGTTAACACCTAATCTAAAACCTACCGGATTAACTTTTTGTCCCATGACTCTCCATTTTTTTTGCTTCTGATAAAATAATTGTAACACTTGAATAAGGTTTCAAAATTGGTGCAGCTCTTCCTTTTGCTCTTGGTCTAAACCTCTTCATAGTAATTTTCTTTCCACAATAGGCTTCTTTAACTACAAGTTTATCGATATCATACTGAAAATTATTTTCTGCGTTTGCAATAGCAGATGAAATAGTCTTTCTAATATCACGTGTAATTCTTTTTTCTGAAAATTGAAGATCTCTAATAGCTAACTCTACTTTTTTCCCAACTATACCTTTTAAAATAGGATTAAGTTTTCTTACACTTGATCTAATATTATTGTTTATAGATTTCACCACTTTTTCGTTTTTTTTTACTAATTTCTTTTTTTTACTCATAACTATTTCTTAGCTTCTGCCTCAGCAGGTTTTGCCTTTTTATCTGCAGGTGTATGACCAAAGAAAGTTCTTGTTGGTGCAAATTCACCTAACTTATGACCAACCATGTCCTCAGATATGGTAATGGGTATAAATTTTTTTCCGTTATAGATCAAAAAACTAACTCCTACAAAATCTGGAATTATTGTTGATTTTCTTGACCAAGTTTTAATAGGAATTTTTTTTGGATCAGTTTTATATTTATCAACTTTTTTAATTAAACTTTCTTCCACAAAAGGTCCTTTCCATACTGCTCTAGCCATTATTTTGTATCCTTCCTCTTGTTTCTTCTCTTAACAATGTATTTATCAGTTCTCTTATTGTCTCTTGTTTTCAATCCTTTTGCTGATTGTCCTTTAGGAGAAACTGGATGTCTTCCACCTGCTGATTTACCCTCTCCACCACCATGTGGGTGGTCTACTGGATTTTTAACAACACCTCTAGTGTGAGGTCTTCTTCCTAACCATCTTGATCGGCCTGCTTTACCAATTTTAATATTTTTTTGATCAGGATTACTTAATACACCAATAGTTGCCAATGATCTTGAATCAATCTTCCTCACTTCACCAGATGCTAGTTTAATCAAACTATAATTGCCATCTAATCCACTAATCGTGACAGAAGTTCCAGCAGATCTTGCAATTTTACCTCCACCGCCTGGTTGTATTTCTACATTGTGAATATCTATACCAACAGGGATATCCTGTAACGGCATGCAATTTCCAATTTTTATCTCTTTTTTTGATCCATTTTCAATTTTATCACCCACTTTTATTTTTTGTGGTGCAAGATAATATGCATGTGAATTATCATCAAATTTAACTAACATAATGTAACAAGACCTGTTTGGATCATATTCAATCCTTTCCACTGTTGCAGACATATCAAATTTTTTTCTATAAAAATCGACATGTCGATACATTTTTTTATGTCCACCAGCTCTATTTATAGATGTAATATGGCCGTTGTTGTTTCTCCCTTTCATTGCATTTTTTGGTGAAACTAAAGATTTAAATGGTTTACCTTTCCAAAGACCAGTTCTATCAACAAGAATTGTTCCTCTAGTAGATTTTGTGTATGGTTTAAATGTTTTTAGTGCCATTTTAAATTCCGGTTGTTAGATCAATACTTTGACCTTTTTTAAGTGTTATAATTGCTTTTTTAAAACCAGAGACTTTAACTTTTCTTCCTCTAGTTAATTTAGTTCTATTTTGTTTATTGATAATATTTACCTTAGTAACATTAACTTTAAAAATTTTTTCGATGTTGTTTTTTATATTTTTCTTATTTGCTTTTGATGGCACTTTAAATACAATCTTATTTTGTTCTGATAAATTTGTTGATTTTTCAGTCACTAAAGGTGATAAAATTTTGTCGTATAAATGTATCTTATCCATCTTAAGCATACCTCTTTTCTAATTCCTTTACAGATGTTTCGGTAAACACAACTTTTTCAAACTTAACTATATCAAACGCACTAAAATGATTAATATCTGTTACTTTAATATTTGGAATATTTCTAATTGATTTTTCAACATTATCTTTTGAAGTTTTGTCTAAAATTATTATTGAATTTGATATTTGAAATTTCTTTAGAATTAAGTTCATCTCTTTAGTTTTTTTTATCTTAGAGCTAAAATCGCTAAAAATTAAAAGATTTTTATTCTTTGTCTTATCGCTGATTAAAGATGCTATACTTTGTTTTTTTTCACTCTTATTTAATTTTCTTTTTTTATATGAAAGCTCTCCTTTAGGACCGTGAGCTATACCACCACCAACAAAAATTGGGGCTTTTTTACTTGCGTGTCTAGCATTACCTGTTCCTTTTTGTGCATAAATTTTTGATGTAGGACCCGAAACTTCATTTTGCTGCTTAGTTTTTGCATGTCTACCTTTATAATTAGCATTGGTCTTATATAAAACTGTGTTCACTAATCTCTTATTAATCTTAGCTGAAAAAATCTTATCTAAGACTTCTATAGAACTTTTTTTACCATCTAAATTAATTTTATCGACTTTCATTATTTTTTCTTTTTCTCCGGTGTTTTTTTCGCTAATTCAGCAGCTTTGTGTTTTTCACTGATAGTCATTTTTTTTATATTTTTAACTGAACCTTTTACTAAAATTTCAGAGTTTTTTGCTCCTGGGATGGATCCCTTCAAATATAGAAGCTCATTTTCTAGATCAGTTTTAATAATTTCTATATTTTGCATAGTTCTTAATTTATCTCCCATATGTCCAGCCATTTTTTTCCCTTTAAATACCTTGCCAGGATCTTGCCTTTGACCTGTTGAACCATGTGATCTATGTGAAATTGAAACCCCGTGTGTAGCTCTTAAACCACCAAAATTGTGCCTTTTCATAGCGCCTGCAAAACCTTTTCCAATTGTTTTTGATCTAGTATCTACAAATTTAACATCTTTAAAAATCTCTAATCCAAATTCATTTCCCTCTTTATAATTTTCAATGTTTTGAACCCTATATTCTTTAAGTTTCCTTTTGGCTTCAGTATTTCTTTTAGAAAAATAACCCTTCATAGCCTTGGTTAGTTTTGAACTTTTGATTTTACCGTATCCAAGTTGAACTGCAGTGTAGCCTCTTTTTTCTTTATCTATTACCTGGATTACTCTAGCCTTTTCCATTTTCAATACAGTAACTGGCACTAACTGACCAGATTTATAAAATTCTCTAGTCATTCCAATTTTTTTTCCTAATAAAGCAATTTCACTCATAATTATATCTTAATCTCCACATCAACACCTGATGCTAAATCTAACTTCATTAAAGCCTCAACAGTTTGTGGAGTTGGCTCAATTATATCAATCAATCTTTTATGAGTTCTAGACTCAAATTGTTCTCTACTCTTTTTATCTATATGAGGAGATCTTAATACTGTATATCTTTCAATTTTAGTGGGTAATGGAATCGGACCTTTTATTGTAGCACCAGTTCTTTTAACTGTATTTACAATTTCTTCAGTCGAGGCATCTAAAATTTTATTGTCGTAAGCTCTGAGTTTAATTCTAATATTCTGTTTTTCCATTTTAGCCTGCTATTTTTTTTGTTACTTCGTCTTGAACATTTTGCGGGACTTTTGCATAATGATCAAAAAACATAGAATATTGTGCTCTCCCTTGTGACATTGATCTTAAACTATTAATATATCCGAACATATTTGCTAAAGGCACCATCGCAGTTATTATTGTAGCATTACCTCTTTGCTCTTGAGTGCTTATTTGTCCCCTTCGACTGTTTAAGTCTCCAATAACATCACCCATATAATCTTCAGGTGTTACAACTTCTACTCTCATAACTGGCTCTAATAATTTTAGACCACCTTTTGTGCAAGCATCTTTAAAACATGCTCTACTTGCAAGTTCAAAAGCTAATACGCTAGAGTCAACATCGTGGTGTAGACCATCTAAAATAGTAACTTTATAATCAATCATTGGAAACCCTGCTAAAATTCCACCATCAGAAACTGTTTCAATACCTTTTTCAACACCTGGAATGAATTCTTTTGGAATTGCTCCCCCTTTGATTTTACTTTCAACAGCTCTCCCTTTACCAGCTTCTTGCGGTTCTACTAATAATTTTACTTTTGCAAATTGTCCTGCACCACCGCTTTGTTTTTTGTGTGTGTATTCTACTTCTGAAGAATTTTCTATTGTCTCTCTGTATGCCACTTGTGGAGCTCCAACATTAGCTTCAACTTTAAATTCTCTTTTCATTCTATCAACAATGATATCTAGGTGTAATTCACCCATCCCTTTAATAATTGTTTGTCCAGACTCTTCGTCAGATGAAACTCTAAATGAAGGATCTTCTTTGGCTAATCTGCCCAAAGCTTCACCCATTTTCTCTTGGTCAGCTTTTGTTTTTGGTTCAACAGCAATTTCAATTACTGGGTCAGGAAATTCCATAGGTTCTAGAAGAACTGGATTATCTTTATTACAGAGCGTGTGACCAGTAATGGTATTTTTCAAGCCAGCTAGTGATACGATATCACCTGCATTAGCTTCTTTAATGTCTTCTCGAGAGTTGGCATGCATTAATAACATTCTACCAACTCTTTCCTCTTTTTCTTTTGATGAATTGTATACTGCCGTTCCTGTTTTTATTGTACCTGAATAAATTCTGATAAATGTTAATGATCCAACAAATGGGTCATTTGCTACTTTAAATGCTAATGCAGAAAATGGTGCAGTATCATCAAATTTCATTTCAATTTCGTCCTCTGATCCCAATTTAGTTCCTTTAATTGAACCAATATCTATAGGGCTTGGAAGATAATTAATCACTGCATCAAGTAATGGCTGAACACCTTTATTTTTAAAAGCTGAACCTGTTAATACAGGAACAAAATCAAAGTTTAATGTTCCTTTTCTTATACATTTAATTAAATCTTCTTCTTTAATTTCTTCACCATTTAAATAAGACTCCATCAGTTTTTCGTCTTGCTCTACAGCCATTTCGACTAATTCTGTTCGATATTTTTGAGAGATTTCTTTAAGATCTTCTGGGATTTCTTTATATTCCCATTCAGCACCTAAGGCTTCATTTTTCCAAACTTGTGCTTTCATTTTAACAAGATCAACAACACCAGTTAGAGAGGCTTCAATACCGATTGGTACTTGTATAACCAATGGTTTTGCTCCCAATCTCTCTTTAATCATATCAACGCATCTAAAAAAATCTGCACCAGTTCTATCTAACTTATTTACAAAACAAATTCTTGGAACTTTATATTTATCAGCTTGACGCCATACTGTTTCTGATTGAGGTTCTACACCTGCTACACCATCAAACACTGCAACTGCACCATCAAGTACTTTAAGTGATCTTTCAACTTCAATGGTAAAATCTACGTGACCTGGTGTATCAATAATATTAATTCTATGATCTTGCCAGAAACAGGTTGTTGCTGCTGATGTAATTGTAATACCTCTCTCTTGTTCTTGTTCCATCCAATCCATGGTGGCTGCACCATCGTGAACTTCACCAATCTTATGACTTTTCCCTGTGTAATATAAAATTCTTTCAGTTGTAGTTGTTTTCCCAGCATCAATGTGAGCCATGATCCCAATGTTTCTATATTTATTTAATGTATGAGTTCTGGCCATAATATTTTACCACCTAAAGTGTGCAAAAGCTTTATTAGACTCTGCCATTTTATGCACATCCTCTTTTTTCTTTACAGCTGCACCTTTTTTTTCGTACGCATCATAAAGTTCATTAAAAATTTTATCAGACATATGTTTATCTTTTCTTTTTCTTGCTGAATCAATAAGCCATCTGATAGCTAAAGCTTGTGCTCTTTTACTTTTAACTTCAACTGGGACTTGATATGTGGCACCGCCCACTCTTCGTGATCTCACTTCAACGGTTGGTTTAATATTATTAATTGCTTCGTTGAAAATATTAATAGGTTCATCTTTCGATTTAGTCTTAATCTTTTCAATAGCATCATAAACTATTTTAGTAGCTACACCTCTTTTGCCATCATACATAATATTATTAATTAATTTAGGAATAATTGTAGAATTAAATTTTGGATCAGGAACAATATTTTTTTTAGGCTGTGTTTTTTTTCTAGACATTTTTATTTACCTTTTTTTGTTCCGTACAAAGATCTTCTTTTCTTTCTATTTGCCACTCCTTGAGTGTCTAGATTACCTCTCAAGATATGATAACGAACACCTGGTAAATCTTTTACCCTTCCACCTCTAATTAATACGACAGAGTGTTCTTGAAGATTATGACCTTCTCCAGGTATATAAGCAGTTACCTCAAAACCATTTGATAATCTTACTCTAGCAACTTTTCTTAAAGCAGAGTTAGGTTTTTTTGGTGTTGTTGTATAAACTTTTACACAAACACCTCTTTTAAGTGGTTGTTTTTGTAATGCTGGAACTTTGTTCCTAGCAATTGGTTTACTTCTTTTTTTTCTTAACAACTGGTTAATAGTTGGCATATCTGTAAATTTTATTATTATTTATTTTTGAATGAAATAACTGACAGGTTATTTGTGGCAGCGTTTAGTGTCTAAAGTTAACACTACATTCCAACCAAAAAATATCGCCAAATTACTTATTAATTTAATTTTGTCAAACTAAAACTAGTTAACAAATGTGTTATTTTTATTGATTTACAGGGGTTTCTGGCTGTTCAATCTGTTCTTGCTCAGAAAGAAATTTATTGTCATCTTGTAGAGCTTTTTTGTTCCACTTATTTTTAATATTACCAGTTCCAGCAGGTACTAATCGTCCGACTATTACATTCTCTTTTAAGCCATTAAGTGGATCAACTTTACCTTTGATAGCAGCATCTGTAAGAACTCTTGTAGTTTCCTGGAATGATGCAGCAGAAATAAAGGACTCGGTTTGCAGAGAAGCTTTGGTAATCCCCATTAAAACTCTTTCTCCAGTAGCAGGCTTTTTACCCTCAGATTTTAATTTTTCATTAACATTATCAAATTTAATTCTATCAATGATTTCACCAGGTAAATAAGAAGACTCACCAGTAGTTTTTACCTCAACTTTTTTCAACATTTGTCTTAAGATGGTTTCTATGTGTTTATCGTTAATAATTACACCCTGTAATCTATAGACCTCTTGAACCTGATTAACAAAATACTCAGTTAAATCTTTTATACCCATAATTCTCAGAATATCGTGAGGTAATGGTTGTCCATCTAACAAATATTCTCCTTTTTTAATTTTTTCACCTTGATTAAAATTAATATGTTTTCCTTTAGGTATTAAATAGTTAGATGGTTCCGATCCATCTTCAGGCACAATTGATATTCTTTGTTTTCCTCTAACTTCTTTTCCAAATATAACTTGCCCATCATTTTCAGCAATTATTGCACTATCTTTAGCTTTTCTAGCTTCAAACAATTCAGCAACTCTTGGAAGACCTCCAGTAATATCTTTAGTTTTAGTAGTTTCTTTAGGTAATCTAGCAATCACATCACCTGCAGAAACTTTTTGACCATCTTTAACTGATAAAATTGAGTCAGGAACTAAATAATATCTTGCTTCATTATCATCCGCCTTTTTAATTACGTTTCCTTTTTCATCTCTTAAAGTAATTCTTGGTTTTAAGTCTGTACTTTTTGATTGAGAACGCCAATCAACTACTGATTTTGAAGATATACCTGTCGCATCATCTGTAGTCTCTTGGATAGATACACCATCAATTAAATCAACATAGCTTGCAATACCACTTTTTTCAGCAATTACTGGTGTGGTATAAGGATCCCATTCACAAATTTTTGTGTTGGCTTTTACTTTATCACCATTTTTAAAAAATAATTTCGAACCATAGGCTACTTTATAGACTGCAATTTGAACTCCATTATCGTCCTCAATAGATAATTGTGTATTTCTACCCATGACAATCAAGTTCTTTTTAGAATCCTCTAAAATGTTTGAGTTAATAATTTTTAAAGTACCCTCATTTTTAGTAACTATTTGTGAGTCTTGTTTAACTGAAGCAGTACCACCTACGTGGAAAGTTCTCATTGTTAATTGCGTTCCTGGTTCTCCAATTGATTGTGCGGAAATCATTCCAATTGCTTCACCTACATGGACCATCTGACCTCTAGATAAATCTCTTCCATAAGAAGTAGCACATACACCTTCTTTAGATCCACATGTCATAACAGAATAAACCTTAACTGATTTTATTCCTGCAGAATCTATTTTATCACAACCAGCCTCATCAATCATAGTTAACTTTTTAATTATAATTTCACCAGTTATTGGATGCTTTACATCGTCAAAAGTAACTCTTCCCAAAGCTCTTTCTGATAAGCTTACAACAACATTTCCACCTTCCAAAATTTCTGAAAGTTCGATGAACCCAGGATTTTTACAATCACATTCTTTTTTTGTAACAGTTAAATCTTGGGCAACATCACATAATCTTCTAGTTAAATATCCTGAGCTAGCTGTTTTTAAGGCAGTATCAGCCAAACCTTTCCTTGCTCCGTGTGTTGAATTAAAATATTCTAAAGCTGTTAATCCCTCTTTAAAATTAGACGTAATTGGACTCTCAATAATCTCACCAGATGGTTTTGCAATAAGACCTCTCATACCTGCTAATTGCTTCATTTGTGCTGCTGATCCTCTCGCACCACTATCTGCCATCATAAATACTGAATTTATCTTCAATCCTTCTGAAGTTTTCTGAGTCGCAGAAATTCCTTTCATCATCTCACCTGCAACTTTATCAGTACATTTTGACCAAGCATCAACAACTTTATTATATTTTTCACCTCTAGTGATTAAACCTTCTGCATATTGTGTTTCATAATCAGCAATTAGTTTTTTTGTATCATCGATTAATTGAGTTTTATTTTCAGGAATAACCAAATCATCTTTACCAAAAGAAATACCAGCTTTGAATGCGTGTTTGAATCCTAGATCTTTTAATCTATCACAGAAAATTACTGTAGTTTTTTGTCCACAAAATCTAAAGACAATATCAATGATTTCTGAAACTGTTTTTTTTGGTAAAATTCTATCTATCAAAGAAAACTTAATATTATTATTTTTTGGTAATAAGTTAGCTAGTAGAAATCTTCCTGCAGTAGAAGTGTACTTTTCAAATTTTTGATTACCTTTTTCATCAATTGTTTCAAATCTAGAAATTATGGTACTATGAACTTTTATTTGACCAGAAGATAGTGCAAATTCAATTTGGTCTGCATTTAAAAAATATCCTGCTGGCTTATCAGTGACTGGTTCTTGAGATAAATAATAAATTCCTAAAATCATATCCTGACTTGGGACAATAATTGGTTTTCCGTTAGATGGAGAAAGAATATTGTTAGTTGATAGCATTAATATTCTGGCCTCAAGTTGTGCCTCCAAACTTAAAGGAACGTGAACAGCCATTTGATCACCATCAAAATCTGCATTAAACGCAGCACATGTCAAAGGATGTAATTCAATCGCATCTCCCTCAATTAATTTTGGTTCAAAGGCTTGAACTCCCAACCTATGAAGTGTTGGAGCTCTATTTAGTAAAACTGGATGTTCTCTAACAATTAATTCAAGTGCATCCCAGACAGCATTAGTTTCTTTCTCAACTAATTTTTTTGCTTGTTTAATTGTTGAAGCTAAACCTAGTTTATTAAGTCTTGCATATAAAAATGGTTTAAATAATTCTAGCGCCATTTTTTTTGGCAATCCACATTCGTGTAATTTTAGGTCTGGACCTACCACGATGACAGAACGACCTGAATAATCAACTCTTTTACCAAGAAGATTTTGTCTAAATCTTCCTTGTTTTCCTTTTAACATCTCAGCTAAAGATTTTAATGGTCTTTTTCCTGTACCAGTAATTACTCTACCTCTTCTTCCATTATCAAAAAGAGCATCAACAGATTCTTGTAACATTCTTTTTTCATTTCTAATGATAATATCAGGTGCCTTAAGATCCATTAGTCTCTTTAAACGATTATTTCTATTGATAACCCTTCTATAAAGATCATTTAGATCTGATGTTGCAAATCTTCCACCATCTAGAGGAACCAATGGTCTTAATTCTGGTGGAATAACCGGAACAACGGTCATGATCATCCACTCAGGTTTTTGTCCAGTTTCAATAAAAGACTCAATTAATTTTAATCTCTTAATGGCTCTTTCTTCATTCACTTTTGATTTCGTCTCTTTTATATAATCAACAAGATTTTTTTTCTCTAAATTTAAATCAAGATTTTTAAGCATTTCCAGAACTGCTTCAGCTCCAATTCCAGCTGTAAAAGCCTCCTCACCATATTCATCTTGATATTTTGCTAGTTCTTCCTCATTTAAAAGCTGATTTTTTTGAAGACCTGTTAAACCTGGTTCTATGACAATAAAATTTTCAAAATACAAAACCCTTTCGACTTCTTTAAGCTTCATATCAACAGTAAGTGCTATTCTACTTGGTAGTGATTTTAAAAACCATATGTGTGCAACAGGTGTCGCTAAATTAATATGACCCATTCGTTCTCTTCGAACATTTGATTTTGTTACTTCAACACCACATTTTTCACAAATAATACCTCTAAATTTCATTCTTTTATATTTTCCACACAAACACTCGTAATCTTTTATTGGACCAAATATTCTTGCACAGAAAAGACCATCTTTCTCTGGTCTAAAAGTTCTATAATTAATAGTTTCTGGTTTTTTAATTTCACCATAGGTCCAAGATTTTATTTTTTCTGGGCTAGCTAATGAGATCTTGATACTATTAAAATTTTGAGCTTCAGATATTTCTGAATTTTTAAATAGATCTGTTAGTTCTTTTTTCATAGTTAATTTAATTCCACATTTAATGCCAAAGATTTAATTTCTTTAACAAGAACGTTAAATGACTCTGGTATCCCAGACTCAAAGTTTTCTTCACCCTTAACAATAGTCTCATAAACTTTTACTCTTCCAGCAACATCATCAGATTTTACAGTAAGAATTTCTTGAAGTGTGTATGATGCACCATATGCCTCAAGTGCCCATACCTCCATTTCACCAAACCTTTGTCCACCTAATTGAGCTTTTCCACCCAATGGTTGTTGAGTTACTAAACTATAAGGACCAGTAGATCTAGCATGAATTTTGTCTTCCACTAAATGATGAAGTTTAAGCATGTAAATTATTCCAACAGTAACTGGTCTGTCAAATTTTTCACCAGTTCTTCCATCCCATAAATAAGTTTGTCCTGATTTAGGTAAATTTGCTAACTCTAACATTTCTGTAACATTTTTTTCTTTAGCTCCATCGAAAACTGGAGTGGATATAGCTATACCATTTTGTAAATTTTCACATAAATCCTTAAATTCTGTTTTACTTAATTTATCTACTTTTTGATCAAATATTTCTTCACCATAAACAGATTTTAAAAAACTCTCTATTTTTTCATTTCTCTCAAATTTTTTATTATTTTCATTAACTAAATTCTTAATTTGTTCACCAAATTCTTTACAAGCCCATCCTAAATGAGTCTCAAGTATTTGCCCAACATTCATACGACTAGGCACACCTAAAGGATTTAAAACTATATCTACTGGTCGTCCATCTTCTCTGTAAGGCATGTCCTCAACTGGTACAATCTTACTGACAACTCCTTTATTACCATGTCTTCCTGACATTTTATCACCTGGTCTTAATCTTCTTTTGATTGCAACAAAAACTTTTACCATTTTCATTACACTAGGTAATAAATCATCACCACTTCTAATTTTTAAAACTTTATCTTCAAATCTTTCAGTAATATCTTGTATTGCTTTGTTATACTGGTCTTTTAATTGTAGAAATGCATTTTCATTTTTTGGATTTGAAATAGTTAATTTAAAAAGATCATTAATTGATATTTTATTAATAGTTTCAAAATCTAATTTAGAACCAGCTTCTACATCTTTTATTTTTTTAGAGATGGTTTCCCCTGATAAAATTTGAGAAGCTCTTTGTTTAATACTTCTCTCTAAAATTTCTTCCTCAACAATTTTATCTTGTTGCACTTGATCAATTTCAGCTCTTTCAATTGTGATAGATCTTTCATCTTTTTCTATTCCATGTCTATTAAACACTCTTACATCAACTACAGTACCACTGCTCCCTCTAGACATTCTTAGTGAAGTGTCAGTTACATCTATAGCTTTTTCTCCAAAAATAGATCTCAACAATTTTTCCTCAGGACCTGATGCAGAATCTCCTTTAGGAGTTACTTTTCCTACCAGGATATCACCCGCATTCACCTCAGCGCCAATATATACTATTCCTGACTCATCTAAATTTTTCAGAGCTTCCTCATTAACGTTAGGTATGTCCCGTGTGATTTCTTCTTCACCAAGTTTCGTATCTCTTGCCATTATCTCATATTCAACAATATGTACTGAAGTAAACACATCGTCGGTTACACATCTTTCTGAGATTAAAATAGAGTCCTCAAAATTGTATCCTTGCCATGGCATAAACGCTACGGTAACATTTTTACCTAAAGCTAGTTCACCCAGTTTTGTAGAGGGTCCATCGGCAATTATATCACCAGTTTTTACTTTATCACCTACTCTAACCAAAGGCCTTTGATTAATACAGGTGTTTTGATTAGATCTTTTAAATTTTTGTAAATTGTAAATATCAACACCAGATTTTGAGAAATCAGTTTCCTCTGTAACTTTAATTACGATTCTCTTACCATCAATTTTATCTACTGCACCATCTCTTTTAGCAACGATTGTGACACCTGAGTCTAATGCCACATCACTTTCTATTCCCGTACCAACCAGAGGTGCCTCAGGTTTTAATAAAGGAACTGCTTGTCTCATCATATTAGAACCCATTAATGCTCTGTTGGCATCATCATTTTCTAAAAAGGGTATCAAAGAAGCAGCAACAGAAACCAATTGTTTAGGTGATACGTCAATATAATCTATCGTTTCAGGTTTTGCTAAAAGGAAGTTTAAGTTTTGTCTACAGGAAACTAATTCTTCAACTATTTTACCATTTTTATCAATTTTAGTATTTGCTTGAGCAATGGTAAATTTTGTTTCCTCCATTGCTGACAAATATTCTACTTTATCTTGAACAACACCTTCTTTCACTCTCTTGTAAGGACTTTCAATAAAACCATATTTATTAATTTTTGCATAAGTAGATAAACTATTGATTAAACCAATATTTGGACCTTCTGGAGTCTCAATAGGACAGATCCTTCCATAATGAGTTGGGTGCACGTCTCTAACCTCAAATCCAGCTCTCTCCCTTGTAAGTCCACCAGGGCCTAAGGCAGAAACTCTTCTTTTATGAGTAATTTCTGAAAGCGGGTTTGTTTGATCCATAAATTGAGAAAGTTGAGAACTTGCAAAAAAATCTTTTAGTGAAATTGTAAGTGGTTTTGCATTTATCAAATCTTGTGGCATTGCAGACTCGATATCTAAAGTGGTCATTTTTTCTTTAATAGCTCTTTCCATTCTATAAACACCAATACGAGCTTGATTTTCAACTAATTCACCTACAGATCTAACTCTTCTATTTCCAAGATGGTCAATGTCATCAACATCATCTTTACCATCCCTTAAGTCCAACATTTTACGAATAATTGCTAATATATCATCATTTCTTAATATTGTAATTTTATCTGAGCATTCTAAATCTAATCTAGAGTTCATTTTAACTCTTCCAACATCAGACAAGTCATATCGGTCTGAGCTAAAGAATAAATTATTGAAAATCTGAGTTGCTATTTCAATTGTTGGAGGTTCACCAGGTCTTAACATCTTATAAATTTCGGTAATTGCATCATCTTTAGTATTATTTTTGTCATTCAGGATTGTAGTGAGTAAATAAGGACCTTTGTTTATAGAATTTGTTACAGAAATATCTAAACTTGTAATATTTGCACCTAAAATTTGTTGAATGATTGTTTCATTTAACTCAGTACCAATTTTTAATAATCCATCCTCTTGATCATTTAATTTAATATCTTTATGCAAAAACTTTCCAAATAATGATTCTTTCTCAACTAGTATATCTTTTAATCCATCATTAGATAATTTTTTAGCATTTAAATAATTTATTTTTTCTCCTAATTTGATTACAACCTTTCCTGATTTAGCATCAACAACTTCCTCAGAAAAATTTTTAGCTTTATAATTTTCAGGATTAAATTTTGTTTTCCACTTTTCTGATTTTCCATCAAAAGTATATTTTTCTGTCTCGTAAAATTCATTTACTATTTCACTTTTTGAATAACCAAGAGCAAGCAATAAAGTAGATGCGAGAATTTTTTTCTTCCTATCAATTTTAAAATATAAAAAATCTTTTACATCATATTCAAAATCTAACCAAGACCCTCGATTTGGTATTACTCTACAATTAAACAAAAGTTTACCGCTTGCATGGGTTTTACCTTTGTCATGATCGAAAAAAACTCCTGGACTTCTATGCATTTGATTTACAACAACTCTTTGAACACCATTCGTTATGAATGTACCACTATTAGTCATCATGGGCACCTCACCCATATAAACTTCTTGCTCTTTTGCTGACAAAATATCTTTAGTGTTCGTTTCTTGATTTATTTCATAAACAACTAGTCGTAATGTACATTTTAATGCAGAGGAGTAAGTTAAGCCTCTAGCAATACATTCTTCTACATCAAATTTTGGTTTTTCAAGCCTGTATGAAACATATTCTAAAGTTGCCTTATCGTTAAGATCTTCAATAGGAAAAATACTTTTAAATACTCTGTCAAATCCTTTAGTTAAATCACCTGCTTCTGGGTTAAAAAATGTTAATTCGTCGTAGGAATTTTTTTGTACTTCTATAAGATTGGGTATGGATAAACTTTCTTTTAGTTTTCCAAAACTCTTTCTAATATTTTTCTTTTCAGTAAAAGATATTTGCATCTACATCTTAATACTGATTAAATTTAATTAACCAGTACTTAAAAATTTCCTGTTAATTTATTTAAGTTCTACTTTTGCCCCTGCAGCTTCTAACTTAGCTTTAATTTCTTCTGCTTCTTTTTTCGGCACACCAGCTTTTACCTCTTTAGGTGCACCCTCTACCAAGTCTTTCGCTTCTTTAAGACCAAGAGAAGTAGCTGCTCTTACTTCTTTAATTACGTTAATTTTTTTATCTCCTGCAGAAACGAGCATGATTGAAAAGTCATCCTTATCTTCTGCTGCTGGAACTGCTCCTGCTGCTGCTGGAGCTGCTGCCGCCATAGGTGTAACACCCCATTTTTCCTCCAGTTGTTTTGAAAGATCTGCTGCTTCAGCAACAGTTAAATTTGATAAGTCTTCGATAATTTTATTTAGATCTGGCATAATTTACTCTTTAGGTTGTGTTTCAGAATTTTCTGGGGGTAAACTACTCATTTTTTCTGATCGTGCAAGCAAAATACTTACTAATTTTGATGCTGATGCATTCAAAATACCCACAATATTAGCCCTTGCTTCATCTAAAGTAGGTAAATTTGCGACATTCATTACTCCTGCCTGATCAAGAATTTCATTTTCCATCATTCCACCGATTAGTTTCAGATTCTCGTTATCTTTTGCAAACTTAGATAAAATTCTTGCTGACATAATTGCATCTTCTCCAAATGCAACAGCTGTTGGGCCGGTAAATAAATTTGATAAATCTTTACACTTAGTTTTTTCTAATGCTAATTTTGTAATTTTGTTTTTTGTAATCTTAAAAATTATTCCATGTTCTCTCATTTTTGATCTTAATTCATCTAATTGAGTCATTGTCAGACCTTGATAATGAGTAACCATAACTGCTTTACTATTCTCAAATTGCGTTGCCATTTCAGTAATGTAGTTTTTCTTTTGCTCTTTATTCATCATAACTTAAATATTTTTACCTAATTTTAATTTATATGAAACACCCATAGTTGATGTCACAAATGCGGTTTTAATTAGATCTCCTTTTACTGTATTATTTGATTTTTCTTTCTCGAGTATATCTATAACAGCGTTAAAATTTTTAATTAACTTCTCGTCACTAAAAGATTTTTTTCCTATACTCACACCAATATTTCCATCTTTATCATTTCTAATTTCTGCTTGACCCGATTTCGCATCTGAAATTGCAGTTTTTAAATTTTCAGTCACAGTTCCTAACTTTGGGTTGGGCATTAAACCTTTTGGTCCCAATACTTTTCCTAATTTTGATAATTTAATCATCATAGATGGAGTACAAATTAATTTTTCAAAATTCATTTCACCATTTTTAATTCTTTCAATAAATTCATCACCACCCACAATGTCTGCACCAGCACTTTTTGCTTCATCAGATTTTGTATCTTCACATACGACAGCAACTTTTATTTTTTTACCAGTTCCACCAGGAAGATTGACTACAGTTCTTATATTTATCTCACTTTTTTTCTGTTTATTGTTAATCTGAAAACTTAAATCAACTGACTCATCGAATTTAGTTGTACAATTTTTTTTGACTACAGGAACTAATTTTTCAATTTCTTCAGAGGGAAGTTCTGTAGTTTTTTCAGGAAGTTTTTTAAATCTTTTTGAAGGCATAACTAATCTTTTACCTCAATACCCATTGATCTGGCTGATCCAGCAATTATTTTGACCGCTTGATCTAAATCAAGAGCATTCAAGTCCTCCATTTTTTGTTTAGCAATTTCTTCGGCTTGTTTCTTAGTTATTGATGCAACAATATTTCGACCAGGTTCTTGGGAACCACTCTTTAATTTTGCTGCTTCTCTTATAAAGAAAGATGCTGGTGGTGATTTTATTTTAAAATCAAATTTTTTATCTTTGTAAACAGTAATTTCAACTGGTACAGGTTTGCCAGCTAATTTTTTTGTTTTATCATTGAAGGCTTTACAAAACTCCATTATGTTTACACCACGTTGGCCCAATGCAGGTCCAACTGGAGGAGCGGGATTTGCTTGACCACCTTTAATTTGTAATTTTATAAAACCATTAACTTCTTTTTTAGCTGCCATAAATCTAACTAACTTTCTCCACTTGATTATAATCTAAATCAACTGGTGTTGGCCTACCAAATATAGAAACTGAAACCTTAAGTCTAGACTTTTCTTCATCAATTTCCTCGACCATTCCACTAAATGAAGCAAATGGACCATCTATAACCTGAACTTTTTCACCAACGGTATATTCTATGGCCGATTTTGGTTGAGCAACCCCATCTTTTATTTGACCTAAAATTTTATCAATTTCTTTATCAGATACAGGGACAGGCATACCCTTAGTGCCTAAAAAACCACTTACACGTTTTATGTTTTTTATCATGTGATAAATATCATTATCCATCTCACTCTTAATCAAAACATAACCTGGAAAATATTTTTTCTTTCTTTGAATTCTTTTACCTCTTTTAACTTCAGTCACATCATGGGTTGGGACGATAATTTCCTCAAATTTTTCAGAAATTTTTGCTTTATCTGCTTCTTCTTTTATAAGTCCTGCTACTTTATTTTCAAAACTTGAGTGGGATTGAACAATGTACCAATTTTTCATTAAATACTCACCTTAAGTAACAGTTCTAAAAAAAATTTTAAAACCTGATCTAACAATAAAAAAAATAAAGACATAACTACCGCCATCGCAAAAACCATTAATGCACCCTGAATAGTCTCTTTTCCTGTAGGCCAAGAAACTTTGAATGCCTCTTGTTTAACTTCTTGAATAAATTTAATCGGGTTCTTCATAATTACATGTTTTATATTGGCAGGAGCGGAGGGACTCGAACCCTCAGCCTCCGGTTTTGGAGACCGGCGCTCTACCAATTGAGCTACACTCCTGTATAGAGTTTACTCTATAATTTTAGTTACTACTCCAGCACCAACAGTTCTACCACCTTCACGAATAGCAAAATTTAATTTCTCTGACATCGCAATTGGTGTGATTAGTTTAACTGTGAATTTAGCATCATCGCCAGGCATAACCATCTCAGTTCCAGCTGGTAACTCTACTTCTCCAGTTACATCTGTAGTTCTAAAATAGAATTGTGGTCTATACTTTGTAAAAAAAGGTGTATGTCTTCCACCCTCTTCTTTTTTAAGCACATAGGCTTGAGCTTCAAATTTCGTATGTGGAGTGACAGAACCTGGTTTACAAAGAACTTGTCCTCTTTCAATGTCAGTTCTTTCTACACCTCTTAAAAGTACTCCAACGTTGTCTCCTGCCTCACCAGAGTCTAAAAGTTTTCTAAACATTTCAACACCAGTACAAACTGATTTCTTAGTCTCTCTAATACCAACTATTTCTAGCTCATCTCCAGTTTTAAGTACACCTGACTCAACTCTTCCAGTTGCGACAGTACCTCTTCCTGAGATTGAGAAAACATCCTCAACAGGCATCAAAAAATCTTTATCTTTCGGTCTATCTGGTTGTGGGATGAACTCATCGACATTTTTCATCAATTCTAAAATTGAATTTTTTCCAATCTCATCGTCTCTTCCCTCAACAGCTGCGAGTGCAGAACCTTTTGCGATAGGAGTTTTGTCACCTGGAAATTTATAAGAAGTTAACAATTCTTTAATTTCTTCCTCGACCAGATCAATCATTTCTTTATCATCTACTTGATCTACTTTGTTTAAATAAACACAAATAGCAGGAACTCCAACTTGTCTTGCTAAAAGAATATGCTCTCTAGTTTGTGGCATAGGACCATCAGCAGCATTAACAACTAAAATTGCTCCATCCATTTGTGCTGCACCCGTAATCATATTCTTTACATAGTCAGCGTGACCAGGACAATCTACGTGCGCATAGTGTCTTTTTTCAGTTTCATATTCAACATGTGCTGTTGAAATTGTAATTCCTCTTTCTTTCTCTTCTGGAGCTTTATCAATTTGATCATATGCAATAGCCTGAGCACCACCAGTTTCAGATAAAACTTTAGTGATCGCGGCAGTTAAAGTTGTTTTACCATGATCGACATGACCGATTGTTCCAATGTTACAATGCGGTTTATTTCTTACAAATTTTTCTTTTGACATTACTTATTTCCTCACTTTTGTTTTTTATAAACTATTTTTTCTTGGAGCGGGTAAAGGGAATCGAACCCTTACATCCAGCTTGGAAGGCTAGCGTTCTACCATTGAACTACACCCGCACAACCCCAAGAGTAACACTCCAGTGTTGTTAAAGATTATTGAATGGTGGAGGGGGAAAGATTCGAACTTTCGAAGACCGAAGTCAACGGGTTTACAGCCCGCCCCATTTGACCGCTCTGGAACCCCTCCCTTAGGGGAAGTGTCCCCATGTTCAATAAAGCTTCAAACAACAAGCGTTTTATATATTTTATTTATCCAAATGCAACACGTGATTTAATGGGAAAATATTTAAAAAAACGTGTAAAACAAAGGTAATTTTATGAATAAATCATCTTTTTTTATCATTGGTCAACATGCTGTGATTGAAGCACTACGTAACCCTAAAAGAAAAGTTTTAAGGGTATTCTTAACAGAAGAAAGTAAGAAAAATATTCATAAAAAAAGTCCTAATAAAAACTTACTTAGCGATATCAAAGTATATTTTAAAACAAAAAAAGAACTTGATAAATATAGTACAAGAGAAAATTTGCAACACCAAGGATATGTTGCAGAAGTTGAGCATATTCAAAAACCTGTCCTTAAAGAATATATCAAAGAAAGAAATAATGTTACATTAATATGTCTTGATGGTGTAACTGATCCAAGAAATATAGGATCTTTGATAAGAAGTGCTGCCTCTTTTAATATTGACGGAGTGATTATTAAAGAAAGAAATTTCCCCAGCGAAAGTAAACTTATGTATAAAGCAGCAAGTGGTGCAATAGAATATATTAATATTTTTGAAGTTGCTAATATTAATTCCACACTGAAAAATCTAAAAGAAAAAAATTTTTGGGTATATGGCTTCGATGGGAGTGGAAAAAAAGACTTTACTGATATCGTATGGAAAGGAAATAATATATTATTATTCGGATCTGAGGGATCAGGAATGCATAAACACACATCCAAATATGCAGATTTTTTAGTTAAGATTGAGATAAATGAAAAAATTCAAAGCTTAAATGTATCAAATAGTGCTGCAATTGTATTTCACCATTTAAGTTATCTAAAAAAAAATAGTTGATTAATTAATAAATAATTAATAATTATTGCGCATGCCCTTGTAGCTCAGCTGGTAGAGCAATTGATTTGTAATCAATAGGTCCGCGGTTCGAATCCGTGCGGGGGCACCACTTCACTAATTTTTTATCAAATTTTTTAATTCGAAAATTTATTTTGCAACAATAAGTGTTGCAAGATTGTTGCAGAATTGTTGCTGGATCAAGTTGTCCTTTAAGAATTTCTATTTAGAATAAATTCAATTTTTTCTATAGCTTTTTTTTCTTCAATTTCAAAAAATTCTCTGTTGTCTGAATATCTATGATTGTCTAAGTATGCAAAAATTTCACTTTCATCTCTGGAGATATTAGAGGACTTCCAGTAATTGATAACTTCAAATTTTTCTGGAACACCTGTAGCATTAGATAATTCAACCGCTCTCTCATTTGGTGTTTTTGACGTTTTTCCAATTTTGAATATATTAATTTTTAAAGAATTATTTCTCATTAAATAAATATAACCTTCTGATTTGTTTTCAGATATTTTTTGAGGCGCAGGTTTATAGGGTTGTTTTAATTTTTTTGCATCTTTTTGTTTAAGTTTTTCTAATTTTTCTTTAGCGACTTTAATAGAACTTTTTAGATAAATAATTTTTGGCTTAGGAGTTTTATCTCTCCATCTTAAATGTGCTTTTATCCAAGTCTTACCTTGTGTTTCATTTCCATTTTTATCTTTTCCAAAACTTTCGGGATCTAATTTTCTCCAAAATCCATCCACTGAAACCTGAAATTTTGGACTTGTATATGATCTTTTAATCTGTGGTGGTTTATTTGGGTTAATAATTTGTAATGATTTTACTTTCTTGATGTATACTTTAAGATTTGATGGAGCATATTTATAAATTTTGCTCGTTGACATTTTAGACTTATTAGCTCCGTATCTCGTCTTTACTTCTTCTGTTGAAACATACTGTAGTTTAAAATTAAAATACTCTGGTAAATTAAATAATGACTCAGCAAGATTAAATAAAGTTGGTTGGCTGTTTAATCTTTCGTTATGTTTTTTAAGATTATCCTCTAATTCATCATTAGAATTCCAATTAAGCCAATCATCATCAATAGGAGGTAATATAGTTGGATCATCTGTAACTGTATCAAGCATTGATACATAATCATCCTGTTTATATCTAACTTGATGAGTTAAACTATTTATCTCAGTTCTTCCAAATACAGTATTTTTCCAAACATTATCCAAACCAGGAATCATTACTGGAAGGTTTTTATCCTTATTGTACATATCAGGTTTTGTATACAACGCCTTAAAAGATTTTGAGTCATTTAAGTCTACACCATAACCATTTTTTTTTTCTTCATCAGAGATTATTGGACCTCCAGTTAGCATCCAAGATAATTCATTGCCGTCTTTTATCATAGATAAACCGCAAACAACGTAATCGTATTTAGAGTCATCAGTTTTAAAAGTTAAACTTCTTGGATCACCTACTACTGAATAATTATAAATTATATTATCCTTTAAAGTATTTAATGAAGTTCTTGGATCATTTTTAAAATTTTCATCAGTAATAAATTCAAAAAAGTCTTCGTTCAGAAATATATAATCTTCCTCATCTTTTAAATTGAAATAATAGTTATTAGGATTTCCTTCCACAAACTTACCTAAAACATTGAATGACATCGGAACATACTTCAATCCATAAGTCCAAAATCTACTATTAAATTCATCATAATACTCTCTTAATGATTGATCTGCATAATACCCTGCCCCACTGTCTATTATGGAATGAACAGCAGAGTATGCTTTTTGCATAAATTTTTTGTTAAACCTTTTTTCCCCAGAAGTTTGATTGCCTATCATTTCCTCTCTTTGTTTTTCAGATAACTCTGTGTGAGGACGAGCATTCCACTTGGATGCAAAATTTTTTAATTCATCAGAAATCTTTCCCATTGAAAAGAAATTCTATCATTGTTGCAAGATTGTTGCCAACTCAAATCTATTTTAAAATTATTGTTGCAAACAAATGTTTATTTAAACTTTAGCAATTGATTTGTAATCAATAGGTCCGCGGTTCGAGTCCGTGCGGGGGCGCCATCAATCAATAAAATCAACGTTAATTTTTTTTGATAATTTCAATATTATTAAAATTTCTCTATCGTGTGTGACTATAGTGTGAATAGATTGTGTATCAAACAAGTAGTCGTTATAATTCAAAATCTATCATTATAGGAGAGTGGTCACTTAATTTTTCTACTCTATAAGAATGTAGGTATTCAATTTTCTTTATCTTAATATCATCTGATGTGAAAAAATGATCAAATCTTCTTCTTGAAACCACCTTCCCTTTTCTAATTATTTCAAAAGAATAATCTTCTTTCTTAAAACCGTTAATTTTTCTAAATGCATCTTGTATTCCTGAAGTTTTTAAATTTTCAAATAAATTTCTTTCTGCTAAATCCCACCTGCTGCCACTTCCACCTCTAAAACTTTTTTTTAATTTAGGTTTGCCTTTTTGTTTTATTTTTTGAGCAAAAGTTATTAATTGTCCCTTAAAGGTTTCTGCTTGTGGTATGTTAAAATCACCACATAAGATTTTTGATTCATCTGTATTTTTATTTAAACCATTGAATATACCTTCCAGAGTTTCAATTTTGATCCATCCGTTAGATGAGCCTGGTGGTATGTATGCACTATTAAAGTTAAATTTTTTAGAACCAGTATATATATCAAGATTAAGAATTCTCTCACGCCAAGGCAGTTTAAATTCATTAATATCTCTTAAAACTGTTTTAAAATTGGTAGCAATTAACACACCTAGTTTTCTTGGCCCCACTAATAATTTTCTATCAATAATAAGGTCTAAACTAAAATTTATGAATTTATACTTGGATCTAATTAAATCTTTTATTTTTCCAAAGCTATTATATGTGACTTCTTGGAAAGCGATAATATCAGGTTTTTTATCTTCGATAATTTTAAGTTGATCTTCAACTAAATTTATTTTTCTACCTATATTCCAGGAGATGCATCGCATTAGAATAAAGTTAACCTAGAACTAAGATCCCTAAAAGTTTTTTCATTTATCTAAATTATTCATTCTTTGACTTCGAGCCAAAACAAAGTTCGATAAATTATACTTATATTGCTTATATTCTTCAATATCATTTGGTAAAGGATAATTCTCGAAAGATTTAAAAGGTATAAAATATTTAATAGATGAATAATCATTAGAGACTAAATCTTGAAGTAGAAAAAAATCAACATATCCCTGAAAACTTTCAAACAAATTAAAGAATTGTTTATACCTCTTAAAAGTCTCATTTAATGGACTGTCCTCTTTAATATAATATCTTCTAATACACTCTAGTGTTAAATCAAATCTATCTCTTATCTTTTTATTAACCCCTCTTGCTCCATTAATTGTCATTTGATTATTAATTCTTTCAGATGGAAAAATTATATAGCCACCTATTGTGCTACATAAAGAAACGAATTTCTCTAACTCCTTTGTATCTATTTTTTTAACAATATTCGTTGTACTTTTTATATTGCTATAAGTATGTGCGATTGAGTCACTTGATAAAACAAATTCACCTAGATCTGATTTATGATGAAGTCGCATTGGAATAGTTTCATCTAGTTTAAATAACAAACCATTTGGGAGTTTTTTGCTCCACAAGAATTTATGATAATTTCTTAGAGTGGGACTATGACTATCAGGGTCCCTACCTTTTGGTGTATCACTATAAACGTTAAAGCTAGTATCTATATTCACTAAAAAAACTTTATCACTGCAGATATATTGCAGTCAAACTGAATGAAAATTTATTTAAACGTTGAAAAATAATACTTATTCAAAAAATGATAATTGATTTGTAATCAATAGGTCCGCGGTTCGAATCCGTGCGGGGGCACTAGTAATTTACTTATGTCATTTAGTTTAAATATATTTTAAGTTATAAGTAAAAATGGAAAATTTAGTAGTTTTAAACAATGAAAAAGTTTCAAAACAAAATGGAAGATTTTTTACAAGAAATTATATTCTTAAAAGGCTACCCGAAGGGTTAAATAAATATTTTAATGTTGAGTTAATAGCAAGAAAATCTAATTCAACTGAAAATCACGAATTAAATTTAAAAAATGTAAAAATCGCATCAAATATTATTCAATATTTATTCTTTTGTATTTCATCCTTTAAAAAAAAAAATACAAAGTATTATATAATTAGTATTACGCCATATACCTTTATGGCATACCTTATTTTATTTATTTGTAGAAAAAAAGTTTTTGTATACTTGATAAGTAATGGTCATGAAGAATGGAAAAATTTATTAGGAAGTTGGTCTATTTGGATTTATGATTTAATGTTTTCTCTTGTTACCTTTAAATCAATTGTGATGACTAT
>CACIGI010000007.1 GCA_902586125.1 uncultured Pelagibacteraceae bacterium | reverse complement strand
CAACTGGTTCTCTTGTTCTAGAATTAGATGAAATTCTTTTATACGCATAAGCAACAGAGGCAATAATTGCAGATAATACTATAACAACTTTTGAACTTTGAGCTATTGATCGAAGACTTAAATATTTTTCAGCTGAAGCTTCAATAAAAGGTGTAATTTCTCCAGTGAATTGCCCTCGAGACAATGCTTTTGATTTTTCGTATAATAAATTTAATTCATCATCAAGATAACCTTGATTTGAATAATCACTTAAGATTAATAGTTTTACAATTGTGGGCTCAAAAATTGCCCATAATGAAAAAATTATAAAGGCTGGTATTGCACACCAGATTGCAAGATAATAACCATAAAATTGTGGTAATGCGGTTAATCTTTTTTTTGTAGATTGAATTGTATATGCTTTTTTGCGTCCAAAATAATAGCTTGTGAAACCTAGAAGAACAATAAATGTAAATAATATTAAGTTCACAGAATCTCCTTAAGTGAGGACTTTACTCTTTTTTTAAAAAAAAGGGGTCTAAAAAGACCCCCTTTTTAATCATTTGTTAACTGAGGAATAATTAATTACCCATAGCAACTAGCTTCGTAGCATTAGTTCTAGTTGTTTTATACAACTTAGAGTCTAATGGCACTAAACCAATGTCTGCTAAGTAACCCCCTTTTCCAATAGCTTTCTTAGTTGTGAATTCTTTCACAAACTCATGTAAGCCTGGAATTACTCCAACGTGTGCTTTTTTCACGTAGAAGAATAAAGGTCTAGCAACAGCATAACTGTAGTCTTGAATAGACTTTAATGACGGTTGTCCACCATCAATACTTGCTGCTTGCAATTTATCTTTTGCAGCTAAGAAATAACTGAAACCAAAGAAACCAAACATTTCTTTATCTTGAGTTAACTTTTGGATGATTAAACTATCGTTTTCTCCAACTTCAATAGCAGCACCATCTTCTCTGTAAAGTTTTTGAGGTTTTTTGTATTTTTTATTTCCAGCTTCAAAACCAGCTTTATAAAGAGCTTTAGCTTCTTTAGTCATACCTTTTTTCATTACTAAAGAATTCCAAGCATCTCTAGTTCCTGATGTTCCTGGTGGGATCATCACTGAAATTTTTTGTTTTGGTAAGCTAGGGTCAATTTGGTCCCAAGTTTTATAAATATTTGGAACTAATTTACCATCAACAACTGTATGAGCAGCAAGTGCTAAATATAATTGTTCTTTAGTAAAGTTTACTGGTTTTGCATCTTTGCTGTAAGCTAATGTAATCCCATCGTTACCAATTACGATCTCAACGATATCATTAACACCATTTTTCTTACATAGAGCTTTTTCTTTATCTTTCATAGCTCTTGATGCATTTGTAATATCTGGATGTTGTTCACCTACACCAGCACAGAATAGTTTAGCTCCACCACCAGTACCAGTAGACTCGATTACAGGAGTTTTAAATCCTGAACCACCAAATCTTTCAGCAACAACTGTTGCATAAGGGAATACTGTAGAAGAACCAACTATCTTAATTTGATCTCTTGCTTGAGCAACAGTTGCAATTGAAAGTGCAACTAAAGAAGCAATTACTATAGTTAGTTTTTTCATTATCTTTAATCCTTTCGTTATTTATTAATTAAAAGATGATTGACTCGTATAAATTTATTGAATCTTTAATATTACAGAATTGTTACACTTTTGTTAAAAAGGTAACTTTTTAGTTGTATTTTTTTGATATAATTATTTGATCAATATCAGTTTCTAAGCCACCAATACATGAAACAGGGTTTACCTGTTCATTAAGAGCTAGTTCTTTGGTTGGACGTAAAGTTATTTCTAGTTTTACTAAGTTTACTAATTCCTCTCTAATTTCTTCATCATATCTCCAGCTTGGCCATGAACTTGGGGTTGAAAATATAGAGGTTAAATAGCTTGTAGCCATAGTATATCTATAATTACTCAAATTTTCATTCCTCAATAAAAAATCTCTTACAGAATTAAAAATATTCCTACATCTAAAAGAATCTGAAAAATAATTTTCCTTCTTGAGATTTCTATTCATAGGAACAGAAACAATTAAATCAATTGAATTTTTAGAATACGAGTTAACTACGTCTGTATAAAATTCAGCTTCAGTAACTTCTAAATGATCTTTAATAGAAGGATATGAAGTTTTCAAATCTGCCTCTAATCTAAAAATTCCAATATCAAAAACTGTAAGTTGCTGATTTCTTAATAATGTTGTGATATCTTTAGAAAAAACACTTGTTGTTATAGAGCTTAATAAAAAAGCAAAAATCAAAATATTTTTAAATATTTTAACCATATAAAAAATTAATTAAAAGATTAACATTAATCAAGTAAAGAATTGTTAAAAAAACCTTCTAAAACTATTACAATATAATATTTTTTAAATTTAAGTTTTCGCTGGTAAATAAATTTGAATTTCAGTTCCTTGGTTTTCCTCACTTAGAATCTCATAGTGTCCACGATGTTGAGTAACTATATGTTTAACAATAGCTAATCCTAAACCGGTTCCACCAACCTTGTTACTTTGTTCAAGATCTACCCTAAAAAATCTTTCTGTAATTCTAGAAATATATCTTTGAGGAATGCCAACACCTTCGTCTTTAATACTGATCATAAAATTTTTTTCTAACAATTTACCATCGCTAATTTTGCTTGATATAAAAATAGACTTATTTTCCTTTGAATACTTAATTGCATTATCTAAAAGATTAGAAAAAACAGTTTGTAATTTTTTTTCATCTCCAATAACAACTGTTGGATTGGCGAGAGATAAATTAATATTTAATTTCTTTCTTTTTAAAACAATCTCAAAATTACTGATGATTGTTTTGAAAAGATCATTTATATCAACTAAAGAGTTTGGCCTTATGTGTTCTTCTAATTCAATTCTTGTGAGTATTAAAAGATCATTAATTAAATTTTCCATTCTATTTGATTGATCAGTCATTATTTTCATAAATTTTTTTTTAGCCTTTTCATCATCAGACGCTGGGCCCTCAATTGTTTCTAGTGATCCTTTGATTGCCATTAAAGGTGTTCTTAATTCATGGCTTACATTTGCTACAAAATCAGTTTTAAATTTTTGTGCTTTTGTAATTTCAGTAAAATCTTTTAAAAATAACACAACAGAGTCTGGTTCAGTAAACAAATGAGTTGGGCCAGGAATAATATAAATTTTATAGAATTGATATGATGGGAGGTCTATTTCAATGTCAATATTTTTTGTTTTATTTTCAACAATAGCTTTTTCAATATTTTCTATTAATTCTGGTTTTCGAATTATAGAAGATATGTTTTTATCAATTAAATTACTTCCAAATCTTTTTAATGCACTTGGATTGGCATATTTAATTATGTTAAATTTATTTAATGCAAAAAATTGATCCTCAAGCTCATCAATAATTACTCTTTTGGTTTTTTCCTCTCTTTTATTAATTATTGTAGCAGTATTTATTGATTTGTTTTTTTTTTGATTAAGTAAATAGAGGAGATAAATTATAACAACTATAAGTAGAATGATGAAATATTCCATAAATTTAGACGGCTTAATTTTGCATCATTAAACTTTTTAATGCAAATAAATTAAGGAAAAATTAACTAATGATTTGGTGAAATATTGTTAAAAAATATTTTTGCTGTTTCTTCCCAAGTGAATTTTTTTGCAAATTCAAGACAATCATTTCTATTAACTTTCAAAGCTTTATGAGCTGAAACTTTAAGATCATTATCTAAACAATTTATTTTGGAACCCTCAAATATATCTTTAGGACCTGGAACAGGATAAGCAGCTACAGGTGTTCCGCAATTTAAAGACTCACAAACTACAATTCCAAATGTATCTGTTTTACTTGGAAATACAAAAACATCGGAAGATGCAAAATGAGACGCTAATTCACCGTTTGTTTTTTCTCCTAAAAAAATATCTTTAGGAAATTCTTTTTTTAATTTTTTTAAATCAGGTCCCTTTCCTATTATCATTTTTGTACCCTCTAAATCACATTCTAAAAAAGCTCTTATGTTTTTTTCAACTGCAACTCTTCCAACATAAATCCAAATCGGTCTTTTATGTGGTAAATCAATTTTTTTCGGACTCTTAAAAGCTCCATGATTGCCTCCTCTTGTCCAAGTAATCATTTTATTATTATCTATACCTATATCGATTAATTCTTTTCTCATAGATTCTGTTGTTACTAAGATTCTCTCAGCCTTGTTATGAAAGTTTGCTAAGAATTTTTCAGCCCATTTTGCAGGTATAATAGGAAAGTAAAGCTTAAGATATTTATCAAATCTTGTATGAAAACTTGTGGTAAACTTTAGTTTATTCTTCAAACAATATCTTCTTGCCATAGTCCCTATAGGACCTTCAGTAGCTATATGAATTGCATCAGGTTTTATTTTCTTTATTAAGCTACCAACTCTTGGCCAAACATTAATAGATATTCTAATTTCATTATATTTTGGCATCGGAAAAGTTAAAAATAATTCTGGTGTGATATATTCTAATCTATGACCTTGTTCTTTTAAAATTTTACCTGTTTCATGCAAGGTTCTTACAACACCATTTACTTGTGGAAAATATGCATCTGTTGCGATTAAAATTTTCATTAATTACGAAGCTTTTTTTAAGTCTTCATTTTTAATAGGTTTAATTATTTCTTGAGTGTCTAAATATTGTTCTCTTATTTTATCCCAATATAATATTTCAAAGCTACCATCGTAATTTTCGGCTAATGCAGTGCAAGATTCTACCCAGTCTCCACAATTTAAATAATTGACCCCATTAAAATCTCTATCCTCAGCATGATGGATATGGCCACAAATTATTCCATCAAATTTTTTTCTTTTTGCATAATCTGAGAGTGTTTTTTCATATTCACCAATATATTTGACGGCGTTCTTAACCTTATATTTTAAATATTTTGCAAGAGACCAATATTCTTTTCCTCTCAACCTTCTAAAGAAATTAATTATTACATTTATTTGTAACAATAAATTGTAAGCTATTGATCCAAGTTTAGATAGCCATTTAGCATGTTTCATAACACCATCCCAAGCATCACCATGAACAACAACATATTTTTTTCCAGCATTTGTCTCATGAATAACTCTATTAACCATATGGATGTCACCAAAATTCATTGGAATAAATTTTCTTAACATTTCATCATGGTTGCCCATAATATAGAAAACTT
Source organism: uncultured Pelagibacteraceae bacterium (assembly GCA_902586125.1). GTDB lineage: Bacteria > Pseudomonadota > Alphaproteobacteria > Pelagibacterales > Pelagibacteraceae > Pelagibacter. The sequence goes on along the minus strand of CACIGI010000007.1, from coordinate 55,187 downwards.
TAGTGCCATGTCTTGCTTTTCTTAAAATTTTTTGGATTACATCATTATGTTCTTGAGGCCAAAAAAAACTTTTTTGCATTTCCCAGACATCTATAATGTCTCCTACAAGATAAAGATTTTCAGATCTTGAGTTTTTAAAAAACTCTAAAAGTTTTTTCGCCTGACAACCCTTGGTACCCAAATGCACATCAGAAATAAAAATGCTTTTGTATTTAAGTATGTTAGGCATTTAAAGGCCTATATTTTAATACAACTGTAACACGAATCATGTATTTCTTATTTCATTTAAATGTTACAAATTTGTTAAAAATTTTTTAAGGATTAATTATGTTGTATTGTTTAATTTACAATCAAAACTCTTCCTCTGGAAGAAAATCAAAATTCATAAATAGGGTTTTGTCTAAGTTAAAAGAAAATAATTCAGTAGAATACTTTGAGACCAAAACAATAAATCAAGCTAAGAAAATTTTTAAAAACTTTAATCAAAAAAATTACGATCGATTAATAGTTGCTGGTGGAGATGGGTCTGTTTCTTTTGCAATTAATGAGTTAATAAAGAATGATTTTAATTTTAAAGACGATTTTGCTATAGGCTATATACCTGCTGGGACAGCAAATTTATTGCAAGCTGAATTATCAATGAATAAAAAGATTGATGATATAGTCAATGTATTGATTTCTAATAATTATAAATCCTCTAATCTTGTAAAAATTAACGAGAATTATTTCTTTTTAATGGCTGGTATAGGATGGGATGCAAAAATTGTTCATTCAATTAATTCAAAAATTAAAAAAATTCTTGGAAAAGTGATATTTGGTATCAAAGGTTTTCAATATTTCTTGTTTATGAATAATAAAAAATTAAATGTTACTTTTGATGGACAATTTTGTCAAGCAGACTGGATATTATCTTCAAATACCAAATATTACGCTGGACATCATAAAATAAATAAAACAAATATTTTTGAAAATAAAATAGTCACATATATATTTAAGGATTTAACTAGGATCAATTTATTATATTCTATATTTTTAATAATTCTTAATGGTGATTTAAGTAAAAATAAAAATGTTATTACTACTTATTCACAAAACATTACAATTGATGGAAATGATTTGATACCTGTTCAAATTGATGGAGATAATTTTGGTTCATATAAAAAAATTCATTTAAATCTATCAAATAAAAAAGTGAATTTTCTTGTAAAATAATTATTTTACTCTGCCATAAATATCTTGATATCTCACTATATCTGTTTCTTTTAAAATCGAGCCTACTTGAGCTTCAATTATTTTAACTGGTTTTTTATAGGGATTTTCTATTCTATGAATTGCGCCTAATGGAATAAAAATAGTTTCATCAGGTTTCATAGTGAAATATTTCTTATTTAAAGTAATTTTAGGTTTACCATGAGTAACTACCCAGTGCTCAGCTCTATGATGATGTTTCTGAAGACTTAATATACCTTTGGGTTTTACATATAATTCTTTAATCAAGAACTCTTTACCATTAAATAAATTAACATAACTACCCCAAGGTCTATGAAATACATTCTTCTTTTTAAAATAATGTCTTTTATTTCGCCCATACATCTTACAGATTTCTTTCCAAGACCCTAAATCAGACCAAGGAATATCTAATTTGATAGCATTTATATCTTTGGTTTTTTCTAATATTGCATAGTCAAAAGACTTGGCTTTTGCTTTTGTGAAAGATTGTTTGTTTAAATAATATACATCACTTTTATATTTTGCTTTTAATACTGCTTTATTACAATTTCGATAAATATTTGGTTGGTATTTCTTAAAATTATTTATTATTGAGTCTTTTCTCAAATAAAACATTCCAGAATTCCAATAACCTTTTTTACTAATTATTTGTTTAGCTTTAGCCTCTTTGGGTTTTTCTACAAATCTAGATACTTTGTTATTTCTGGTTAAAAAATAACCAAATTCACTTGAGGGCATTTTGGGTTTAATCCCAAAGATAAAAATATTGTTTTGAGTAAGTTTCTTTTGATTTTTTTTGATAGCTTTATTGAATAAACCAACTTTTTCTATCAAATGATCAGCAGCCAAAAACATTAATGGTTGTTTGTTTGGAATGTCTTTAATTAAAGCCGTACTTAATATAGCGGGTGCTGTATTTCTTTTTGCTGGCTCTAAAACTATCTTAAATTTTCTTATTTTGTGTTTCTTTAGATGTTGTTTAACTTGTCTTAAATATTTTGCATTAGTGCTTATAATTGGTGCATCATATATAGATGCTTTAACTCTCTCTAAAGTTTTGCCTAATAAAGTCCAATTACCAAAATCAATAAATTGTTTTGCTTGATGTTTTTTAGCTTTTGGCCAAAGTCTTGTTCCAGCGCCACCACACAAAATAACTGGGCGAATTTTCATTAAATTTTTGAATATTCCTTAACTTCTTTTTTCTTACCAGGATGAGTTGGGGCTCCTAAACTTGCTGGCCCAACTGTTTGTGCATATTTCCAAAGAGTTCCAGAACCAAAATCAGATTTTTTAGCCTTCCATTTTCTTTTTCTTGAAGCTAATTGAGCTCTGGTTAATCGGACATTAATTGTACCCTTCTTAGCATCAATATCAATTAAATCACCATTACGTAATAAGGCTATTGGACCACCTAAAGCTGCCTCTGGACCTACATGGCCAACACAAAAGCCTCTAGTTGCTCCTGAAAATCTTCCATCTGTAATTAAAGCAACCTTCTCTCCTTTACCTTGTCCATAAATTGCACCTGTTGTTGAAAGCATTTCTCTCATTCCTGGTCCCCCTACTGGTCCTTCGTATCTAATAATAATTACATCTCCATCTTTGTATTTTTTACTTTGAACTGCTTTCATTGCACTTTCTTCATTATCAAAACATCTTGCTCTTCCAGTAAATTGTAATTTTTTAAGACCAGCAATTTTTACAATTGCACCTTCTGGAGCTAAATTTCCTTTTAACCCTACAACACCACCATCTGGTGATAAAGGTCTGTTGTAAGCTCTTAAAACTTTTTGTTTTGGGTTAAATTTAATACCTTTTAAATTTTCTTTCATAGTTTTACCTGTAACGGTCATGCAATCTCCATGAATATATCCACCATCATAAAGAGTTTTTAATAACATTGGAACACCGCCAGCTAACCACATATCTTTAGCAACATATTTTCCACCTGGTTTTAAATCAGCAAGATATGGAGTTCTTTTAAATATTTTTGCAACATCCATTAAATCAAATTTAATTCCTGCTTCATTTGCGATTGCTGGTAAATGTAATGCTGCGTTTGTAGAGCCACCAGTTGCAGCAACTATTGTTGCAGCATTTTCTAATGCTTTTTTTGAAACGATATCTCTTGGTTTAATTTTTTTTGCTAATAATTCCATAACCATTCGGCCACTTGCTTTTGCATATTTATCTCTTTCTTCATATGGAGCTGGTGTTCCTGCTGAATAAGGTAACGCTAAACCGATTGCTTCTGAAACACATGCCATTGTATTTGCAGTAAATTGACCACCACACGCTCCCGCCGTAGGACACGCTACTAATTCTAATTTTCTTAACTCTTTAGCAGACATTTGACCTGATGAATGTTTTCCAACCGCTTCAAAAACATCTACAACAGTAACATCTTTACCTTTATATTTTCCTGGAAGGATTGAGCCGCCATATATAAATACACTTGGTACGTTTAATCTAACCATGGACATCATTAATCCTGGTAAAGATTTGTCACAACCTGCGATACCTACTAATGCATCATAACAATGACCCCTCACTGTTAATTCAGCACTATCAGCTATAACTTCTCTTGAAATTAAAGACGATTTCATTCCTTCATGACCCATAGCAATACCATCAGTAACCGTAATTGTGCAAAATTCTCTTGGCGTCCCTCCTGATGCTCTAACCCCCTTTTTCACTGATTGCGCTTGTCGCATAAGGGCAATATTGCAAGGAGCAGCTTCATTCCAAGTTGATACAACTCCTATAAATGGTTTTGAAACATCTTTTTCAGTTTCACCCATTGCATAATAAAAAGATCTATGAGGCGCTCTATCTGGACCTAAGGATGTATGTCTACTAGGTAATTTTTTTTTATTAAATTTCCGCATTATAAACTCTCAATAGTTAAAGATATTTTTTTGATATTATCTTTAAGGCTACTATAGTTAGTTTTTTCTTGTTCAACAATATTTTTTGGGGCTCTATCTGTAAAGCCTTTATTAGATAATCGTTGAGAAATCTTATCTAGTTCGTCTTGATATTTATTCTGACGTTTTTTTAAATTTTCTTTAATCAAATTTAGATCAACATTTTCATCAAAATAAATCTTAAAAATGTCCCCAGAAATAACAAGTGTTGCAGAGGGTTTATCCTGTTCTTTATCAAAAAAATTGTTGATACGACCCAGTTTTTTTAAAATAACATCATTATTATTAACTAATGATTTATTTTTTTTAGCAATTTTATTAATCGCAACATCAACAAATGAACCAGGGCTGACATTTAATTCATTTTTAAATGATCTTAATTCAGAGATAATTTTAATAATTTTTTCAACTTCTTTTAGTGATTGGTCTTTTTTGATTTTTCCAGTAGGCCAATTTTTATACATAAGGAAATTTTTATTAGACTCATCAAATTTGTTCTTTAACCATATTTCCTCAGTTACAAATGGTATGAAAGGATGAAGCATAACCAATATTTGCTTAAAAACATAAGCAGAAACTTCTTTTACCTCTGTTTTTGCCTTTTTATCCCCTGAGTACAGAATTGTTTTAGACAGCTCAATATACCAGTCACAATATGAGTGCCATGCAAATTGATAGGCATTTTTTGCTGCTTCATCAAATCGATAATCTTCAATATTTTTTTGAATTTTATTTTTAGTTTCTATTAACTCCGAATAGATCCATTTATTGATATTTAATGAGATTTTTGGAACTTTATTGGTTTTTTTAAAATCACATTTATTAGTAATTAAAAAATTATTAGCATTCCATAATTTATTTAAAAAGTTTCTATATCCTTTAACTCTATCTTCTGAAAGTTTAACATCAGTTCCTGGGGACGCCATAGAAAGTAAAGTAAAACGTAATGCATCAGCACTATATTTTTCAATTAGATCTAATGGATCAATAACATTCCCTTTTGACTTAGACATTTTTTGTCCTTTTTCATCTCTTACTAACGCGTGTACATAAATATCTTTGAAGGGTTCTTTATTTAAAAATTCCATACCAAACATAATCATTCTAGCTACCCAGAAAAAAATAATATCAAAACCTGTTACTAAAACTGTTGTTGGATAAAATTTCTTTACGTAATCTTTTTTTTCAGGCCAACCTAAAGTTGCGAATGGCCATAATCCTGATGAAAACCATGTATCTAAAACATCGGGATCTCTAGTAAGTTTTACATCTTTTTTATAATATTTTTTTGCTTGTTTAATTGCATCATTTTCATTGATCGCAACAAAGATTTTTTGATCAGGTCCATACCAAGCTGGTATTTGATGCCCCCACCATAATTGTCGTGAAATACACCATGGTTCAATATTATTCATCCACTGAAAATAAGTTTTAGACCAATTAGATGGAAAGAAATTTGTTTTTTTTGTTTTTACAATTTTTTTAGCTTTGATCGCTAATTTCTTTGCATCAACAAACCATTGCTCTGTTAAAAAAGGTTCAATTACTGAATTCGATCTATCGCCGTATGGAACTTTATTTTTGATATTTTCTTCTTTTACAAAAAAGTCTTTTTCTTTTAATTCATTCAATATTTTTTTACGGGCATCAAACCTATCTAAGCCAATATAATCTCTTGGAGCATTATCATTTATTTTTCCTTCTTCCGTAAAAACATTAATTATTTCTAATTTATTTCTTTGACCAACATCATAGTCATTAAAATCATGTGCTGGAGTGATCTTTAATGCTCCAGTTCCTTGCTCTGGATCAGCATAATTATCTTTAATAATTTTTATTTTTCTACCTACGATTGGTATTGTGACAGTTTTGCCAACATAGTCTTTATATCTTTTATCCTTTGGATTTACTGCAATCGCAGTATCCCCTAGCATTGTCTCAGGCCTCGTTGTGGCAATAGTGATAAATTCTGACGAATTGTCTATTGGGTATCTAATATAGTAAATCTTAGAATTCATCTCTCTTTGATCTACTTCCAAATCTGAAATCGCAGTTTTTAAAACAGTGTCCCAATTAACAAGTTTTTCAGCCTTATAAATCAATCTTTTTTTGTGTAATTCTACAAAAACTCTAATGACTGATTTTGATAAATTTTCATCCATAGTGAATGCATTTCTTGACCAATCACATGAACATCCTAATTTTTTTAGTTGGTTGATAATAATGTCCCCATATTCATTTTTCCATTCCCATACTTTTTCTATAAATTTTTCTCTACCTAGGTCAATTTTACTTAAATTTTCTTTTTCTAATTTTTTCTCTACGAGTGCTTGGGTGGCTATACCTGCATGATCAGTTCCAGGTTGCCATAATGTTTCGTAATTATTCATACGATAATAACGAACTAATAAATCTTGAATTGAATTATTTAAAGCATGACCCATATGTAAACTGCCAGTTACATTGGGTGGTGGAATTACAACTGAAAATTTTTTTGAATTTTTTTGCGGTTTAAATAATTTATTTTTCTCCCAATAACCATAAATTTTATCTTCAACTTTTGAATGTATATATTTATCGCTTATCATGGGTATTATTAGTTTATAATTTAATAATCTAAATTAACAATAATCAAATTGGAACGTTATTTAATAGACTAATTGCAAATATTTTATATAAAACTCAGTGTAGCTATCTTCTAAAACATATGGCAACGTGGCGGAATGGTTACGCAGAGGATTGCAAATCCTTGTATCCCGGTTCGATTCCGGGCGTTGCCTCCAAAAAAAATCTTGTTTTAGTGAAAAAAAAAAGTAAGTTGAGATTTTAATATTCCTCGGTAGCTCAGTTGGTAGAGCAGTTGACTGTTAATCAATTGGTCGCAGGTTCGAGTCCTGCCCGAGGAGCCAGAAATTAAACGACCTTCGAAATATTACCTGCTACCTGTAGTGATTTATTAAACTTTAACTTTTGATCAGCATTTAACTCAGAATATAATTTCACTAAAAAATTATAATTTACATTCATATGCCCTTCTTGTGATTTTTCTAAATTTATAAGATATTCTGAAAAATCCTCAAAAAAATAATTTATTGGCACTTTAAGATAATTGGATAATTGTAATAATCTTATTGAACTTACTCCATTAGTGCCTTTTTCATATTTTTGGATTTGTTGAAATGTTACGTTAATTGCTTTTGCTACTTTAGTTTGAGTTAAACCTAGTGCTAGTCTTCTAAGCTTAAGCTTGTTGCCTAAATGCTTATTAAAATTATCTTCCATTAAGACCCCTCTTAATTTTTATAAAAACTAATTCAACTAGTTTTTAATACCTACTGCAACAATAAATTTTTATTTTTTTACTTAAAAACCCGTATTAAGGGAAATATGTCAAGCATTACTTAGGCTATAATTTGAGAAATATTTCTTGAAATTAGCTTGAACTATAGTATCTGGCTTAAGAAAAGTTTGGTTCTATCACTCTTTGGATTAGCAAAAAATTCTTTAGTATCAGCTTTTTCTACTATCATTCCTTCATCCATAAATATCATTTGATCTGCAACTTCTTTTGCAAAACCCATTTCATGTGTAACTACAATCATAGTCATTCCTTGTTTTGCCAAGTTTACCATAACATCTAATACTTCTTTAATCATTTCAGGATCTAAAGCTGATGTAGGTTCGTCAAAAAGCATTATTTTTGGCTCCATACATAAAGCTCTTGCAATAGCAGCTCTTTGTTGTTGTCCCCCAGATAATTGTCCTGGATATTTTTGTGCTTGATCAAGAATTTGTACTCTTTCTAGATGTTTTAATGCTAATTCTTCGGCCTCTTTTTTGGGCATTTTTTTAACCCAAATAGGAGCTAATGTGCAGTTATCCAAAATAGATAAGTGAGGAAACAAATTAAATTGTTGAAATACCATTCCAACTTCAGCTCTAATTTGTTCAATATTTTTTGTATCCTCTGTTAATTCAGTTCCATCAACAACAATATTACCTTCTTGATGCTCTTCTAATCTATTAATACATCGAATTAATGTAGACTTTCCTGATCCAGATGGACCACAAACAACAATTTTTTCTTTTGGTTTAACTTCTAAATTTATTCCCTTTAAAACTTGGAAATCACCAAACCACTTATTCATATTACTTATTTGGATAATACTATCTGACATAAATTTTTATCTATCGGTTTTATATTTTTGTTCTAGATTATAACTATATTTACTCATTGCATAACAAATAATCCAGAAAATTATAGCAGCAAATACATACCCTTCCATCGCAAATCCTAACCATTTCGGATTTGTTTTAGCTAAATTTAACATCCCAACTATTTCTAATAATCCGACAACAAATATTAATGGAGTATCTTTTACAAGTGCTAAGAAAGTATTTGCTATTCCTGGTATTACTAATTTTAGAGCCTGAGGTAAAATTACAAAAATATGCATTTTCCAATAACCCATACCTAATGATTTCGCAGCTTCGTATTGGCCTCTTGGTAAAGCTTGTAAGCCACCTCTTATAACTTCTGCAACATACGCAGCTTCAAATAAAGAAATTGCTATAATGGCTCTTACCAATTTATCAATGAAAAAGTCTTCTGGTAAAAACATCGGAAACATTACAGCAGACATGAATAAAACTGTGATTAGTGGAACACCTCTCCAGAATTCAATAAAGCCAACTGATATATATCTAATTAATGGAAATTCTGATCTTCTTCCAAGAGCAAAAGCCATTCCGATTGGAAAACAGAAAATAAGACAGAAAAAAGAAATTATAAATGTTAGCGACAGACCTCCCCATGCACCCGTTTCAACCCAATTTAAACCATCTAATTTTCCAAGTTCAATGTATTCTTCAAAAAAAAGAAAATATTTCAAAATTACATAAAGCGCCAAAGGAACAATTAAAAAGTAATAAAACTTGAATTTACTTGGAATTAAAAAACCAATGATGATAGATAAAATTGCAGCAATAATCCCATAAGAAAAGTCAAAAAATACAGGGCCACCTGAAATAAAAAAGAAGATAAATAAAAACGCAATTAAAGGATAAATAACTACATAATAAAGTGTTAAATATTTCTTAAATTTATCAGTTGCAAAATATCCGACAGAGCCGAGTAACACTAAAGCTACAAATGATAAATTAATTCTCCATTGTTCTGCATTTGGATACATTCCATACATAAACCTTCTCATCCAAACCTTAATATACGTCCAGCATGCACCAGAACCTGTGCAAACATCTTTTGTATCTCCTGCAAAACTAGCATCGATAACAAACCAGCTTAATATAGGTGGTAAAGATTTGATGATTATGAATATTATCAATAATGACAAAACAGCATTAAAATTATTTGTATTTATATGTTTATTTAAGAGGTCTAAATTTTTTATTCCACTGTACTCTATTCGAATGAAATAAAGACCAATAAAACCAAATATTAGAGGTAATAAGAAACTTAAAAAATTAGGTAAAAAACCAGTTAAATTTAATCTAAAAAAAGAATTAAGAAAAACATCTAAAATACTAATAAAAAATAAAAAAGAACCAAGATACAAAAAGGTATTAAGGTTAGTTCTATCAGGTTTTAGAAAATTAATATTAGACATTATTTCTCCTGAATAGCTATTTTTTTATTATACCAGTTCATTAAAATTGAGATCGAAATGCTCAAAGTTAGATAAGTAAACATAGTGATTGATACTATTTCAATTGCCTTACCTGTTTGCATTAATGCTGTTCCGGCAAAGACTAATACTAAATCTGGATAAGCTATCGCTGCCGCTAAAGATGAATTTTTAGTTAAATTTAGATATTGATTTGTTGTTGGCGGAATTATTATTCTCAAAGCTTGAGGCATAATAACTAATTTAAGTACTTGATTAGGGGTAAGTCCGATTGATGCTGCTGCCTCTTTTTGACCTTTACCAACACCTTGAATTCCAGCTCTGACACATTCTGCGATAAATGTTGCTGTATATAAAGATAAAGATAATGTTAATGCTATTAATTCTGGGGGTAAACTAACTCCACCCTCATAAATAAATGACGTTGTTGCCAATTGTTTTAAAACAGGAACTTCAAAAGAAAGTCTTACGCCTCCAATTAAAAAACTTAAAAATGGAAGAATAAATATCAGTCCTAGAGAAATTAAAAAAACTGGAATTTGTTTACCTTGATTTTCCTGAACTTTTTTGGCATGCGCTCGTATAACAATGATTGCTATGATTGCAGCTATAATTGAATAAAAGAAAATATTAAAATTTTGCCAAATAAATGCTGGAACATACAAGCCTTTTATAGTTAGAAAAAAAACTCCAAACATTGCTTCAGCATCCTGCGGAAGTGGTAAAGCACGTAATGCAGCAAAATACCAAAAAAATATTTGTAAAAGTAGTGGAATATTTCTAAAAAATTCAACATAGAAAGCTGCAAATTTATTAATTAAATAATTAGGGGATAATCTTGCTATACCAACTATTACTCCTAATATTGTTGCAATAATTATTCCGATGACTGAAACAAGAATGGTATTTAGAAGACCAACTAAATAGGCTCTGAAATACGAATGTGATCCATCATATTCAATTAATGAAAACTGAACGTCAAAAGAAGATTCTTGAGATAGAAAACCATAACCAAAATCAATACCTCTATTTTCCATATTGATTTGGGCGTTATAAGTAAAAAAACCAAAAACTAAGACTACAGCTAAAACCGTAATTAATTGTGGGACTATATCTTTAAGTTTAAAATTCACTTTGCCGATAATATATGAGTTTATAAAAAAAGGGCTAGAAAAATCTAGCCCTTTTTAATTAATTTAAACTTACAATTATCTTGCAGGTGGAACGTAAAGTATTCCGCCTTTTGTCCATAATTGGTTTGGACCTCTGTCTGGTAAAATTCCAGTGTCAGCTATATTTCTCTTATAACTCTCACCATAATTACCAACTTGCTTGATAATTCTTAAGCTCCAGTCGTTGTCTAGACCAAAAGCAGCACCTAATTCACCTTCAGCTCCAACTAATCTTTTGATTGCTGGGTTGTCTGAGGTTTTCATCATGTCTGCATTTGCTGAAGTGATACCATACTCTTCAGCTTCTATCATAGTGTTCAAAGACCATCTTACGATATCTTCCCAAACTGCATCACCTTGTCTAACAACTGGTCCTAAAGGTTCTTTAGAAATAGTTTCTGGTAGAACAATGTGTTCATCAGGGTTTTTCATTTTTGTTCTTTGAGCAGCTAAACCAGATTTATCAGTAGTGTATGTATCACATCTACCTGCATCGTAAGCAGCAACAACTTCGTCAGCTTTTTCGAAAGCAACTGGCTCATAAGAAATTCCTTTTGAGTTAAAGAAGTCTCTCATGTTTAACTCAGTTGTTGTACCAATGTTAGTACAAGCTGAGATACCATCTTTGAATTGACCAGTTGAAGTTATACCTGAGCTTTTTCTTACCATAAAGCCTTGACCATCGTAGAAGTTTACTCCAACGAAAGTAAGTCCGATATCAGCATCTCTAGAAAGAGTCCAAGTTGTGTTTCTTGATAAGATATCAATCTCACCAGAAGTTAAAGCAGTAAATCTTTCTTTAGCACTTAGTGGTGTAAACTTAACTTTATTTGCATCACCTAATACTGCAGCAGCTACAGCTCTACATACGTCAACGTCAACACCAGTCCAATTTCCTGCAGCATCAGCATTAGAAAATCCTGGAAGACCTTGAGATACTCCACATCTTACAAACCCTTTTTTCTGAGTGTTTTTAAGTGTTTTAGATTTTTTAGCAGCCATAGACTCTGTTGTAAAAGTGAACAACACAGCAACCATAGCAACTAAAGAAGTTAATTGTTTTAAGTATTTAAACATATTTCTTCCTATTGTTTATTTATTTGTTAACAAATAATTCAAAATTACTTTTGAATATCCTTAATTTAAACATGATAAAAATAGGGGTTCAAGGAAAATTTAATCTCATTTCGAATTAATTGAAAATCTAGTCAAGATAAATTTTAACCAAAAATGTGCTAGTATGGCGCGCCCTGAAGGATTCGAACCTACGACCCTCGGTTTAGAAAACCGATGCTCTATCCAGCTGAGCTAAGGGCGCAAAATCTTATTACATATACAATAATTAACTAATTTTTAAAAAGGAATTTTTTCATAAGAAGTAAGATTGTTAACAACTCAATTCGTCCAACAATCATAAAAAAAATAAGACAATATTTAGTAAAAAATGTAAGATTGTAAAAAGTTAAGTCACTTAAACCATAAGAACTTGAATTAACAGTATTCATTAACGTTAGAATAGATAATTTAAATGAATTTTCAAAGCTAAATTCATTTATGGTCAACAAAGTTGTTAAAATAAAAAGTGATAAGATAAATATGAGAACAGATAAAAAATATTTACTTATCTCATCAAAGTCGAAATTAACTTCAGAGAAAAATAACTTATTTTTATATATATTCTTTGGTCTACTAAATGATAGAATTTGATTGACTGAATATTTAAATAAAGAATAAATTTTCATAAATCTTAGCCCTGAACTTGTAGAAAAAAAAGATCCTCCAATAATTACCAAAATCAAATAAATGAAAGTCAAATTTGTATTTGAATTATCTAGTGCAAAACCAATATTCGACATACTACTTGATATTGATAAAAAATAATTCAAAAAATTCTGATTAAAACTAAAAAATATAAAGAAAATAATTAAAACAATAATGAAGTAAATTATTAGATTGATATCTTCGTATAGAAAATTAATATTTTTTTTCTTAAAGAAAAATAAATTATAACTAAAAAAAATGCTAAAAAAAGATGTTAACATTAAAAATGAGAAAACAATTGTTTGAGTGTCATTCTTAATTATATTAGACAAACTGTTTGTAGGTAAAAAACCTCCTGAAGAAATTAAAGAAAATGCTAAATTTAATGAGTCAAAAGTTCTTATGGAAAATAAATTTAATATTATGAAAATTACTAAAGTTATACCAGAATATATAAAAAACACTTTAATAGCTTGTTTAAATATTTCAGAGGTATTAAATGAAAAAAAATTTGTTAACGTTTTTTTAAAATTTTCATCATAAATATCTATCAGATAAATTATTGAAAATAAGAAATACAACCCCCCTATCCATTGGATAGTTGATCTCCATAATATCAGACTTTGGTCAATATTTTTTATATTTTCAAAGATAGTAAAACCAGTAGAGGTAAAACCTGAAACTGCTTCAAAAAAAGAATTTATAAAAGTTAGATTGTAAATGCTTAGGTAAAAAGGGACAGATAAAATTAAAGGTAGTAAAATATATCCAAGAAAAACAGTTAAAATTTTTTGAAAAATCGATGTTTTTTGGGAAGATATTTTTAAACTATAAAAAAGGATTGCTAGAATTAAAGATAAAAATAAACTTAAATAATAAGTATCTAAATTTAGATAAAGATTGAAATAGTAAGAGTAAATTATATTAAAAAAAGATAAAATAGAAATTAATCCAAAAAAGAAACTTAGATATTTAATTTGTAATCCAAACATCTAATTATACTGAACTTAATCTAAAAATATTTTCTACAAAGGATATGGAGTCTTTTTTAACAATAAATACAACTCTATCATCTTTTTTGAAAATAAAATTGGATCTAGGTATAATTATTTTTTTATCTCTTAATACAGCGCCAATTCTTAGTTCATCTGGTAAATTGGAATTTTTTATTTCTTTATTGATTAATTCAGAAGTTTCAATTATTTCAGCTTCAATTACTTCGTATTCACCATCTGATAGAGTATATGCATTTTCAATCGTTCCTTTATGGATATGTTTTAAAATACTTGAAACAGTAGTCATTCTTGGATCAATTAAATCATCAATTTTTAATGATGATTGGAGAAGTGAATAATTTGGTTTGTTAATCAATGCCATTGTTCTTTTATCATCTATATCTTTTTGGTCTTTTGCAAATTTTTCAACTAACACACTGACCATTAGGTTATCTTCGTCATCATTCGTTAGAGCTAATACAGTTTCGGCTTCTCCTAAATTTGCTTCAGTTAAAACTTCTTCATCTAGTCCATCACCATTTATAACGATAGCATCGTTTAATTGATTTGCTAAAAACTCCGCTCGCTCTTTATTCTTTTCAACGATTTTAACTCTCACTGTTTCTAAGGTTTCTTCAATGTTCTTAGCTAAATTAAAACCAATATTTCCTCCACCTATTATTAAAATCTTTTTTGAAATTTTTTCCTCATGTCCAAAAGCTTCAAGAGTTTCTGCCATCTGAGATGAGTTAATGATTACATAAATTTTGTCATCTTTTTTTACTGAGTCTGTCTTTTTTGGAATAAAAAATTTATTATCTCTATTAATTCCGATAATATTAGCCTCTAATGTTGGATATTTATTTGTTAGCTCATTAAACTTAATACCTATAGATTTACAATCATCTTTAATAAATATTTCAAGTAATCTTATTTTGTTATCAGCAAAGGGCACACTATCTAATGCACCTGGTGCTTCTAATTTTCTTTGGATTGATTTAGCAATTTCAATCTCGGGAGAAATAATCACATCAATTGGTAAATTTTCTTTATTATAAACTCTAGTAAATCTCGGGTTTAGATAGTCTTGAGATCTAATTCTTGCTATTTTTTTTTGAATATTGAATATTGAGAATGCTATTTGACAAATAAGCATATTAATTTCATCGTTCCTCGTAACCGCTATAATCATGTCTGTTTCAGCAGCATTGGCCTTTTCAAGTATTGATGGATATGTAGCTTTTCCAACGATTGCTTTCACATCCAAACTATCGTTAATTTTTTGTATGTCCTCACTTGATTGATCAATAACTGTTATAGAATGGCCTTGTTCACTCAATAACTTTGCAATAGTAAAACCTACTCTACCGGCACCACAAATGATTATATTCATTTTAGTTAAATTCTTTTATTCCTAAGCCTTTAAGCTTTCTGTGGAGTGCACTTCTCTCCATACCGACAAAATTAGCTGTTTTAGATATATTTCCATTAAATTTTTTAAGCTGAATAGTTAAATACTCTTTTTCAAAGTTTTCTCTAGCCTCTTTTAACGGCACAGATAAACTATTTTCTGCAATTTTATCATCATAATTGTCGCTTTTTAAAGACTCTTTCACAATGTTAGAAGTTTTATCTTTTGTGTCGGGTTGTAAAATTGCAATCCTTTCAATTAAATTTCTAAGTTCTCTCACATTGCCTTTCCAATTATGATTTAATATATATGTATCATTTTCATCAATATCTAACTCTTTAATATTATAATTTGCAGAAATCATCTTTGAAAAATATCTTATTAAAAGAGGTATATCTGAAATTCTTTCATTTAAAGATTTAATGTTAATTTCAAAAACATTTAATCTATGATAAAGATCCTCTCTAAAATTGCCTATTTTTATTTCATCTTTTAAATCCTTGCTTGATGAACAAATTAATCTAACATCAACATTGATATCATTATTACCATTTAATCTTTTAAATTTTTGATCAATAAGAACTCTTAATATTTTTGATTGAATTACAAGAGGTATTTCAGAAACTTGGTCAATCAATAAAGTACCTTTATTAGCTTTTTCTAAAGCACCATATGAGATGGAACCATCACTTTTTTCCTCCCCAAATAATTCTTGTTCATATTTATCTGAGTCAAGAAGTGCTCCATTTAAGACAATAAATGGATTTTTTTCTCTTTTAGAATTTTTATGAATTTTTCTTGCAATTAATTCTTTTCCTGAACCTGATGGGCCATATATAAGAATCCTGCTTTCAGTTAAGGATATCTTTTTTATTTGTTCTCGTATTGTAGATATATTTTTACTGTCACCTATTAAATCATATGAAGAAAATAACTTATTTTCATAATCCTTATTTTGTTTTTTTAATTGAAGATTTTCAACGGCTCTGGTTATAAAGTTTAATAATCTAGCTTGGTCAAAAGGTTTTTCTACAAATTCAAATGCGCCATGTTTTAATGAATTTACTGCCATCTCAATATTAGCATGACCTGTAATAATAATTACTGGAACATCTTTATTTTTAGACTTAATATGAGTTAATAGCTCTATTCCATCATTATCACCTTTATCTAATTTTACATCTAGGATAGCAACATCAGGCATTTTTTTATCAATTTCTTTTAACGCTTGATTATAATTAGCCGCTACTCTAGTTTTGTAACCAGCATCAACAATTAAATCATTTAGAATATTTCTTATATCCGCATTATCATCAACTATTAATATTTCTGTTGTCATTAAAATAAAATCTTATCTGTATTTTTGCGCCATTATTAATTGGAATGAATTCAAGTTCACCTTTGTGATCATTTATAATTTTGTTTACTATAGATAGGCCTAGTCCAGTTCCATTTTTTTTTGTTGTGTAATACGGATTTAAAATTTCCTCAATATTATTTTTGTCAAAACCAACACCATTGTCCTCTATTGATATTAAAATATGGTCATTATTTGATGAAATATCAATTAAAATTTTCTTTTTAAAATCGGGGTTTTTTTCAACTTTTTGTTCAATGCTCTCAATAGAATTCTTTATTAAGTTAATGAAAACTCTTGAAATTTGCTCTTTGTCGCATTCGAGTAAAATCTCCACATCTTTTTTGTTTAAGTTTATTTCAATGGATTTATTAACCTCTGATAATAATTTGATATTTTCATATAGTAACTTCACTAAATTATTTTTTTTTAAAATCGGTTTTGGCATTCTTGCAAAATCTGAGAATTCATTAACTAAATTTTCTATTTGTTTTATTTGAGTATTTATAATTTTCAAATTTTCTCTAAATGACTCTTGGTCTTCATTGGTGATTTGTTCAGAGTATTTATTTCTAATTCGATCAATTGTTAATTGAATTGGTGTAAGGGGATTTTTAATTTCATGGGCTAGTTTTCTTGATAAATTTCCCCATGCTTTATACCTCTCATTTATAATTAATTTTTCTTGCTGGTTTTTAAGTCTACTAATCATGGAATTAAAATTTTTATTTAAAACTTCCATATCTTTATCAGTTTTAATTTCTGGTACTTTTGCATTAAGATTTCCATGACCTATTTCTGTTGAAGCAAAAATTAGATTATTAATAGATCTAAAAAATCTTGAAGAAAATCTAATTGCAATTGTAATAGAGATAAATAACAACAATGAAACAATAATTATATAAATTATAAAAAAAGAAATCTTTATTCCTGTGCTTCTTTCTTCGACAGTATAATAAAAATTTATAGCTTCTTGGGACTCAGCTAAATAATTCGAAATATTTTTATCTAAAAATTTTACAACATACAAAAAACGATCTTCAGATGATTGTAGTCGCATTATAGCGGCAGAAATGTTTTCTTTTGTATTAATTATTTTTAATGGTCTGTCATCTTCGAGTACTAAATTTAGAGCTTTGTCAACTGGCGGTACGTATTTTTCTTTTTTTTCCGTTGAATATAATAATTTTTTGTCTTTATTAATAATATGGATTTCATCAACATCTCTAATAATTTTTTGTGTTCTCAAAAACCTTAGATATTCATTTACATTTTCATTTAAAAAATTAGCACTTTTATTCGTATCGAAGGCAATCAAAATAATATCTGATTGAATTTTGTTTCTCACCTCTTCAACATAATTTTTTGCAAGTTCATAAGAATTATTAACAACTGTAGTGACTTTTTTGTCAAAATACTTTTCTAACGCGAAAGAAAAAAGAAATAAAGAGAAGATTGAAATTAAGATTGAAGGTATAAGAGTAAACAAAGAGAAATAAGTTATATATTTTTTGTTAGAAGTTAAACCATCTTCATCAATATCATTCTTAATAGAATTCTTAACTTCAACAAAGATAAATATAAATAGTAATACGAGTAAAAAAATATTTAAAATTAATAAATATTGTAAATTTTTTTGATTTAATTCAACAAAACTTCTATCAATGAATGTTAAAAAAGTTAAAAAACCTATAAATAGTGTGATAGTAGATAGAATAATAATGAATATATTTTTTTTCAAAAATTCTAACATAAATTAGAATTATAGCATTTAAACGAATGAACAACTATTTTGTAATATTAGCTGCTGGAAAAAGTAAGAGATTTAATAAAAAAATACCAAAACAATTCTTTAGTTACAGAAATAAACAAATAATTGATCATTCCGTAGAAAAATCCCTCAATTCAAAGCTATTTAAAAAAATTTTAATTGTTTCAAACAATCTTAAACATTTAAAAAAAAAGAAGTATCCTAAATCAATAAGTATTATTAAAGGAGGAAAGGAAAGATCAGACTCCTCTTTTAAAGCTTTAAAATTTCTAAAAAGATATAAGCCAAAAAATGTATTTATACATGATGCTGCTAGGCCTAATTTCTCAATTAGATTACTCAAAAATATTGCTAAAAATTTGAAAAATAACAAAGCCGTAGTTCCAATTATCAATTCAAAAGACACAATAAAATATAAAACTCAAAATCGAATATTTAATCTTAATAGAAATAATTTGTTATTAACCCAAACCCCTCAAGCATTTAGATTTAAAGAGCTATATGAAATAGCAAAAGATCACAAAAATAAAGTTACTGATGAAGCAACATTATTTATAAATAAAGATTTCAAAATCAAATTTATACCTGGTGAAAAATCAAATAATAAAATTACATATATTGATGATATCAAAACTCCCAAAACCTTTTATGGTATAGGTTTTGATATCCACAAGTTAGTAAAAAACAAAAAACTTTATCTTGGAGGAGTTAAAATTCCTTTTCATTCAGGTCTTGAGGGTCATTCTGATGGTGATGTAATCTTACATGCAATTATTGATTCTATTTTGGGGGCTATAAGAAAAAAAGATATTGGAACTTATTTTCCAAATACAAAAAAATTTAAAAACATCAGATCTCCAAAAATGTTAAAGCCAATTATAATTGATCTAAATAAATCTAATTTAGACATAAATAACTTGGATATAAACTTAATTTGTCAAAAGCCAAGAGTTTCAAAATATAGAGACAAAATAATTAAATCAGTCTCAAAACTAACAGGTCTTAATAAAAATAAAATTAATTTAAAGGGTAAAACAGTAGAAAAATTAGGTTTAATAGGAAAAGAAAAAGCCATCGCTTGTGAAACCATAATTTCAATTACAAAATATGATTAAAACTTTTAATTCATTATTAGTAACAATGTTTGGGATAGGAAAAATTAAGATTATTCCTGGAACTTTTGGATCCTTAGCAACAAC
Source organism: uncultured Pelagibacteraceae bacterium (assembly GCA_902586125.1). Classification (GTDB taxonomy): domain Bacteria; phylum Pseudomonadota; class Alphaproteobacteria; order Pelagibacterales; family Pelagibacteraceae; genus Pelagibacter. The sequence goes on along the minus strand of CACIGI010000007.1, from coordinate 35,716 downwards.
CATTTTTCTTTATTTTGTTTTTCACATAATAAAGTTATCACCAAATATAGTTTTAATAGGTTTGCTTATTATTTTTATTTATTCATTCATAGCAGTAGCATCCCATATAAAGGAGAAAGAAAATAAAGATCCAAAAGAGGTCATTATCGACGAATTTATAGGTCAATCTATACCAATTTATCTCTACGAAATATCCCATGGAACACAAAAAACATCTGATGAAGCTATAATTTTTTATGGAATTTGCTTTGTACTTTTTAGAATTTTTGACATACTGAAACCATTTCCAGTAAATTATTTTGACAAAAATTACAAAAATAGTTTCGGTGTAATAATGGACGATATTTGTGCGGGATTATATGTTGTTCTATCATTAATTTGTTTTATGTTATTAAGCAGTTATTTAATTTAATGAAAACTTTAGTCAGGCTTTTAACCAAAAAAAAATTAAAACTTTCTGTTGCTGAGTCTTGTACTGGTGGAATGTTAGCTAGTTCAATTACCTCAATAAGTGGTGTTTCAAAAATATTTAATTTAGGACTAGTCACCTACTCTAACCAAGCTAAAATTAGAATTCTTAGAGTTAATAAAAATATTATTAAAAAATATGGTGCGGTTAGTCACCAATGTTGTTTGGCAATGGTAAATAACTTATCTAAAATATCAAAAGCCAATATTAACGTTTCTATAACTGGGATCGCCGGCCCTAAAGGTGGTACTAAACAAAAGCCTGTTGGTTTGGTTTATATCGGAATCAAAAAAGGTAAAAAAATTCAAATAATTAAGTGCTTATTTAAAAGTAAAAAAAGATCTTTCATTCAAAAAGCCACTGTTAAAAAAGCTTTAGATTTAGTTCTTAGAATTTCTAAATAATTCTTCAGCTCTTTTTTGAAAAGCATCAGCTATTTTTTCTAAGCCAAATTGAAAAGAGACTACCATTAAAGAATTTAAAAATTTATTCTTTATTTCAAAATCAATATCAAAGGTGACCTCGGTAATACCATTATTTTTATCACTAAATGTCCAATTATTTGTTAGATGATTTAATGGTCCCTCTATATTTTTAACATAGATTGAATCAGTTTTTTTATTAAAAGCAACATCACTTTTGTATGTATCTTTAAATGGGCCTTTACCAATGGTTAAATCAGCAATAATTTTTTGCAAATCACCATCTTGTTTGTTTTCATATATTTTAGCATCAAAACAAAATGGAACAAATTCAGGATATTTTTCTATATCTAGAACAAGTTCAATCAAGTCTTTTTTTTCACATTCAATTAATCGCTTAACTGAAGCTTTTGGCATTAATGATTGTTTATCCGATTTTGTTGTAGCTTAGCAAAATCTTCATCTGCATGATAAGAAGATCTTGTTAATGGCGATGAAGAAACTAATAAAAAACCTTTTGATTTCGCAATACTTCCTAATTCATCAAATTCTTCTGGTGTATAATATCTATCAAGAGGATGATGTCTAACAGATGGTTGTAAGTATTGACCAATAGTTATAAAATCTACATCAGCAGCTTTTAAATCATCCATTACTTGTAAAATTTCATCTTTTTTTTCACCTAAGCCAACCATTATTCCTGATTTTGTAAAAATTTTCTTATTTATCATTTTAGCATTTTTCAAAAGTTCCAAAGATGCGAAATATCTAGAACCTGGTCTTACTTTTAGATAAAGACTAGGGACAGTTTCAATATTGTGATTAAAAACATCAGGATCCGCCTCTAAAACTTTTTTATAAGCATCACCCTTTCTTAAAAAATCAGGAGTTAAAACTTCAATTGTAGTATTTGGATTTGTTTTTCTTGTTAGGTTAATAACTTCAAAAAAATGATTTGAACCACCATCATCTAAATCATCTCGATCAACTGATGTTATTACAACATGTTTTAAATTTAATTTTTTTACAGCCTGGGAAATTTTTAATGGTTCAAGATTATCTAATTTTCCTGGCTTACCAGTTTTAACATCACAAAAAGCACACGCTCTTGTACATGTATCACCCATAATCATAAACGTAGCATGTCTTTTACTCCAACATTCAGTAATATTTGGGCAATTAGCTTCCTGGCAAACTGTTACAAGATTATTTTTATTTACAATTGTTTTTGTTAAAAAAAATTCTTTACTATTTACTAATTTTGATCTTATCCAATCTGGTTTTTTTTTAATTGGATTTATCGGTTTGTTCTGCTTCTCTGGGTGTCTAATTTTCATTTTTTTTAATTATATAAATTTTTTCATTTTTTTTACCAAACACGAACCTTTCTCTAATCAAAGATTCTATATAATCAAGATCTAGATTGTCACTTAACAATGAATTCTTAAATTCCAAGTCGCTTATTTGGTTAATTATTAAAGATTCTTGTTGTTTTAAGTTTTTTAAAATTTCCTTTTTCTCAAAATATGAAATTAATCCTCTTTGACCGGATAAAAGATTAAAAAAGAAATAAAGAATCAGAAAAGTAGAAACTAATAAAAGGTAATTTTTTTTTAATCTTTGAAGCATTAATGAATCTTATTCATTCTAGCTTTTTTTCCAAGTTCTTCTTCTATACGAATTAATTGGTTATATTTGGCCACTCTTTCAGATCTAGCTAAAGATCCTGTTTTTAATTGGTTGGAGTTAGTGCCCACTGCTAAATCAGCAATAAATGTATCTTCGCTATCTCCTGATCGATGTGAAATGATAGTATTAAACCCAATAGTTTGAGCAAATCTTATGACATCAAGTGTTTCGGTAACTGTACCAATTTGATTTAGTTTTATCAAAATTGAATTTGATGAAACATTTAAAAATCCCTTTTTCAACCTTTCCAAATTTGTAACATAGAGATCATCTCCAACTATCTGTACTTTTTTAGTAGATCTCATTAATTTACTCCACGACTTCCAATCATTTTCAGAAAATGGATCTTCAATGGATTTAATTTTATATTTATCAATCATTTTTTTGTATTCTGAAATTGTTTTATCAACGGAAACATATTTTTTTGAGTGAATAGAATATTTACCTTTTTTAAATAATTCATTAGCTGCAACATCCAAACAAATTGAAACATCTTTACCATTTCTAAATCCTGATTTTTTAATTGATAAAACAATTAAATCTAAGGCCTGATTGTTATTATTAATCATCGGTGCAAATCCACCTTCATCACCAACCGATGTGGCTAAACCTTTTGTTTTAATTAATTTACTTAAGTTTTTAATTACTAAATAACACATTCTCATTGCTTCAGAAAAAGATTTTGCTTTATCTGGTCTAATCATAAATTCTTGAATTCTAAGACCATTATTCGCGTGTGCTCCACCATTAATGATGTTCATTAATGGAAAAGGTAATTGAAAATTTTTTGTTGCAAAAAAAGATTTATAAAGAGGAATTCTTTTTACTTTTGCTGATAACTTTTTTGCAGCCATCGATACCGCTAATATTGCATTAGCTCCTAGTTTTGTTTTTTGTTTAGTGCCATCTAAATTAATAAGTATTTCATCTATTCTTTCTTGATCATGTACATTTTTATTTCTCAGAGCTTTTGATATTTTGGAATTAATTAAATTAATTGCTGAGAATACACTTTTGCCTAAATATCTTTTATTACTGGTATCTCTTTTTTCGTAGGCTTCATAAGTACCTGTAGAAGCTCCTGAAGGACAAATTGCTTTTGCACTTTTGTTTTTTACATAAACCTCTGCTTCAATAGTTGGATTTCCTCTACTATCAAAAACTTGTCTTGCTTTAACTTTTAGAATTTTACTCACTTAATTTTTAATAAGATTATCTATATCGCTTAATTGTTTTAGAAGATCTTCTAATTTATCTAATGGTACCATGTTAGGCCCATCAGATGGAGCATTATCTGGATCTTGATGGGTTTCAATAAAAACCCCTGCAACTCCAACTGCAACTGCAGCTCTTGCTAAATATTCAACAAACTCTCTTTGACCACCACTTTTTTCTCCAAGACCACCTGGTTGTTGCACTGAGTGTGTTGCATCAAAAATTACTGGATAACCATTCTTAGCCATTATTGGTAACGACCTCATGTCGGAAACCAAAGTGTTGTATCCAAAACTTGCACCTCTTTCAGTTACTAATATTTTGTCATTTCCAGATTCTGAAATTTTCTTTGTTACATTAACCATATCCCATGGTGCAAGAAATTGACCTTTTTTTACATTTATAATTTTATTTGTTTTAGCTGCAGCAATTAACAAGTCTGTTTGTCTACATAAAAAAGCTGGGATTTGTAAAACATCAACATGTTTTGAAACGATTGCACATTGCTCAGCATTATGAATGTCTGTTAGGATAGGGACATTTAATTCTTTTTTAATTTTATCAAACACAGGCAATGAAGCTTCTAATCCAGCTCCCCTTTTGCCTTTTAAGCTTGTTCTGTTCGCTTTATCAAATGAAGTTTTGTAAATAAATCCAAGACCAAATTTTGAAGTAATTTCCTTAATTTTTCCTGCCATATCCATTGCATGTTGTTCACTTTCAAGCTGGCAAGGTCCAGAAATTATACAAATCTTATCATTGTTCGAAATATCTATTTTTCCACAATTTACTTTAATACTACTCATTTATGATTTTTTGATGCTTTGATAAAAGATGAGAATAATGGATGTGGAGCAAAAGGTCTAGATTTAAATTCTGGATGAAACTGTACTCCAATAAACCAAGGATGATTTTTTAACTCAATGATCTCGGGTAAAAAACCATCAGGCGATAAACCAGAAAAACTCATTCCTTTTTTTTCAAATTTGTCTTTTAGATTAATGTTAACTTCATATCTGTGTCGGTGTCTTTCTTTGATAATCTTTTTTCCATAAATTTTTTTAATTTTAGAATTATTTTGTAATTTCGCATCATAAGAACCTAATCTCATTGTTCCACCTAGATTTTTATCAGTTCCTTTGATAGTTTTTCCATCTTTAATCCACTCATTTATTAATCCAATTACAGGTATACCATTTCTATCAAATTCACTCGAAGTTGCTTTTTTTAAATTTAATTGATTTCTCGCAAATTCTATAATTGCCATTTGCATTCCATAACATATCCCAAGAAAAGGAACTTTATTTTTTCTAGCATATTTTATTGACTCTATTTTTCCAGTTGTTCCTCGTTTACCAAAACCACCAGGTATTAATATACCTGAAATGTGTTTAAGTTTTGATTTAATCTCAGAAACTTTTAATTTTTCAGAGTCAATTCTTACTAAATTTACCTTTACATTATTTTGAATACCTCCATGAGTAAGAGCTTCATCTAAAGATTTATAAGCATCTTTTAACTCAACATATTTACCAATTATGGCAATATTCACCTGTTTTTTAGTTTGTAAAATAATTTTAGTTATTTTTTTCCATGGTTTAAGGTTTGCGGGTTTTTTTGATTTAAGCTTAAAATAATTCAATACTTGAACATCAAGTTTTTCTCTAAAAAAACTTATCGGTGCTTCATAAATTGTTCTTACATCAACAGTTTCTATTACATTTTTGATATCTACGTTGCAGAAAAGTGAGATTTTTTTACGATGTTCTAACGGGATAGGTCTTTCTGATCTACATATTATAATGTCAGGTTGAACACCTATACTTCTCAATTCTTTAATAGAATGTTGAGTAGGTTTAGTTTTAATTTCATCTGAGGACTTTAAATAAGGTACTAAAGTAAGATGGATAAATAATGCATTTTTTTTCCCTATATCATTTGCAAATTGTCTTATGGCCTCTATAAATGGTAGACTCTCAATATCACCAACAATTCCACCAATTTCACAAATAACAAAATCTTCCTTCGACGAGTCATTCTTTATAAACTCTTTTATTCTATCAGTTACATGTGGAATAACTTGAACTGTTTTTCCAAGATATTTTCCTTCACGTTCTTTTTTTAATACATCATTATAAATTTTACCTGTTGTAATATTATCAGACTTCTTTGCAGATACTCCAGTAAATCTCTCATAATGTCCAAGATCCAAATCTGTTTCAGCACCATCATCAGTTACAAAAACCTCTCCGTGTTGAAATGGGCTCATTGTTCCAGGATCTACATTTAAATAAGGATCTAATTTCCTTAATCTAACTTTATACCCTCTCGATTGAAGTAAATAAGCCAGAGATGCAGAAGAGAGACCTTTTCCTAAGGATGAAACCACGCCGCCCGTGACAAAAATAAATCGCGCCATGGAAGTATCTTATAGCGAATAAAAAAGAAAATTAAAAGTATTAATTATTATTTTCTGGAATAGCGGGAGTATCCTCTGCTTTTTCTTCAATAGTATCCAAAACAGATGATGTAGGTGTTAATTCTCCTCTAGATACAATTGTAAGTGCTAAACTACAAATTATGAATAAAGTGGCAACGACGGCTGTTGCTTTGGTCATAAAATTACCTGCTGATCTGGAAAACATAAAACTTTCCTGAGAAACTCCAATTCCTAAAGCACCACCCTCAGACTTTTGCATCAAAACTAATAACACCAATATTAATCCGAATATGATGTTCAAAATTAACAATATATTTTCCATGAGGGTTTAATTATATGTTTTTTTAATTATATCAATAAATTTTTTAGGATCTTGAGATGCCCCACCTATTAAGTAACCATCAATATTGTTAATAGATTTTAATTGATTAATATTTTTTGGATTTACTGAGCCACCATAAAGAACTTTATAATTCTTTTTTTCTTTTTTAATAAAACTGATTGTCTTAAATAATTCATCAGATTTTGGTATAATTCCTGTACCAATTGACCAAACTGGTTCATATGCGATTATAATTTTTTTATTATTTTTAATATTTTTCAAACCTGCTTTAATCTGTTTATTTAAAACACTTTTAGTAATTTTTTTTCTTTTTTCTTTAAGCGTCTCACCAATACAAAAAATTACCTTCAGCCCAGACTTTAATGCACTTTTAATTTTAAGATTTATTAATTTATCAGTTTCACCAGCTTGTCTATTCTCAGAGTGGCCAATAATAATATATTTAGCACCAACACTTTTTAACATTGAAGAATTGACTGAACCTGTAAAAGCACCATAAACATACTGCTCATGACAATTTTGAGCACCAACTTCAATATTTGAACCTCTCAATTTTTTTGACATTGGCTCTATTAAAGTGCTTGGTGGACAGTAAATTATTTCTAAAGACTTTCTTTTTTTGAAGTTTTTTAAAAATTTAACAACTCTATTCAGCGTATTTAACGAATTTAAAACACCAAACATTTTCCAATTTGCAATAAAATACGTATATTTATTTGTCATGAGGCTTTTTTTAATTTATAGGTTTGCTTTTTATAGATCAATAAATTTATAGTAATGATTAGTAGTTTAAGAAATTTTACAAAAACTAAGTTTGCTGGTTTGTTAGTTTTTATAATGATAATTCCGTTTGTATTTTGGGGTATGGGTGGAATGTTCAGCAGTGGTAATACTAACAATATTGCTAAAATTAATAATAATAGTATTTCCACTGAGGATTTTATTGATTACGTAAATAAATCAGGAATCCCTGAGAAAACAATCAGAGAAAATTTAGAGCAAAACATTATTGAAGAAATTCTATCTGGTTTAGTTTCTACTACTTTATTGGATTTAGAAATAAAAGATTTTGATCTGACAATTTCTGAAGTTACTTTATTAAAAAAGATAAAAGAAAATAAAAATTTTAGAGATGAAAATGGTGTCTTTCAAAGAATTAAATATGAAAAATTTTTGTTAGAAAATAATTTATCTGCTCCAGGTTTTGAACAAAGACTTAAATTAAGAGAATTACAAAAAAATCTTTTTGATTATATTGGTGCCGGTGCAACCTCCCCTCAATTTCTTACAACAAAACTATTTAAAGAAGAAAATCAAAAACTTGAAATAGAATTCATTGATTTAAATGATTTTTATATGAATAAAAATGATATCACAGATAAAGAATTAGAAAATTTTATTAAAGATAATAAAGATGAATTAAAAATAGAGTACTTAGATTTCAGCTATGCAATCATAAATCCAAAAAATTTAATTGGAGTAGATGATTTCAATCAATCTTTTTTTGATAAAATTGACGAGATTGAAGTTGCCATTTCTAATGAAATTAATTTTAAAACAATCATGTCTAATTTTGATTTAAAATCGGTAAATATTAGTAATTTTAGATTTTCTACAGATAAAAATGAAATTGAAAAAAAAATTTATGAATTAAGAAATAATAAATTTGATATTTTTGAAAATAAAAATGATTATATCCTATATAATGTAAAAAATATTACCCAAAAATCACCAGATTTGAGCGATAAACAAATTAAAGATGAGGTACTTGAGTTAGTTTTTCAAAAAAATAAATTTGAGTATAATCAAAAATTATTAAATGAAATAACCAATAAAAAATTTAATGACAATAATTTTTTAGAGATGGGAAAAGAAAAGATCCAGACAACTAATTTGAATTCTATGCGAGATAATAAAAAATTTGATATTAATGCTGTTGAGGTCCTATATAGCTTACCTGAGAAATCTTTTACCTTAATAAACGACGAAAATAACAATATTTATTTAGCAAAAGTCAAAAAATTTGAAAATCAAATTATCGATACCAATATAGAAGAATTTAAAAAATATATTGTTAAACAAAATTCTAAAAGCAAAAATTCATTATTAAAATCTTATGATACATTTTTAAACGACAAATATGATGTTTCTTTAAATCAACAAACTATTGAACGAGTTAAAAACTATTTTAAATGAAAATTAATCGGAGCTTTAAAGAATTCAAGTTTCGACACAGAAACAATGAAAATCAAATAATCTATACATCAAAAAAAGTAAAAACCGACAAAGAAATAATTAATTTAATTGATAACTTTTTAATTGAAAAAAATAGCTTTGTTTTTGAGTCAGTTGAAAAAGGCAAGATTAGAGGCAGATACACTATATTTGGTAAAAATCCTGATAAAATTTGGGAATTTAATAATAATAATTCTTATTTAATTAAAAAAAATAAAAAAATTAAGTTAAAGGAAAAACCAAAATATTTGATTGAAAAAATAATTGAAGATTTTAAGTTTAAAACACCGAATAAATTACCGAAAATTTGTTCTATAATTTCTGGATATTTTTCATACGATGCAATCAGATATATCGAAAAAATTCCAAACAATTGTAAAGATGACCTAAAATTACCTGATGTTAGATTATTGCGTCCAAGAACACTTATTATTCATGACAATTTAAAAAAAGAAATATTCTTTATCAATAATATTTTTAAAGATGAAAAAATTACGAATTATAGAAATAAATATAAAAATATCCAATCTGAACTTCTCAATTTATCTTTACAATCATCTGTTCAAAAAATAAGTGATGAAATTAATCGAAGATCAAAAAAAATTATAATTAATTCAAATACTTCTAAAAATAAATTTTTATCTATAGTTAATAAGGCAAAAGAATACATTAAATTAGGAGATATATTTCAAGTCGTTTTAAGTCAGCGTTTTGAAACTAAGTTGACAAAAAAACCCATCGATATTTATAAAAAATTGAGAATAACAAATCCATCTCCATTTATGTTTTTTTTTAATTTTACTGATTTTCAAATAATAGGTGCCAGTCCCGAAATATTAGTAAGGTTAAGAGATGGTAAGATAACTGTTAGACCCATTGCTGGAACAAGACCTCGAGGAAAAACAATTAAAGAAGATCGTTTTTATGAGAAAGATTTACTTAAAGATAAAAAAGAGCTTTCTGAACATCTAATGTTATTAGATCTTGGAAGAAATGATGCTGGAAAGGTATCTAAAACTAATTCCATCAAAGTAACTGAGAGTTTTATAATAGAAAGGTATTCACATGTAATGCATATAGTTTCGAACGTGATAGGTAAACATGATAAAAAATTTTCTAAATTTAAGTCTCTTTTAGCAGGTTTTCCAGCTGGAACTGTGTCTGGAGCTCCCAAAATAAGAGCTATGGAAATTATTGATGAACTAGAGTCCACAAAAAGGAAAGTTTATGCTGGTGGCATTGGGTATTTCGCAGCTAATGGAGAATTTGATACATGTATTGCTTTAAGAACAGCAGTTGCAAAAAATAAAAGATTTTATGTCCAAGCTGGAGCTGGGATTGTTGCAGATAGCAAACCATTAAATGAATATGAAGAAACAGTAAACAAAGCAAAAGCTCTAATTAATGCGTTGAAATGAAAAAGATTATTTTAATTGATAATTACGATAGTTTTACTTTTAATCTCTATCATTACTTGTCTTCATTAAAAGTGAATGTTGAGGTGATTAGAAATAATCAAATTACATCTAATGAAATTTTAAAAAAAAGATATCATAAAATCGTAATTTCACCTGGACCCGGCAATCCAAATCAATCAGGTAATTGTCTTAAAATCGTTAAATCTTTATATAAAAAAATACCAATACTCGGAGTTTGTTTGGGTCATCAAATAATAGGTCAAGTTTTTGGCTCAAAAATTGTTCAAGCTAAAAAGCTAATGCATGGAAAAACTAGTAAGATTTTTTCAAAAAAAAAGGGTATTTTAAAAGATCTCCCTAAAACTTTTGAAGCCACCAGATATCACAGCTTAATTATTGATAAAAAATCATTATCTAGGGATCTTGAAATTACTGCTCAAACTCAAGATGGACTTATAATGGGGGTACAACATAAGAAATATCATATACATGGAGTGCAATTTCACCCTGAAAGTATTAAAACTAAATTAGGAATTAAAATTTTAAAAAATTTTATAAGAATTTAGAATTAATGAAACAATTCATTGAAAAAATTAAGAAAAAAGAAAATTTAACTTTTGATGAAAGTAAATCTGCTTTTGAATTATTGATGGAGGGTAAAGCAGAAGACCAAGAAATATTTGATTTTTTGACACTTTTGTCAGCAAAAGGTGAGTCTTCTGATGAGGTGGCTGGTGGAGTTTTTGTTCTCAGAAACAAGTCTAAAAGAGTAAATGTAGAAAACTGTGTTGATACTTGTGGAACTGGTGGAGACGGTATGAATACACTAAACATATCAACAGCCTCAGCACTATTACTCTCAAGTATGGGTGTTAAAGTAGCTAAACATGGAAATAAAGCTGTATCCTCAAAATGTGGATCTGGTGATGTTTTGGAAGCTCTAAATATAAAAATAAATTTAGAACCAAAAGATATTGAAAATCAAATTAATAATAATAATTTTGGATTCATGTTTGCACCAAACTATCACAGCGCTATGAGATTTGTTGGGCCCACAAGAAAAAAAATTGGAAAAAGAACTATATTCAATATGATCGGACCTTTAAGTAGCCCTGCTCTAGTAAAAAAACAAGTTATTGGTGTTTTTGATAAAAAACTTCTAGAAATATTTGCAAATGCTTTAAAAAATTTAGATATTAAATTTGTTTGGATAGTCAATAGTGAGGATGGATTAGATGAAATTTCACCTTACGCTAAAACCAATGTAATTCAATTGAAAGATGGTGTCATTTCTAAAATTATAATTGATCCAAAAAAATTAAATATAAATGCAGATAAGTTTGAAAATCTCATTGGTAATGATGCAGCTTTTAATGCAGATAGAATGATTAATATATTTAAGGGTGAGGATAATGATTTTTCTAAAGCAGTTTGTTTAAATGCTGCAGCAGGATTAGTTGTTAATGAAACCCATCAGAATTTTGATAAAGCTTATGATGATGCTAGAAAACACATTTTATCAGGTCAAACATTTAAACAACTAGAGAAAATTCAAAATGGCTGAAAATGTTCTTGAAAAAATAATAAATATTAAAAGTGAAAAAATTTTAGAGCTTAAAAAAAGTGTAAGTCTTGAATCACTCGAAGAATTAATAAAAAAAAATAGTACATACGTTGATTTTAAAGATACGATTAAAAAGAATATTGAAAATAAAAAATTCTCAATTATTGCTGAAATAAAAAAAGCAAGTCCTTCTGCAGGTATAATAATAAAAGACTACGATCCTATAAAAATAGCTAATATATATAAATCAAATAAAGCAACATGTTTATCTGTTTTAACTGAGGAGGATTTTTTTTTAGGAAACTTGCATCATATTAGTAAAATTAAAAAAGATATTAATTTACCAATTCTTTGTAAAGATTTTTTTATAGATAAATTTCAAATTCCTTTAGCTAAAAGTTATGGTGCCGATGCTATCTTAATTATTTTAGCTGGAGTTTCAGATAAATTGGCCGATGATTTATATGAGGAAGCTTTAAAATTGAATATGTCAGTTATTGTAGAGGTTCATACTGTTAATGAAGCTAAACAAGCACTTAGATTTAAAAATGCTTTACTAGGTATTAACAACAGAAATTTAAAAACTCTAAAAACTGATATTAATACAACTTATGATATTCACGATGTTTTAGTTAATCACCCTGGCCCACTAATTTCTGAAAGTGGGATTAAAACTAAAGAAGAACTGTTGGAATTATCAAATAAAACATCTATCAAAACCTTTTTAATTGGTGAATCACTTTTAAAAAATTTAGACGATAATTCGATTTTTTCTGTTTTATAGCTAAAAAAGTCAATATTTTCATAGCTTTTTAACTATTGTTTATTATGAAGAACTTTTATAGAACATTGTTTGTACGATATTTGTTCTTATGCTAACAAAAAAACAAAAAAACCTGCTTTTATTTATCAACAAGAAGTTGAGGAACTCTGGTGTATCCCCTTCTTACGAAGAAATGAAGGAATCACTAAATCTTAAATCAAAATCTGGGATTCACAGATTAATTAGTGCTTTAGAAGAAAGAGGTTTCATTAAAAGGCTTGCTCATAAAGCTAGAGCTTTAAAGGTTATAAAATTACCAGAGACTGCTTCTGCAAATGATATTTACAATAATTTTTCCCCAAGTGTTATCAAGGGAGGTTTGGATGAAGAAAAACCTTTATCCGACGATGCTGAAGTGCCAGTTTTAGGTAAAATAGCAGCTGGAACGCCAGTTGAGGCAATCCAAAATGAAGTTTCTAGAATTCCATTACCGAATAACTTAGAAAAAAATGGAGATTATTTTGGTCTTAAAGTTCAAGGAGATTCAATGATTGAAGCTGGAATTCATGAGGGTGACACAGTCATAATCAAAAGAACTGATACAGCTGATAATGGAAAAATAGTGGTAGCATTAATTGACGAACACGAAGCTATGCTTAAAAGAATTAGAAAAAAAGGTAAAGTAGTAGCGTTAGAAAGTGCTAATAAAAACTATGAAACCAAAATTTTTGGCCCTGATAGAGTAAAAGTTCAAGGTGTTTTAGTATCTTTATATAGAAACTTCTAAAAAAATAGTCTAAACCATTTTTAATGAAAAAAGTAGCAACTAGATTTGCTCCGTCACCTACTGGACCTTTGCATATTGGTGGGGTGAGAACAGCCTTATTTAATTGGTTATATTCAAAAAACCAAAATGGTAATTTTTATCTACGTATAGAAGATACAGACAAAGAAAGATCAAAAGAGGAATACAAAAATCAAATTATAAAATCTTTGCAATGGATAGGTATCAATCATGATGAAACAGAATATATACAATCTCAAAAAATTGATGATCATATCAAAGTTGCAAATGAACTATTAAACAAAGGTAGTGCTTATAAATGTTATTGTTCGACTGAAGAAATTGAAACACAAAAAAAAAGAGCTAAGCAAAAAAAAATTCCATACGTTTATGATAGAAAATGGAGAGACAGAAATGAAAATGAAGCGCCTAAAGATATTAAACCAATAATTAGATTTAAAAGTAAAATTGATGGTACATCAATATTAAAAGATAAAGTTCAGGGAAATGTAGAAATTGAAAATAATACTATCGAAGATTTTGTAATATTAAGAAATGATGGCACGCCAACTTATAATTTATCTGCTGCTGTTGATGATCATCAGATGAATATGACACATATTATTAGAGGTGATGATCATAAAATCAATACATTTAAACAAATTCAAATTTATGAAGCAATGGGATGGGCTTTACCAACGTTTGCACACATACCATTAATTCATACAATGGAGGGGAAAAAATTATCTAAAAGAGATAAAGCATCAACTCTAGAGGACTATTCTAAAATAGGTATTATGCCTGATGCTTTGAGAAATTATCTTTTAAGATTGGGTTGGTCATATGAAGATAAAGAAATTTTTACTTTAGATGAAAGTGTAAAATATTTTAATCTTGAAGGTATTGGAAAATCACCGTCAAAATTAGATTTAAGTAGAATTCTATCTATGAATGAACACTACATAAAAAGCATTGATGAAAACGAACTTTTTAATCAACTAATTAATTATTGTGAGATTTTTAAAAAAAAGATTATTGAGGAAAAAAAAGATAAAATTAAAAAATCTCTAACTTTTCTCAAGAATAAAGCTAAAACACTAGAGGATATATATAATAACAGCCAATATATTATTAATGATGAAGTTAATTTTAATAAAGAAGATCTAAAATTAATTGATGCTAATGCACGAAAAATTATCTCTGAATTTAAAGATAATATTAGAGAAATAAATAACTTTACTAGAGAAAATTTAGAACCGATAGTCCAGGGAATAATAAAATCTAATAACACCAATTTTAAAGGTGTTGGTCAGCCCTTAAGAGTGGCTTTAACAGGGTCAAAATTTGGTCCTGGTATTTATGATATAATTATATCTCTGGGTAAAGAAGAAGTTGAAAAAAGATTATCTAACAAGACTATTTCTTAAGATTGTAGCTACTTCATTAGATGATGAAGAATTCGATCTAATTCCTTTTAATGTTTGATTACATTGTTCTAATTGTTTTTTTCCAATCTCTGGATTTTTAAGCATATATAAAACAGAATTATAAATTTCTTTTGCATTACACTCACTTTGCAACAATTCAGGAATGACTTCTTTATTATTAATTATATTGATTATATTTGCAAATTTAACATTTACCAATAATTTAAAGATCATAAAATTTATAAAATTTAACTTATAGATAATTATTGAAGGAACATTAGCATTACAGACTTGAAGAGATATAGTTCCTGACTTGCATACAGCAAAAATTGAATTCGATAATATTTCCTTTTTCATATTTTCATCTGAAATTACATCAATATTATTCAAATTTTTATCTTCAATATACTCAAAAATATTATTTTTGTTTTCTTCAGTAGCATGAAAAATAAAATTATAATTTGAATTTCTTTTGTTCATCATATTTATAAAATCGATCAATATTGGTAACAAAATATTTGTTTCTGATTTTCGGCTACCTGGAAATATAGAGATTATTTTTTTATTATTAGAAATAAAATTATTGATGTCTGTTTTATTATTTTTATTATTTTCTATTAACGGATGACCCACAAAAGTATTATTTATATTCTCTTCATCAAAAAATTTTTTCTCAAAATCAAATAATAAAAGAATATGATCAATAAATTTTTTAATCTTTTTTACCCTTCCTTTTCTCCAAATCCAAACTTGCGGGGCAACATAATGAATTGTCTTAATTTGAGGATTAATTTTTTTTACCTTTTCTGCAACTCTTAAAGTAAAATCTGGACTATCAACGCTAAATAAAATATCTGGATTGAAATTCAAGATTTCTTTGACAGTTTGATCAATTCTTTTTTTAATCTTAAAAATATTTAACAAAACACTCGTAAAACCCAAATAAGTTATTTCTTTCAAGTCAAAAATAGACTCTATGCCAATTTTTCTTAAATTTGACCCACCTACAGATAAATATTCAATATCGGGATAATCTTTCTGAAGTTTTGAAATAGCTGTAGAGGCTAATTTATCTCCAGAGGGTTCTCCTGTAAGTATAAATATTTTTTTCATCTTATTAAAATAAAAATCTTATTTTTATTTGCAAATTCAATACTTTTAGATTTATCTAAAAAGATATTTTCTTTTGATTTAAGAACTATTCCTTTTAATCCATATTTTTTACAATCTTTTATGGTTTGTATTCCTATTGTTGGTAAATCCATTCTCAAATCTTGTTTTTTTTTTGGAAATTTTATTAAAATACCACCAGAATTATTCTTTAATTTAGACATCATTTTTTTGGTACCTTTAATGTCTTCTTTTACTATTATCTTATTATCTCTTACTACTAGTGCTTGAATATGATCATAACTATTAGTTTTAGCTAAATATTTTATACCTCTATTGATTGATTTAATGTCTGATCGAGAAGGTTTTTTCTTTGTATGTAAACCTTTTTTACCGGTTAACTCAGGATTGAAATGAATTGAGCTTATAACATCAATTTTTTCATTTTTAAGGATTTCAATTATAACCTTAATTATAGCTGCATCTCCTAATTTAGCAGCTTTTATAATACTCGGCATGTAGTAAATGCCTTTCAAATCTAATCTCAATGTAGAAAATTTTGGTTTAGCAATTTTCCCAGCAAAAAGAACTTTGTTCGATTTTTGCTGTTTAATTAGGTCTATTATTTTTCCAAATTTTCCAATACTAATTCTGTAAGAATTTTTTTCTTTAGCAAAATCATTCTTATTAGAAAAATCAATTATAAAGTATTTTTTTTTTAGTTTTTTTATTTTTTTAAGAACTATTTTCGAAAAATCTGTGTCTCCTAAAAATAAACCTATCATTTTATTTTGAAAAAGGTGTGCATATTGGTCTTTTTTTATCTTTTTCTAAAAATTCAACGACATCTTTTACAAGACCATTTTTTTTAATCTCAGGATTTAAATTTTTCAAATTTTCCGTCAAATTTTCATTTTTAAAGATTTCTTTATATGCTTCACTTAAAACTAAGATTTCTTTATTTGGTATATTTTTTCTTCTTAAACCAATTAAATTTAAACCTTGAAGAACACTTCTATTTCCATGTACCATCGCATATGGGATGATGTCTCTTACAACTCCACACATTCCACCTATCATTGCAAACTTACCTACTCTAGTAAACTGTTGTACAGCTGAATTACCTCCGATTATCACATTTTGCTCAATATGTGCGTGCCCGCCAAGAGGAACATTATTTGCAAGTATTACATTGTCCTCGACTAAGCAATCATGTGCTATATGTGAAGAAACCATGAATAAACATCCATTACCAATTTTAGTAATACCACCCCCACCTTTAGTACCTGGATTTATTGTTACATATTCTCTTATTTTATTGTTATCTCCAATTTCTAATTTAGTATTTTCACCATTAAATTTAAGATCTTGAGGATCGTTTCCAATAGAGGCAAATGGATAAATCTTATTTTTCCTCCCAATCTTAGTGTTTCCCAAAATACTAACATGAGACTGGATAATAGTATTTTCTCCAACCTCAACATTTGGACCAATTACTGTGTAGGGACCCACCTCTACATTAGATGATATTTTAGATTTTGGATCAACGATAGCAGTTTTATGTATCATCTATTATTCTTTAAAAATTCTCTAATACTTTTTGCTGGATAACCCATAACTTTTGTATTATCGGGTATATCTTTTATAACACCACTGCCACCACCAATTTCAACATTATTTCCTACCCTGAGATGTCCAGATATTCCTGCTTGACCACCAATTTTTACATTATTACCAATAATTGAACTCCCTGCAATTCCAACTTGTCCAGCTATAATTGTATTTTCACCAATTTTAACATTATGTGCTATATGAATTTGATTATCTAAAAAAGTATTTTTACCAATTTCTGTATTAGATAAAGAACCACGATCTATTGTAGATCCACATCCAATTTCTGAATTTTCATTAATTATAACGATACCTATATGAGCATATCTCATATTTTTATTCTTTGATGGAAAAAAACCAAATCCTTTTTTTCCAATTACACAATTATCTAAAACAGTTACATTATCTTTTATCACAGAATTTCTTAAAATTGTGTTAGATCCAATTTTACAATTATCACCAATTTGAACATTACGTTCTATAATTGAGTTATGTCCAATAAAACAATTTTTTCCAATTGTGACGTTGTCTCCAACTAATACATTTTTTCCAGCAATTACTATATCTTTTAGAGTGGTATCTTTTATATCAACAGCTGAGGCATCATACTCATCCTCAATTGAATTTGGATAAAACTTTTGAGTAACAAGTGAAGTTGAAATTAATACATTTTCAACCACAATAGGAGTGCAATTTTTTGGAAGATAGTCTTTTAAATTTTGTGTAGTGATACAATATGAAGCTTTAGTTTTTTTTGCTATCTCATTATATTTTTTTTTGTGGAAAAATGTTATGCAATCTTTCTCAGCACTAAATAGGTCTTTGATATCTTTAACAATTTGATTTTTATTTAATTTTGTTTTTATTTTTAAAGTATCAAAAATTTCTGAAATATTAAACGGTCCACAATTAATAAAAAATGGATTAGACATAACTGCTTTTATCAAAGCATTTATAATTATGTTATCAAGAATTATTGCTAATTATTTCTTATCAACAATTGTTGCTGACCATATTGCATCTGCCATTTTTTTATTATCTACAAATGCGTCACCTTTATATTTCCAAACACGTCCATGTGATCTGATAGCCTCAATTTTTAATATTAATTTACAGTCAGGTACAACTGGATTTCTAAATCTAGCTTTTTCTACACTCATTAAAAAAACTAACTTATCCTCGTAAGTTGATTTGTCTAAACCGTGAGCTGTCAAAGCTGCAGCTGCTTGTCCAAACGACTCTACTATCAAAACTCCTGGCATTACTGGTTGTCCAGGAAAATGACCATCAACAAAAAAGCTATCTTTTTTTACGTTAACAACAGCAGTGGCTGAGAGTAATTTTTTGATATCATAGAGCTCATCAATCAACAACATTGGTTCACGATGGGGTAGTAAATCAATAATTTGTTTTTTATTTAAAGATAAGCTCATTTAATTTTACTATCTATAATTTTAATAATTTCTTGAGTAATATTCCTCTTTTTACTCGCCAAAAAAATATTCTTTTTATCAAGAAGTATATCAATGTTTTTATCAGTTAAGTAGCTCTCAAGAATTGGTGTTATCTTTTTAAAAAATTTACCAAACTCGGCCTTCCTTTTTTGATTAAAATCATTTATTAACTTCTGTCTATTCTGACGAAAATTTGCAACTTCTTTTCTAAATTCAACCAATCTTTTCTTTAGTTCTTCTTCAGAAATAATATTTTTTTGTTTATTAATTTCATCTTCAATTTTTTTTAAGTCTTTTTCTTTTTGTTCGAATTTCTTTAAAGCAGCTTTTTTCGACTTTTCTAGTTCTTCAATAATTGATTTTCCAGCTTTTGTATTAGTCACAACTTTATCTAAATCTAAATAAAATATTTTATCTTGAGAATATGAAGGATTAATAAAAGCAAACGATACTATCAAGATAGTGAAAATCTTTTTAATTGTATTCATTAAAAACTCGTGCCTATATTAAATCTAAAAGTTTCCTCAATATCTGAAGATTCTTTTGTAATTGGTTGAGCAAATGAAAAAGTTAAAGGACCTATTGGTGTCAACCAATCTAGACCAAGACCAATTGAACTTCTTATGCCACCTTCGTCCAAAGAACTATCATAATCAACACCCCAGATATTTGCAGCATCTGCAAACATAACTATATCAACACCTTGAACATTTTCTAATATCTTTGGTAATGTTGTAGTTGCGTTAATAATTGATAAATAGTTTCCACCAATATAATCATTCCCATCCTTGGGCCCAATCTTACCTGTTTCAAATCCTCTCAATTTTCTTCCAGGAACATACAACCTCTCAGAAAGTTTAATATCGTCACCAGTCAGAGAACTAGCACCTTTAAATAAAAATGAAAATGTTGAAACATTATTCTCATATAATTCTTTAAAAAGTTTATAATTATAAGTATTTGTTAATGTGTTAGTATCACTTATGATTGGCACATCTACACTATATTTGCTAAAAAACCCGCTAGTTGTTTGATACCTTTGATTTCTTTTGTCGTAAAAAAAATCAAAATTAATTAAACTATCAAAGTAATTTCCGTCTTGTTTTTTTTGTTTATCTGAGGCATTGGAATTTACTGATATGTTTTCAATTGTATTTCTTGATGCTAAACCAAACCTTAAATCATCTAAATATTCAAAATTTGTTCCTACTCCAAATCCTGTAATATTTGATTTATAACCGGATGTGCCTAACTTATCAATTGATGTAGCCTCAAGTGATAAATCAAGATTTTTATCAGAATTTTTATAATTTGGATTTGAAACTAGAAATCTGCCTTTAACTCTCTCTTCAGTTACATTTAAATTAGTATCAACTTTAACACCTCTTCCCAAATAATTATTTTCTTTTACACCAAAAGAGAAATTTGAACCATCAGTGCCTGTTCCAACTCCAGCAAAAATTTCCCCAGTAGGTTTTTCATTCAATTTTATATTTATTATTTTAGTATTAAATTCATCACCATCTAAAATTTCACCATTTACTTCCTTAAAAAAATTCAATGCTTTAATGTTATTTAAAGACTTTGCATAAAGAATTTGATTAAAAGGATCGCCCTCATCAATTTCAATTTGATTTCTGATAACTGACTCTCTAGTAACATTATTTCCAAAAATATTTATTTTTTCAATAAAAAATTTTTCAGTCTCTTCGACCTTAAAATTTATATTTATCTTATTAGAAACTATTTTTTCTTGTAACGTGGCTTTTATAGACTCATATTGCTCATTAACAGTAATTGTCTCAATTTTTTCTACAATATCATTAATTCTATTTATGGAGTATGGTTCATTTTCTAATTTTCTAAAAAATTTTACAACACTCTCATAATTAGACTTAGAAAAATCATTTGGTAAGTCAATTTTTAGTTCACCAAAAAATAATTTAGAATTTGCATCAATATTGAATATTAATTCAAATGATTGATCATCATTCATTTTAGCAAATGACGAATTCACTATAACATTGTAATAACCTTTATTTAAATAAAAATTTTTGAGTAATCTTTCGTCATAACTAATCATTGACTCATTTAAGTATTTTTTACCTGTAATAAACTTCCACGGCTTGTACTCTTCGCTTAAAATTACTGCTTTTAATTTTTTGTCTTTAAAAATCTTTTCACCAATAAAAGAAATCTTTTTTATTTTTGCTTTTTTTCCTAAGGAAATATTATATACAATATTAACTTTATTATCTTCTAAATCTTCTTTTCAATTTTAGAAAAATAATAACCTAAATCTTTTAAAAAAATCTTAATTTCATTTTTATCTTTTTCTAATAAAATCTCATTAAAAGATGATCTTGACTTTAATGTGGTATTTTTTTTTAAACCCTCTAAAATTTTCTGGGCTTTAATTCCTCTAAAATCAATATTTTGTATAACGGGATTTTCTTTTACTATAATGGAAAGTTTCTTATTTGTAATTTTAACCGAAACTAAGTCAAAAAAATTAGTATCGTATAATTTTTTTAGTATAATGTTTAAATCATTTTCAGATAAATCATCATTAAGTGAAACATTTGCAAACATTTTTATTGTTTCAGATGAAATTCTTTTATTTCCTACTATATCTATTTCCGTTACAATTTCAGCTCTTGGTAATGAGGTGAAGGTTAAATAAAAGAAAATTACTAATAAATTTATTTTATGATTTGATACAAACAATCTCATTTTTTAATTAAATATTCAATATCACTTCTGATTTTAGTATTCATTTTTATAATTTCTTCAATATTTTTTGGTTTAATTTTTTTATATTTCTGTAAACTGTATAAATTCAGCATTTTATTCATTTTTTTTGAAATATCAGTAAATTTTATCTTATTATTCAAAAATAAATCGACCAATTTGTCATTCATGGAGACCAAAATGGTTTCGAAGAATGAGGTATTGTTAGGTAACATTTTCAGTATTCGAATAATTGGAAATTTTTTTAGGTTTGCGTATCTAAAATCCAAATTATTAAGTTTCTTAAGATCTAATTTTTTAGAATTAATAATTTTTTTTGATGAATACAAAGAATTAAATATTGGAATTTTCATGCTGGTATCGTGAACAATAATCTTAGTCAACCCATTATTAAATTTAACTATCGCGTGCACATATGATTTTGGGTGAATTATGATTGATAATTTATTATATGAAATATTAAAAATCTTTTTTGCCTCTATAACCTCAAAAACTTTGTTAATCATAGTTGCTGAATCAGTTGATATTTTTTTTCCCATTTTCCAATTAGGATGATTTGTAACTTGTTTAATATTTACCTTATTTAATTTTCTAAATGACTTGTCTAGAAATGGACCTCCTGAAGCTGTTAAATATATTTTTTCTATCATGCTTTTATGAATGCCTTTAAGAGAGTACCAGATTGAAAAATGTTCTGAGTCTACTGGTATAAATTCTGTTTTATATTTATCTAAATTTTTTTTAATTAAATCCCATCCACATATAATTGCTTCTTTATTAGCAATTGCAATTTTTTTTGTGTATTTGATAATTTCAATCGTAGGTTTTAATCCTTGAATTCCTGAGATAGAGTTCATTGTATAATCAATCTTTTTCCTGAAAATATTCTCAAAATTATTAAAATTATTAAAGATTTTGATTTTTTTTGCATACTTATCTTTTTTAATTTTGTTAAAACTTTTTATATTGTTCACTACTAAGTTTTTAACTTTAAAAAGTTTAGCTTGTTTTAAAAGTTCTCTATAATTTTCATCGGCTGATAGAAGGATTATTTCAAAATTTTTTTTATCTTTTTTAATTATATCAATTAAACATTTTCCGATTGAACCAGTAGAACCAAGAATGGCAATTCTTTTTTTCATTATTTAATAAAATCTAATTTGTTAATTAAGATAGGTAATACAAAAAGATATGTTATAGGCATTACAAAAATTATCCCATCAATCCTATCTAAAAAACCACCATGTCCTGGTATAATTTTTCCTGCATTTTTTAATTTAGCTTTTCTTTTGAAATACGAAATGATTAAATCTCCTATTTGGCTCACTAATGAAATAAATAAAATTAGTAGAATTATAAATACAAGATCTATTTCTGGAATTTTGTTTGTTTGCCCTAAATATTTAATATAAATTAGACCAAAAATTAACGAAAACAAAAAACTTCCAATAACCCCTGAATATGTTTTTTTAGGACTCACTTTAGTTAATCTAGGTCCTTTAAATGTCTTACCGAAGATATAACCACCTATATCAGTAAATATACAGACTATGATCAAAAATAGGAAAAAATTAAAACCAATATAATTTCTTAGATAAATTGTTGAAAAAAAAGAAAAAAACAAAAAAAATAATCCAAAAATTCTAAGTAAATCTTTTCTTTTAGTCATTTTAAACCATTCCAAACTTGTTACTAAAAAAATTAAACTCAAAAAAAATATAAAAGAGAAAGATCCTTGGATAATAAAAAAAAATGACACTGGTATCAAGATTATTGAGCTCAAGATTCTTTGTTGTAATTCTTTTTTGATCATACTCTTCCAAAATTTCTTTTAATATTTTTATACTCTGTAATAATTTTAATATAATCTTTTTCAGTAAATGCTGGCCATAATTTCTTTTCAAAGAAAATTTCTGAATAAGCTAGTTGCCATAATAAAAAATTACTCAACCTTTTCGTGTTACCAGTCCTAATTAAAATATCCGGGTCTGGAATACCATTAGTTTGAAGGTTTTTTTCTAAGTTTTTTTCATTAATTTTTATTTTATTTCTTTTAATCTTTTTAAAAGCATTCATAAGCTCTAATTTTGAACCATAATTTAAAGCTAAGTTAATTTGTAATTTTGAGTTTTTTTTTGTTTTTTTTTCTGCAAAATTTAAGAGAAAATTCAATTTTTTTGAAAACTTTTTATTACCTAAAATTTTTATTCTTATATTTTGTTTATGAATGTCATCAAGTCTCTTTGTTAAAAAATTTTCTAATAATTTAAAAAGATAGTTAATTTCTTTTTTTGGTCTTTTCCAATTTTCAGTAGAAAAAGCATATAATGTCAGAAACTTAATTTTGTTTTTTAGTGAGGATTTAATTATTTTTTCAACTGTTTTTAAGCCTTGTTTATGTCCTATGTTTCTAGAATTTCTATATTTTAAACCCCATCTTCCATTACCATCCATGATAATGGCTACATGATTTAATGGGTTCATATGGTCATTATTTCTTTTTCTTTTGAGGAGACTTTTTCATCAACAATTTGAATGTGCTTATCAGTGATGTTTTGAACGTTTTTTTCAAAAGATTTTTCTTCATCTTCACCAATTTCTTTAGATTTTAAAAGTTTTTTAAGTTCCTCATTTGCATCTCTTCTGATATTTCTAATTGAAATTTTGCATTTTTCACCCATAGATTTAATCAATTTTTTTAATTCACTTCTTCTCTCTTCATTAAGTTCAGGCACTGGCAATCGAATTAATTGACCATCAATTTGTGGATTTAGTCCTAATTCAGATTTTTTAATAGCTGCATCAACTAAAGGAACATTATTTTGATCCCAAACCTGAACATTTATCATTCTCGGTTCTGGTGTTGTTATACTGCCGATTTGATTAATTGGCATTTGTTGTCCATAAACATCCACTCTAATAATATCTAACATTGCAGCATTTGCTCGACCGGTTCTTAATGATGACAACTCTTTTGAAAAAGCTTCTATCGATTTATCCATTTTGAGGCTATGTGATTTTTCATCAAACATTTATTCCCCTATTTTAATTCTGCTAAACTCCTTGATTTTTAAATCATTAATAGCAAGTTCTTTTAAAACATCTTGAACTTTCTTTTTTGGTTCCATAACCCAAGCTTGTGTTAAAAGAGCATTTTCCTCTTTAAATTTATTCATCTTACCTAAACTAATTTTTTTTGCAATCTCCTCTGGTTTGCCTAAATTTTTTAGTTCTTCGGTAACTAATTCCTGTTCTTTCTCTATGATAGCTTTATCAATCAAATTAGACTCTAAAGCCAAAGGATTTGACGCTGCTATATGCATAGATAATTGTTTTCCAAATGTTTTTACTGTGTCAGATTTATCTTTAGTTTCTAATGAGACAATCACAGCTAGTTTAGCCAAATTATCTTTCACCACAGTGTGTAAATATTGATAATTTATTGAGGAAGAATTTGAAATTGTTTTTGTTTTACCAATTGTAATTTTTTCTCCAATCTTTGCAATTAAAGCAACTAAATTTTCTTCAACAGTGATATCATTTTTCATTTTAGATTTTTTTAGTTTTTCAACATCTGAATTATTTTGGTTGTTTAGTTCACTCAATTCCTTCACAAAATTTATAAAATCATCATTTTTAGCAACAAAATCTGTTTCACAATTTACCTCAATAATTGATGTCTTATTATGATCTCCACTGACCGCAACAACTCCTTCTTTTGCATCTCTTGACATCTTTTTGGAAGCCTTTGAAATTCCTTTTACCCTTAAAATTTCAACAGCTTTATCTAAATCACCCCCAGATTCTTTAATTGCTAAGTTGCAATCTTTAAATCCTGCACCTGTTGCCTCTCTAAGTTTTTTTACTTTTTCTATATCACTCATTTAATTTAATTTTTCAGGCTTTTTTTTTGAGAATTTTTTTTCCAATTTTTCTCGATCTGTTTCAGCAATAGTTTTAGATTTCTCAACTTTTTCTTTTTTCTCAGTACCTTTCTTTATTTCAATAGCTGGTGCAGCTTTTTTAGCACCTACGATTGTTTCCTTAATAAGGTTACAGTATAGATCTATCGATCTTCGAGCGTCATCATTGCCTGGTATTGGATAATCAATTCCATCAGGATTTGAGTTGCTATCTAATATTGCAATAATTGGAATTCCTAATTTAACTGACTCTTGAATTGCAAGTGACTCATAATTTGTATCAATAATAAATACTAAATCAGGAATTTTTTTCATTTCAGCTATTCCTCCGAGTGATCTTTGTAATTTATCTTTTTTTACACTCATTTTTAAAAGCTCTTTTTTTGTAAATCCTCTGTTCTCTGCAACTAAATCTGTCTCTAATTTTTTCAATTTTTTAATTGAATTTGAAATGGTCCCCCAATTTGTGAGCATTCCACCTAACCATCTATAATTTACAAAATATTGGTCTGTTTCTTTCGCTACTTCTGCAATGGCTTCGGATGCTTGTTTTTTAGTTGATACAAACAAGATTTTTCCATTGTTTAAAATTGTGTCATAAACTTTTTCTAAAGCAATTTTAGTTAATTCTAAAGTTTGAGTAAGGTCAATAATGTGAATACTATCTCTTTTTCCAAATATATATTTCTTCATTTTAGGATTCCATCTCAAAGTCTTGTGACCAAGGTGAACTCCCGCTTCTAATAATTGTTGAATAGTTACGTTTGGTATCTTCATATTTTTTCCCGGTTAAGCCACCACAGTTATTTCCAATTAAGGACCGGAGGTTTAAAACCAACAAACTGTGTGCGTGTTAATTTAAAATTGAAGATTATTTACAAAGAAATTTTGAATTAGACAAGTCTTAATTATCCAATTATTGCTGAAATTTCCTTATTTCTCAAAATATTTATTGATTTTCTGTCAATATTTCTCTTGTTTTTTAAGTGAAACTTTAAATCATTTTTATTGTCACTAATGTTAATCTTTATCAATGTATTTCCTTGTTTAGGCAAATATTTTGATATCTCGTCTAGTTCTCTTGTGGATTTTAAATTAAATGTTACTTCTTGAATTGGTCTGTTTAACAAATCTTTTAAAGATACGATTTTTTGAACATTTAATCTTTTAAATCTATTTTCTGAGTCTGATGAAGATTTAAACAAAGTCAAAATAAAAGAATTTCCTTCTTTTAAAATTTCTCGATTTGATTCCAATGTGTCTGAAAAAACAAACAACTCAAAAACACTAGATAAATCAGTTAACTTTAAAACTGCATAAGGGTTGCCTTTTGCGGTTTTTCTCTCTTGTATTTTAAGTAATGTTGCTGCTACATTTGACTCCTTTAGATCATCTTGGCTATTAAATTTTTGATAATCATAAATATTATAATCATTAAAAACATCTTTAAACTGATTTAATGGATGATCTGAAATAAAAAAACCTACTGCTTCAAACTCTTTGGACAATCTTTCCTCGAACTTCCAGTCATCGATATTAGTCGTTATCTCATCATCTTCATTGGCGTTTTCACCAAATAGATCTATTTGATTAGCAGATTTATTTTCAAAAATGTTTTTGGATTTTGTAATAAAGTTAGGAATGGAATTAAAGAGAGATTGTCTATTAATATTTAAATTATCAAAAGCCCCTGCTTTAACAAGTCCCTCAAGTTGTAATTTGTTAATATCTTTTGGATTAACACGATTTAAAAAATCTTTAATTGATTTAAATGGTCCATTACATAATCTTTCTTGAACTATGTTTGAGACAGCTTCATGCCCCACAGCTTTAATACCACCTAAAGCATAATAAAATTTCCCATTTTCAGCTCTAAAATCACCGAAACATTGATTTATATCAGGTCTAACAATTTCAATATTCAATCTTTTAAGCTCTTCATAAAATTCGCTAAGTTTATTTTGATTAGATATATCCATAGACATCGAGGCAGCAATAAATTCTTTTGGATAATAAGTTTTCAAATATGCTGTTTGATAAGATATAATTGCATACGCAGCAGCATGACTTTTATTGAATCCATATTCCGCAAATGGTTCTATTTTCAAAAAAATTCCAGCTGCCACATCTTTACTAATTCCATTTTTGACCGCCCCTGCAATAAAATTTTGTTTTTGTTTTTCAAGCTCAGATCTTTTTTTCTTTCCCATCGCTCTTCTTAAAATATCTGCTTGACCAGCAGTAAAACCTGACAATTTCTGTGCAATTTGCATTACCTGTTCTTGATATATAATTACCCCGTAGGTTGGTTTTAAAATATCTTCTAATAAAGGGTGTAAATAATCTGGCTCTTGTTTGCCATGCTTACAATCATTATAAGTTGGTATATTGCTCATAGGACCTGGTCTATATAAAGCAACTAATGCAATAATATCCTCAATATGATTTGGCTTCATTTGAGTTAACGCTTCTCTCATTCCAGAACTTTCAATTTGAAATAAACCAACTGTGTTACCGGAAGACAACATTTCAAAAACTTTTTTATCCTCGTAATTAATATTCTCAATATTAAAATTTTTTTCTTTTTTTTTTATTAATTTTTGAGTGTTATTAATTACTGTTAATGTTTTTAATCCTAAAAAATCAAATTTAATTAATCCAGCATCCTCAGCTGAATACATATCGAATTGAGTTGAAGGAAGTAATAGATCTGTTGATGCATCTTTATATAAAGGAACAACCTCTTGTAACTTTCTGTCAGCTATAACAACACCTGCTGCGTGAGTTGCAACATTTCTATTTAATCCCTCCAGTTTCAGAGAAAGTTCTGTAAGTTTTTTAACTCTTGGATCATCTTTAATTAATTTTTGAAGTCTTGGTTCCCCAGCAATACATTCCGTTAAATTTTGAGGTCTTGATGGATCAAAAGGTATCATTTTGGATATACTATCAACAAAACCATAGGATAAACCTAATACTCTTCCAACATCTCTAATAACCATTCTGGCTTTTAATTTTCCAAAAGTAATTATATGAGCAACACTATCCTTATACTTTTCAGTCAAATATTCAAAAACTAGGTCTCTTTTCTCCTCACAAAAATCTATGTCAAAGTCTGGCATTGAAATACGATCGGGATTTAAAAATCTTTCAAAAATAAGATTAAATTTTATTGGGTCAACATCTGTAATTAAAAGACACCATGCTACTAGAGAGCCTGCACCAGATCCCCTTCCAGGCCCTACTGGGATATCATTTTTTTTTGCCCATATAATATAATCAGAAACAATTAAGAAATAACTGGAATATTTCATTTGTATAATAATATCTAGTTCATGATCTAATCTATCTTTGTAAAGTAAAAATTTTTCATTTTTAGAAAGATCCTCACTCTGAATTTTAAAAATATTTTTAAATTTTTCTTTTAATCCATCCAAAGAATTTTTTTTTAATATCTCATCGGCATGTCCACCTTTATCAGAACTTATGTCAGGTAATATGGGTTTTGAAAAATGTGGTCGAAAACTACAACGATATGGGAAATTATAGTTATTTTCTAACGCTTCAGGTAAATCAGAAAATAATTCTGACATCTCAGAATTATCTTTAAGATAGTGTTGATTTGAGTATTTAATTCTATTTTTCTCATTTACGTAAGTTTTATTTTTAATACAGATTAATGCATCATGGGCCTCATACATGTCTTTGTTTGAGTAAAAAACTTCATTAGTGGCTATTATTGATATTTCTAAATTTAAAGACTGCGAGAGATTAAACTTTTCAAATGAAATTTCATTTTGATCTCCATGACGTTGTATTTCTATATAAAATTTATCACCGTATTCTTGTTTAAGTTTAGAGTATAATTTTTCAATTTCTGAAAATTTTCCTTTATTGAATAATTGACCAACTAATCCATTTATTGTTCCTGAAAAAATTGCAACTCCCTCATTATTCTCTAACAATTCATCAAAATTTAAATGTGGATCTGAGGTTCCATCATTATTAAGGTATGATAATGAGGATAATTCAATTATTCTTTTATATCCAATTTCATTCAATGCGAACAATGGTAATAAACCAATGGTATCATTTAATTTAAAATTCATCTGAGTACCAATAATTGGTTGGGTTCCAACTTTAGATATTTTTTCGGCAAATTCTAGAGCACCACATAAATTTGATGTATCACATATAGCTAAAGATCTAATCTTCTTTTCTTTTGATATTTCTTTTAATTCATCAATTTTGACAGCTCCTTCACATATAGAAAATTGAGAGTGTATTTTTAGATGATTAAAATTTTGAATTTGAGACTCAGCCATTAATGGTTTTTATATTACCATTAACTATTTCCAATAAGCAATCCGACTTATTAGCAAAAAATCTATTATGAGTTGCAAATATTATTATTCTATCAGGCTTTATCTGTTTTTTTAAAAGCTCAAAAATTCCCTTTGCAGTCTCAATATCTAAACTTCCAGTTGGCTCATCTGCAAGAATTATTTGTGGATTGTTTATCAAAGCTCTAGCTATAGATACCCTTTGTTTCTCACCCCCAGATAATTGGGAGGGGTAGTGATTTAATCTTTTTGCTAGACCAACTTTTTTGAGCATTATTTTTGATATATTTGAAGCGTCCTCTTTATTTTTACCACTCGCTAAACTAGCTAAGGTTAAGTTTTCAATTGCTGTAAAATCAGACAGAAGATTATCTTGTTGATAGATTATCCCGATTTTATTAGCTCTTAATAGATCATTTTCTTGAGAGTCGTTTGGATCAATTTTTTTATTACCAATAGTAATAGAACCAGAACTAGGTCGATCTATTAATGATAATAAATTTAATAAAGTTGATTTACCTGAGCCTGAAGGTCCCATAAGAGAATAAATTTTTCCAGACTTAAATTTATACGAAATTTTTTTTAAAACATTTATCTTTTTTAAACTTAAAAAACTTTTATTTATATTTGAGAGCTGTATTAAATTATTCATATTTTAATGCTTTTACTGGATCTAGTTTGGCTGCCTTCATGGCTGGAAATATGGATACAATTATCGTTATAAAAATTGAACATAATGAAATTATAAAAATAGAAGATGGGTTTATTTCAGACGGCATTGTGCTTAGGAAATATATTTCTTCAGGAAATAAACTTATGTTAAAAACATCACTTAGAAATTTTCTAACATTTTCAACATATATAGAAAATGTAACCCCTAAAATTATTCCAAACAATGTAGCAGTTGTGCCTATTATTACCCCAACTAAAAAAAATATCTTTATAATAGATCTATTCAATACGCCAATAGATTTTAGAATAGCAATATCTCTGGTTTTATTTTTTACCAATATCGTCAAACCTGAAATAATGTTGAAAGCTGCAACAATAATTATAAGAGATAATATGATAAACATTACATTGCGTTCTACTTTTAAAGCTGAGAATAAAGAACTATTAGTATCAGCCCAACTATATACAAAATCATTAGGAAATATTTTTTGAACAATCTCTTTTTGATTTTCAATATTTTGAGGATCCTTTAAATAAACTTCTAATTTTCTATCATTTTTTGAAAGATTCATAAATTCATCAAGAGTATCAATATTAACAAATGCTACATTATTATCGAAATCTGCTAAGCCACTTTCAAACAATGAAACAATAGTAAAAGATTTTTTCTTTGGGATACTGCCAATTATTGTATCTACACCTGATGACGACATTATTGATACATCATCACCGAGCTTAAGATTCAATGTGAAACTTAACTCTTTACCTAAAGAAATATAGTTACCTGTTAAATTACTTTTATTCCCTACAAATGTTTTATCCTTTATTATCTTTAGTTTAGGAAAATCTTTTCTTGAATAACCTCTCAAAACAATACCTTTAGAGGTATCTTTTTTAATAATTATTGCTTCTCCTGAGTTGCTTAATATCATTTCACTCGCGATAAAATTGAGATTAGTATTCTTTACTTTATCAATTTGAATTTGATTTTCATAAGTATCAACTGTTATATGAGCATTAAAACCAACTATCTTATTTATTAATTCTGATCTAAATCCATTCATGACTGACATCACAATAATTAGGACTGCAACTCCTAAGCTTATTCCAATAAATGAAAAAATAGAGATAACATTTAAAAAGCCGTCTTTTTTTCTTGCTTTTAAAAATCTAAATGTAATTTCTTTTTCTAAAGTTGAAATCAATTTTGAGCTTTTCGTTTATTAATAATCTTAATAATTTCTTTTAAATTAATTTTTTGAGTTTCTTTATTTATTTCTTTAAATTCAAATAAATCACCTTCTGTTTGTTTTCCAATAATTATTTGATAAGGAGCACCAATCAAATTCATTTTTTTTATTTTTGAAGATAAATTTTCATCAGTATCATCAATAATCGCATCAATATTATTTTGATTTAATTCAAAACTTATTTTGTTTGCTTTATCAAGTGCAGATGTATCGTTTTTATTAATCATAGGAATTATTGCAATATCATATGGTGCAACAGAAATTGGCCATTTCATGATTTCATTTTTTTCATCATATTTTGCCTCTATAATTGCTCCTACTAACCTTGAAACTCCTATTCCGTAAGATCCCATTTTTACGTAGTCTTTTTTACCTCCAGGTAAATCGACTGCTGCATCCATTGGTTTGGAGTATTTATCTCCAAAATAAAAAATATGACCAACTTCTATACCTTTTGTTTTCAATCTATTTTTCTCTGAAACTTTTTCATTAAACTCGTCCTCTTTAAATTTATCATCAGTAACTGAATAAAATTTTTCATATTGATTTCTCAATTCAAGTAGGGATTTAACTTCAAGTTTTGTTCCCTCAAAATTTAAGTCAAATATTCTTTTATCTGCATAAATTTTACTCTCTCCAGTTTCTGCTAGGATAATAAATTCATGAGAAAGATTTCCACCGATCGGACCTGTGTCAGCTGCCATTGGAATTGCTGTAAGATCTAATCTTTTAAAAGTTTTTAAGTAAGATAAGAAAAATTTATTATAAGAAAACAAAGCATCTTCATCCGTAATGTCAAAAGAGTATGCGTCCTTCATATAGAATTCCCGACATCGCATAATTCCAAATCTTGGTCTGATTTCATCTCTAAATTTCCATTGAATATGATAAAGAAGTTGAGGTAATGATTTATATGATTTTAGAGAAGATCTAAAAATATCGGTCACTAATTCCTCATTTGTCGGTCCATAAAGCATTTCTCGATCTTGACGATCTTTAATTCGTAACATTTCCTCACCATAATCCTCGTAACGTCCACTCTCTTTCCAAATCTCGCTGGATTGTATTGTGGGCATTAGTATTTCTTGTGCACCTATTTTATTTTGCTCTTCTCTGACAATTCTCTCAATTTTTTTCATTACTTTGAAACCTAAAGGCAGCCAAGAATATATGCCTGCTGAAGATTGTTTTATCATACCAACTCTTAACATTAGCTGGTGAGACTTTATCTTTGCTTCTGAAGGGTTATTTTTTAAAATCGGAATTAAAGATTTAGAAATATGCATGTTAAATGATTATATTTCTTAAATTTAAATATTCAAATTTCATTAATAAATAAATGGCTATGAATATTATTGTTGTTATTCCAGTACAATAAAGGAATTTTTTTAACATTTTAGGATTTTCTGGTGAACCCGGATCTTCACCATCTACTTTAACTATTTTTTTCCTTTCAACATCTATTGGTAAAATTGCAAAAAAAACAATCCACCAGATAATAATGTAGATTATAGCTAAGCCAGTTGGACTCATTAAATTCTTACTAAATTAATATTAGTATATGGTTTTTTTCCTGTTTTTTCTTTTGTAAATTTTCTACAAGCAATTTTAAGTGCATCTATTAAATTGCTTTCTTGTTGTTTGCTTCCAAGTTTAAAGGATCTTGTTGTTTTTTCAATTTCGTCCTCTAACCCATAAAGAAATTCATCTTTTTCATAAATGGGTAAACCTCTAAATGTTGTAACAGGGTTATTATGTATATTTCCTTTAGGTGTTATTAATATGGTGACTTCCAAATATCCATTGCTACTTAAATTTTTTCTATCTTTGATTGATTGAGAATCCTCTTCTACACTCACATTTCCATCTAGGTACAATCTTCCGCTAGGTGCTTTATCATATACCTCAGGTGCTTCACCGGGGTATAGCTTCACTATATCACCATTTTCAACTTGAACTGGATGAGGTACTTGCATTTCTTTAGCAAAATTTATGTGTTCTATCATGTGTCTGTGCTCTCCATTAACAGGAATTACACATTTTGGTTTAACCCATTGATACATATCTTTAAGATCCTCGCGATTTGGATGTCCAGAGACGTGTATAAATTCTGTTTCTTCTGAAATAACCTCAATTCCATCTTTGACTAATTGATTGTGTAATTTATAGAGTTTTTTCTCATTACCTGGAATTATCTTTGATGAGAAGATTACTGCATCACCTTTTTCAATAAAAACATCAGGATGTGTGTAATTTGATATCCTCATCATTGCACCCATTGGTTCACCTTGGCTGCCTGTGCACAAATAAACTATTTTTTCTCTAGCAAAATTTTTAGCCTCTCTTGGATCAATTGGATCAATGGTATTTTGTAAATATCCACATTGTCTGGCTGCTTTATAAATTCTATGCATAGATCTTCCAACTAGTGAAATTTGTCTTCCAGTTTGTTCGGCGCAATAAAAAGCTGTCTCCATTCTAGCAACGTTTGAAGCAAACGATGTCACAATAATTCTTTTTTTTAATCGACCCATTATATTTAATAAATTTTTTCTTACATCTAACTCTGAGCCTGATCTGCCAGCACTAAAAACATTTGTAGAGTCACAAATCATTGCTAATACACCTTCATCACCTATTTCTTTTAATCTTTTCGCATTTATTTCGTCACCTATTAGGGGATTTGGGTCAACTTTCCAATCACCAGTATGTAAAACCACACCTGCGGGAGTTTTAATTCTTAATCCATTGGGTTCTAAAATAGAATGGGTTAAAGTAATGTACTCGATTTCAAAATCTTCCAATAGCACATTTCCATTTAGCTCGACTATCTGTAAATCTTTTGTTATGTCGATGTGTTTTTCTTTAAATTTTTCCTTAATTAATACAGCAGTAAACGGAGTTGCGAAAATCTTACATTTTAATTTTGGCCATAAGTGAGCAATTGCTCCAATATGATCTTCGTGTGCGTGTGTTAATATTATTCCTAATAAATTATCTTTTCTTTCAACAATAAATCCAGGATCTGGATATATAAGATCAATGCCTGGTATTGTATCATCAGCAAAAGTTACTCCAATATCTACCATTATCCATTTATGATTTCCAGGCTCACCATAGCCAAAAAGATTCATGTTCATTCCAATTTCACCTGAACCTCCTAGTGGACAAAATAATAATTCTTTTTTCATTTATTTAATTAACTTAGCAATTTTAATTAATCCTTTAATTGTGATATCTTTATTTTGTATTATACGAGTCTTTAAAGATTTTCTAAACAAATCAGAGTAACCACCAGTAATTACAAGTTTGAAAGATTTTCTTGTTTCTTTCTTAATCAAAT
This sequence comes from uncultured Pelagibacteraceae bacterium, assembly GCA_902586125.1. Lineage (GTDB taxonomy): Bacteria > Pseudomonadota > Alphaproteobacteria > Pelagibacterales > Pelagibacteraceae > Pelagibacter. The sequence continues at coordinate 490 of CACIGI010000007.1, read as the reverse complement.
TAATAATATTGTCAATTAGTCCTATATAGCCCCAAAAAAAACCTGAACGGACTGCCGAAATTGTATTGTTACCAACTATATTTCTTATCTTCTTTAAATCTATTTGGGGTATCAATGAGGCTTTGTCAGACAAAGTATCAAGCGATATTTTAACTCCAGGGGCTATTATGCCACCTCTATAATATTTTTTTTCAACTACATCAAATGTGGTGGCAGTGCCAAAATCTAAAATTATAAAATTATCTTTACCATTTTGCAGACTAATTGCATTAGCTAAACGATCTGAACCAGCCTGTTTATAATTAACTTTGATTTTAATTAATGAACTCAAATTAAGATTTTTAATTTCATAACATCTAATTTTAGTTTTTTTATGAAAATATTTTTTAATCAAATTAAAAGATTTTGGTACAACACTACAAAAAAGGATTTTCTCTACTTTTTTAATATCTTTAATCAAAAATTTAATTTTTTTGTCCAAATTTTTATT
>CACIGI010000006.1 GCA_902586125.1 uncultured Pelagibacteraceae bacterium | reverse complement strand
ATACTTAACTCTTTCCCAATTTAACCTCCATTTTCTTCTCCAAGTAAAAGGTCTTTTGCAAACAGTACAGATTTTTGAAGGAAGATTTTCTTTTTTCATTAATTTGTGTTTTGTTTAATAAATTTTTCTGCAGCTGAAAGAATTAATTTTTTTCTGTCACTTTTCATTTTATCAAAAATTCTAACCATCATGGATAACCTTGGATTTTTTAGAAAAAACTTTCTATTTCGATCTATAAATCTCCAATAGAGACCATCCATTATATTGCACCAATCACCTCTTTTAAAATCCATCATCTTCATAAAATAACTTGATCCACAAATGTATGGTTTAGTTGCAAATATTCCACCATCACTAAACAATCCCATTCCATAAACATTTGGCACCATCACCCAATCTGAGGAGTCAACAAACATCTCCATGAACCATTTGTAAACAACCACAGGTTTGATCTCACAAAGATTCATTATATTTGATAAAATCATGAGTCTTTCAATATGGTGAGACCATCCATGATTTAAAGCATTTTTAATTGCGTAATCTAGTGGAGGTAAACCAGTCGTTCCGTCATACCAAGACTTTTTCATTTTACGATTTTGTTTAAAAAAGTTACCAGTTTCCATTTCGTTTGAGTAACTTTGATAAATTCCTCTCATAAATTCTCTCCAACCAATTATTTGACGAACGTACCCCTCTAAAGAATTTAGTCTTATTTTTTTACTTTTATGAAAATCTAAAATTTTTTTTATTATAAACTCTGGAGTGATCAGACCTAAATTTACATAAGGGCTTAGCGCACTATGAAATAAAATATTATCTTTTTGATCAACTGCATCCTCGTAATCACCAAATAAATTTGATTTTTCTTTAATAAAAAAATTTAAAAGCCTCAAAACATCATTGTATTCTGTAGCAAACCAGAAATTTTTAGTACTCCCAGGATGATTCTTAAAAAGCTTTTCAACAATAGGTTTCAGTTTTTTTGTATGAGAAGTTTCACTTATTTTTGGAAATTTTGGGATTGAAATATTTTTTGGTAATTTATTTCTATTATCCTCATCAAAACTCCACTTACCTCCTGTGGGATTCCCATCAGCACCCATTAATATTCCAGATTTTTTTCTGACATCTTTATAGAAAGTTGCCATAAATGGTTTTTTGGATTTGGATAAATATTTTTTAAAATCCTCTCTTGAATTTAAAAACATTGGTGTCTGAATAATATTCCATTTTATTTTTTCTTTGTTAACAAATTGATTTATTTTTTTTTCAAAAAACTTATCTTCAACTTCAAAACTGGATATTTCCTTAATTTTTTTTAAGCCAATTACTTTTTTAAGCTTTTTGAAATAACTATCTTTGAATTCTTTATCCTCTATTTTAAAGTATTCAATTTTAAATTTATCTTTTTTAAGTACATCCGCATGGGATCGCATTGATGATAAAAATAGAAGAATTTTTTGTTTATGATGTTTTTCATAAGTACATAACTCGTAATCTTCAGCCATAAAAAAAAGGTGGTCTTTTTTGAAGCGGTCTAAGTATTTTGATGGAAATAATTGATTGCCCAGTATAAAAAATAACTTCATAATTAAATATAACTAATTAAATTTTTTATGTCAGAAAAATATCTTATTTTTGGTGCGACAGGTTCAATCGGATCGAGCTTGGCTGAACAATTAGTAAATTCTGGAAACAGCGTCCATTTAGTAGCTAGAGATGAAAGCGAGGTCAAAAATATTTCAGAGAAATTTGGGTGCCCTTTTACTATTGCAGATGTTTTAGAGGAAGGATTTATAGAAAAAGTTAAAAATGACATTTCGGATGTAAAAGGTGTCGCTTATTGTGTTGGTTCAATTGATTTAAAACCTGTGAGAATGGTAACAGAGCAAGATTTTGTAAAATGTATGAAATTAAATCTTTATTCTGCGGTTGAGGTTATTAAAGGGTATCAAGAGAGTTTGAAAAAAAATAAAGGCTCAATAGTTTTATTTTCAACTGTTGCAGCTCAAAGAGGATTTACCAATCACGCAATTATTGCATCAACGAAAGCAGCTGTTGAGGGTTTAACAGTTTCACTTGCAGCTGAATTTGCTCCGAACATAAGAGTGAATTGTATTGCGCCAAGCTTAACCAATTCAAAAATTGCTGAGCCCATGTTAAAGAATAAAGCCCTAGCAGATGGTATTGCAAAGGCTCATCCTTTAAAAAGATTGGGAGAGGGAAAAGACTCTGCCTCTTTAGCTAGATTTTTAATAACTGAAGATAGCTCTTGGATAACAGGTCAAATTATTGCAGTAGATGGTGGAAGATCTAAACTTTCATAAGGTGAAAAAACTTTTTTTTGTAATTATATTTTTTATATTTTTTTCAGCTAATTCATTTGCTAAAAATTTAAAATTTGAAAAATTAGCTGCACTTAATGACCCATGGGGTTCCTCTTTTTTGAATAATAAAGAATTAATTATTACTGAAAAAAGTGGAAAAATTAAGATCATAGACATATCGCAAAAAAAACTTGTTGAAGTTGATCATAACCTCAATTTTCTAGAACATGGACAAGGCGGTCTTTTAGATATCTTGTATAAAGATAATTTTATTTATGTTTCATATTCTGAAAACAGAGGTGATGGAAAAACAAGTACCTCTATTGCTAAAGCGATTTTTGATAAAAAAAAATTAAATTTTAAAAATATTTTTCAAGCAGAACCTCCTATTGACTCTGGCTATCATTTTGGTTCAAGGTTAGTAATAAAAGATAATCACTTATTTGCCTCTGCCGGTGAAAGAGGTAGAGGCATGATCGCCCAAGACCCCTCAAAACATCCTGGGAGTATTATTAGAATTAATCTTGATGGAAGTATTCCAAATGACAATCCTAAATTTGTAGATAAGCCAGATTGGCTACCTGAAATTTATCAAATTGGTATAAGAAATCCTCAAGGTTTAACTTTATCATCATACGATGATAGAATTTATATGAGTAACCATGGTGCCAAAGGTGGTGATTGGTTTGGTGAAGTAAAAAAAGGTGAAAATTATGGTTGGAAAATCTTAGGCTGGGGAGGAAAAAATTATTCTGGCTTACCTATTGGTCCAAAGTGGAAACCTGGCTTTACAAAAGCAATCCAATATTGGGTACCTTCAATTGCAACAAGTGCAATTACAATTTATAAAGGAAACGAATTTAATGAATGGAATGGTCATGCTCTAATTACATCATTAAAAGATCAATCCTTAAGAAAACTAATCTTCGATGATTTATCCAACATACAAGAAGATACAATTTTTAAAGATGAAATCGGACGAATTAGAGATATACAAGTTCATCCGAAAAATGGAAAAATTTATTTTTTGGCGAGTGATAACCTTTGGCTAATGGAGAAGGCTAAATAGATCTTAGTGATTATTGATTTCTTATAAGAGGATAAACCTTTGGATTTAAATATTTAATATTCGTTAATAATATTAACACTAAAGTTACTAAACCAATGGATAAACCAAGATAAATCAAAACTTTAAGATCAAACTTCCAGAATAACTCAAATATATTTTCAATAATAAATTTTGAACCAACTACAGCAAACAAAACTGCAATCATTATTACAGATATAAAAATAATCATAAATTCAATCAGTGAAGAAAAAACAATCTCTTTTCTTGAAAAACCTAAAATTTTAAAAACCAAATTTTGGTATTCTCTTACTTTTCCTTGGACCATTATTGCACTTGATATTACAATTAAACCAATGACGATAGTGACTGTTGAAATTACAATAACTGCTATGAAAACTTTATTTAAAACATTAGTTACTTTATTTAAATAATCGGCAATTTTAATCATTGATAAACTAGGGAAAATTTCAAGCATTTTTGTTTCATCAAATTTATTTAAATCATAGAACTTTGTGGTTGCTAAATATTCGTGAGGAATATTTTTTGCAAAGTCAGGGTTAAAAAGCATTGCAAAATTTATATTTAGATCTCTATAATCAACTTGTCTAAAGTTGACTATTTCACCATCAATTTCTCTACCATAGATATTTAAAGTAAATATATCCCCTAATTTAATATTAAAATCTTTTGCAACCTTAGCGTCTAATGATATCTGAAGTTGATTTGGTTTAGACAAATCCCACCACTTACCATCAATAATTAGATTATCCTCAGGAACTTCTTTTGTCCAAGATGATCTCCGTTCACTGCCAATAACCCAATAACTATCATTTTCAGGTGTAATATAAGTGTTTGGATTTATACCATTAATTTTTACTATTCCTGAAGAAACCATTGGTACAATTTCAATATTTGCACCAGGATCCATTGATAAAATTCTTTGTTCAAACTTTTCACGCTCTCCATTTTGAATGCCCACAAAAAAATAATCAGGAGCGATGTCAGGTATTGATTTTGCTATCTCTCTTTTAAAATTAGTTCCAACTAATGCCAAAGTCAAAAGTAATGTAACACCAAGGCCTAAAGACATAATTGTAATAGGTGTAATACTTTTTGATTGTGTAATATTTTTAATAGATACTTTTAAAAGAGTGCTCGAATAAAATTTAAACTTTTTAAGAGAAAATATGATTAACTTTGAAAGTAGAAAAAAGATAATCAAACAAATAAAAAATGCCCCAAAATACCCAAGACTATAAATAAAATTTTCTGACCTATAAGTAAATATTAAAATCAAAATCGATAACATGATGATACTCATGCCGATCAATTTTTTTGAATAATAAAATTGTAAGTTTTGGAATACATTTCTAAATAGACTTGAAGCTTTGACTTGATCAATAGAACTAATTGTAGGAATCGAAAAAATTATCAAAACTAATAAACCTATTAAAAATATCTTTAAGAAATTAAAAAAAGAAAAAAATAAATTTATATTCAGTCCAAAGCTACTTGACAAATATTTGTCTGCTAATGGCACAATTAATAAACTACTTAAATATGCTAAAATAGTAATAATAAATAATAATATTATTAATTGAAAATAATAAAGTTTTTTAATATTACCTGAATAGAAACCTAAGGCCTTCCTTACTGCTATAGACAAGTTATTTTGATTTATAAAAGACAAAAGAGTATTAGCAATACCAATACCAGCAATAAGCATCGCACTTATTGACACAAGAGATAAAAATTGTGAAAAGTTACCAATTACTCTTTTTAATCCACTTGCTGCATTTTCTGGATATCTAATTTTTACCTTTTGATCATTTTTAAAAATACTTTCGATTTTTTTTATGATTATTTCTGGATTATCATCGGTATTAAATTTTACTTTATATTCATAATTTAAAAAATTTCCTATTCCGTTAAGTTTTAAGATATCTAAAGTTTGTTTACCTGTTAAAACCCAATCTCCAAAAGTCACAAATCCACTTACATCTGGAACAGATCTTACTTTACCAATAACAAGAAATTCTTGATCTTGAATTTTAACAATTTCATTTGTTTTGATATTTAGGGTTTTTGATAAACTCTCATTAATTAAAATTGTATAAGGTTCAGTTTGCATTCTTTCATAAGCATCAGCAGGTTCATAAGTTACGTCACCATATAAAGGATACTTTTGGTCAACTGTTTTTATTCTAGTAAATAAAGATTTATTTTTCTTTCGATTGGTTGTCGAAAGCATTGTGCTGAATTCAACCATCTCTGATATAGTTGTAAACTCTTCAACTTTATTTAATAAATCTATATTTCCTTGATTTCTGTTATAATCAATTTCTAAGTCTCCACCTAAAAGCTCTTTAGCATTTTCTTTGAGTTCCTTTTTTAAACTATCCTCAATAGTAAATATTGCACTTAATATAAAAAGACTGATGAACAGAGTGATGATTATACTAGAGATTTTTTTATAGTTCCTTTTTAAATCTCGCAGAGTATATATTAAGATAAACTTATATTGATAAAAATTATTTAATTTTTCCATCTTTAATTTTAATTTTTCTGCTTGCGCGGTTAGCAAGTTTTGGGTCGTGTGTTACCATAATTAATGAGGAACCCTCCTCTTTAACATACCTAAATAAAATTTTAGAAATCATATCTGAATTTTCTGTATCTAAATTTCCTGTAGGTTCGTCAGCTAGAATTAGCTCTGGCTTCATAGCAATAGCTCTTGCGATAGCGACACGCTGTTGTTCTCCTCCAGATAACTGACTGGGTAAATTATTTAGTCGATGTTTTAAGCCAAATCTATCTAAAAGAGATTTTGCTTCTTTTTCAGGATTTTTAAATTTATTCAATTCAAGAATTAAGGTTACATTCTCTAAGGCTGTATAATTTGGGATTAGATAAAAAGACTGAAAAATTATACCAATATTTTTTTTTCTGATTTTTGATACTTCATCCTCGCTTAATTTTGTAATTTCGTGGTCTTGAAAGTATATCTTGCCTGAAGTTGGACGCTCTAAACCACCAATTAACATGATTAAACTTGTTTTCCCTGAACCACTTTCACCTACTATTGAAATAGTTTCTTTTTTTTTTGTGGTCAAATTTATATCTTTTAAAACACTAATATTGTCTTTGCCAGTTTGGTATTTAAGATTTATCTTTTTTAATTTAAGAAGAGTACTCATGAGCAAAAGTTTTATTATTAAAATAATTATTATCTGTCTACTAACCATTAATGCATATGCAATCGAAAAGATTGTATTATTTGGTGATAGTTTGATGGCTGGTTATGGTTTGTCTGATGACAATAGTTTACCAGTCGTTTTAGAAGAGAATTTAGAAGCAAAGGGTTATAATATTGAGATTATTGATGGCAGTGTTTCTGGTAGTACATCGTCAGGGGGATTAAATAGGGCTGATTGGACCTTAAGTGAACCAGATATAGATTTAATTATTTTATGCTTAGGGGCTAATGACATGTTAAGAGGTATTCAGCCGATAGAGACTAAAAATAATTTAGAAAAAATTATAAAAATTGCTCAAGATAAAAATATTGAAATTATCCTAGCTGGAATGATTGCTCCAACCTCGCATGGTTTTTCTTATAAAAAAAAATTTGACAAAATTTTTCCTGATTTAGCCAAAAAATATAAAATAGTGCTTATTCCTTTTTTACTTGAGGGAGTGGCTATGAAACCTGAGTTCAATCTAAGTGATGGTATACATCCAAATGAAAAGGGAACAAAAATAATTAGTAGAACGTTAGAAAATATAATAATAAAAATTCACAATAAAAAAAATTAATAAATTATAATTAATTATCTAAGATTTTCTTTTTAGCTTTTTTAAATTCTTCTTCTGTTAAAACACCATCCTTTAGAAGTTGATTTAATTTATCCAATTCATCTGTTAACTTATCATTATTATCAGATAAGTTGTCTTCATGATCCTGATCTTCTAAGCTCTCATTGGATCTATTTTCTCTTTTGGCCTCAAAGCCTTTCATGATAGCCGTTCCGCCCAAGTAAAGGACAAATGCTAAAATTGGTATCGCTAATCCAAAAAAAATTATTTTTTCCACAATTTAATCCTCATCATCTTCTCTCCAATTTTTTTCATACATTAACCATGCAGCATAAATTACTGAAAATGTTCCAACTATCATACCATAATCAAATCCTGTTTGTTTATCATATAAATACCAACCTAATTGTGTTGCACCAATTGGTGGAACTGTCAGTATGAGCATAAGAAGTGCAATTCTATAGGGGTATTTAGGTTTTTTCATAACCTATCTTATCAAAAAAAATTTATTGAATTCAATATTATGCTTGCGATCTTTTGAAACAGTCAATCGTGTTTTTTAGCAAGCATGCGATAGTCATTGGACCAACTCCGCCAGGAACAGGCGTGAGTGCTTTAGCGTTTTTTGAAACTTCATCAAATGCAACATCACCAACAATACCTTTCTCAGTTTTATTAATTCCAACATCAATCACTATTGTATCTTTTTTAACCCAATCACCTTTAACTAACTCAGGAATCCCAACTGCCGCAATAATAATATCCGCTTCTAAGCACTCTGCTTTTAAATCTTTTGTTTTAGAGTGTGTTATTGTAACAGTGCAATTTTCTTTTAATAAAAGTTGAGTCATGGGTTTACCATTTAAGTTAGATCGGCCAACAACAACTGCTTTTTTACCACTTAAGTTAGGTTCTATTTTTTTGATTAACAAATAACATCCTAATGGTGTACATGGAACGGAACTCTCATAACCTGATGAAAGATTTCCAACATTCATTGGATGAAATCCATCTACATCTTTTGATGGGTCAATCGCTTCAATAATTTTTTGTTTCTCAATATGTCTTGGTAATGGTAACTGAACTAAAATACCTGACACAGAGTTATCTTTATTTAATTCATCTATCTTCTCTAAAATAACCTTTTCTTCAACACTATCTGGATATTTGATCACATCAGATTTAAGTCCAACTTCTGTAGCAGATTTTTCTTTGTTTCGAACGTAAATCTGACTAGGAGTTAAGTCTCCAATCAAAATTACTGTTAACCCTGGAACTTTATTATACTTAACTTTAAGATCAGATACTTCTTTTTTAAGCTGTTCCCTTAATAGTGCTGCTTCTTTTTTTCCATCAATTAAAATCATAAATCCTAAAATATCATTGGTGCAATGTAGAGTTTCATACACATTTCTATAAACCAAATCAATAGTAGTAAAATAATTGGAGAAATGTCTAACGCTCCTAAATTTGGTAAAAATCGTCTTATTCTTCTTAAAAATGGTTCTGTCAATCTGTAAGTAAAATCTAAAACTGCATAAACAAATCTATTTTGAGTATTCAATACGTTAAAAGCGATTAACCAGCTTATAATTACATTAGCAATTACTACGTAGGAATAAAGTTTTAATAATTGTAAAACTAAATAAAAGATAGCAATCATTTTTTTTCAATATAAATCGAAGAACTTGGAAATGCGAAAGAGGCCTTATTATTTTCAACAATTTGTTTTATTGCAATTGCGAGTTTTTCTTTTACTGAAAGCCATTCGTTCCAACTATCTGATTTTGTAAAACAACGCACATACATGTCTATAGAACTATCTGAAAACTTATCGACCCTAACTGCAATTCCTATATTAGTATCAAAATCATCACTTTTTTTTATATGATCTTCAATTTGATCTCTAATATTTTTTAATTGATCAACCGAAGTGTCATATTGAAGAGTAATAATCCAACTAATTAACCAGTTTGAAGTTTCACTCACATTAACTACAGCATTTTCTGCAAATTGAAAATTTGGAATTATTGCTAATGATTTATCGAATTTTCTGATTGTTGTTGATCGAAAACCAATTTTTTCAACAATACCCTCAATTATTCCATCAACTGAAATCCAATCACCGATTTTAAATCTTTTTTCAACTAATACTAAAATCCCAGAGATTAAATTTTTAAATAAATCTTGGGCACCCAATGCAACTGCTACTCCAAACAAACCTAAGCCAGCAATAATCGGTCCAATTTTTATTCCCCATAATTCTAAGACCGCTGCAAGTCCTAATATGAATATTAAAATCTTTAAAGATTTAATAATCCATCCAATGAGTTCTCTTGTTAATAATTTATCAAGACCACTTAAGATATATGAAACTGGTTCTATAATTTGATGAATAACCCAAAAGATTAATATGGTTATTAAAGTTCTATTTATAGTATCGACAATTTCTCTACCTTCCATAGAAAATGTCATGTAATAACTTGCTATAAAAAAACCTAAAACAATTGGCAAAAATCTTGCAGGACCAATTAAAGATTTTACGAAAGTATCATCTAATTTATTTGTTGTTCTTTTAGAAATAATTTCTAACTTTTTAATTAAAAGTTTGCTAATTAAACCTCTGAACACTAAAAAAATTAAGAAAATTCCTAAACCAATTAATATTTGCAAGATATCAACACCTAGAATACCTTTACTCCACACGGATAGAAATATTTCAGAAAAATTATTAAACAATTCCATAATCAAATTTTATATAACAAAAACTCTTCTTCTCCAGGACTAAAAAGAAATATTTTTTTCCATTTAATTTCATTCAATATAGATGAAGTTTTTTCTCCAATACACGATAAATTAGTATTCATCCATAAGCTCTCTAATTGATAATTCTTGACAAAACTCAAAAAGCTTTGAGCACTATTTTGTGAATAAATATAAACCATATCAGGCATATTCAATTTTAAATCTTTTACAAAACTTTCATTGAATTTTTGATTATGTATTACTCTATAATTAACCACTCTTTTTATTCCATAGCCCTCTTTCATCAGTTGTTGGTCCAAATCAACAGATATAATTTCACCGCTGACATAAAGTAACTTTTTACTTTTTGTCTCGTAAGTTTGTAAAATTAACTCTTTTAAGTTAGCAACATTACCCTCTGCAGCTATTGTGTTTTGGTATCCAGATGATCTGGCCTTTTTTTCAGTTAAATTACCAACACAAAAACATCTGATATTTTTGTCTATATTATTTTGATCTAAATATTTCACCGCATTAGCGCTAGTAAAAATAATTCCTCCATATTCAGAAAATTTAATTTCCTCATAATCAACCCTTTCGATATTAATTAACGGGATATGAGAAACTTTATGACCTAATGATTTAAACTTTAAAATCATTTCTGAGGAATCTTTTAGTGGTCTAGTTAATAAAATATGCATATTATTTTTTGTAAGAATTATTTGATTGCATTTTTAAATTTTGCCCGATTTGTTTACCAATTTCTTTAAATTTATCAATCTTGTCAAATTTCTTTTCGTAAAATCTTTGAGTGCCATCTATTGAAAAAAGTTCCGCCTCAACTTCAATTGTCTCACCCTCTATTTTTGAATAAACACCTATTGCTGTTTCGCAATCTCCCTCTAAAACTTTAAGAACATTTCTCTCAGCATGAGCTCTTTTATATGTTTCTTCATGATTTATTTTTTTTAAAATTGAAATAATTTCTTTATCTGCATCACGACATTGGAGTGCAATTATTCCTTGTCCAGCACTTGGTATGATTTTTTGTGCTGAGAAAATTTCAGCTATTTCATTTTCAAGATTTAAATCTTTAATCCCTGCATAAGACAAAATTATTGCATCATAATTTCCATCTTTTAGTTTTTTAATTCTAGTATCCACATTACCTCTAATTATTTTACATGTTAGATCAGATCTTAATTTTTTAATTTGAAATTCCCTTCTAAATGAAGATGTTCCTATAATTGATTTCAGCTTAAGATCATTTAATTTTTTCTTATCATTTGTTATCAAAATTTCTCTTGGATCATTTCTCTCTAAAAAACAGTCTGTTTTAAGTCCGCTGGTTTCTTTTGCTGGCATATCTTTTAATGCATGTACTGCAATGTCGATACTTTTATTCTTTAACTCTCTTTCAATTTCAGTTGAAAACAATCCTTTGCCACCTATATCAGACAACCTAGTATCTTTAACTTGATCACCTTTTGTTGAAATAGTTTTAATTTCAATATCATTTGTATCTAAAGTGGTTTTTTTAATAATTTGTTCTTTAGCTTTTTGAGCATACAACAATGCTAATTTACTACCTCTTGAACCTAAGATAATTTTTTTAGTCATAAATAAATTTATTTCTTTCTTGTATTGGAAATGTACAATTATTAAAAACTATTTGTATGAGTAAAAAACCCTTAATTCTAGGAATTGAAACTAGTTGTGATGAAACAGCTGCCTCAGTTATAACTGAGAATGACCAAGGGAAACCTATGATTTTATCAAACATTGTCTCTAGCCAAACTAATGTCCACAAAGAATTTGGGGGTGTAGTTCCAGAGTTAGCGGCCAGATCACATATCGAAAAAATAGATTTAATCGTGAAGAAAGCTTTGGATGATAGTGGAATAAAAATCAAAGATATTGATGCAATAGCTTCGACTGCAGGTCCTGGTCTAATAGTTTGTTTGTCAGTGGGCTTAAGCTTTGGGAAAGCTTTTGCCTCTTCAATAAACAAGCCTTTTATAGCTGTAAATCATTTAGAAGGACATGCATTGAGCCCAAAATTAGTTTCAAACTTAAATTATCCTTACCTCCTGCTATTAATTTCGGGTGGTCATTCACAATATTTAAATGTTCAAGGTCTTGGAAAATATAAAAGACTAGGAACAACTATTGACGATGCACTAGGTGAAGCTTTCGACAAAACTGCAAAACTTTTAGGAATAGAATTTCCTGGAGGACCCCAAATCGAGCTTTGGGCAGAAAAAGGTAATCCAAATTCTTATGATCTACCAAAACCTATTATTAATAAGGGTGGTTGTAATTTGTCATTTGCTGGTCTTAAAACTGCAATCTTAAGGATAAGTAAAACCATTAAAACAGAGCAAGAAAAATTTAATTTGGCAGCTTCTTTTCAAAAAACAATTGAAGAAATATTGAAAAAAAAAACCAAAATTGCTTTTAATGAATTTGAAAAACAAAATAATATGCAAGATAAAATTTTTGTTGTTGCGGGTGGTGTAGCAGCAAATAAAAAAATAAGATCTATGTTGATGAACTTGTGTAAAGAAAATAATTATCAAAGTGTTTTTCCACCAATTGAAATATGTGGGGACAATGCTGCAATGATAGCAATGGTAGGTTTGGAAAAGTATAAATTAAAACTATTTAATAAACTAGATCATCCAGCAAAACCAAGATGGCCCTTAGATGAAAATGCACTATTTTTAAAAGGTGCTGGGGTTAAACTTTAATGCAATATTGGTTACTTAAGTCAGAGCCTGACGTTTGGTCAATTGATCAACAAAAAAAAACTGGTACTAAAGGTGCTCCTTGGGATGGAGTAAGAAATTATCAAGCTGCCAAAAATTTAAAAACAATGAGAAAAGGAGATCAATGTTTTTTCTATCATTCGAACATAGGAAAGGAAATTGTTGGTATTGTTGAAGTTATAAAGGAAGCATATTTAGATAAGACAGATAAATCTGGTCGATTTGTTGCTGTTACAGTAAAGTTTCTAAAAAAATTAAATAAGCCAGTAAGTCTTGAGAATATTAAGAAAAACAAGCAATTAAGCCATTTATCACTTATTAAACAAAGCAGATTATCAGTAATGCCAATAGATTCTAAAAGCTGGAAAATTTTAAATAACATGGGTAAGATTTAGAAATAATATTTATGCCTAAAAAAAAAAAATCTAAATCAAGAAAAAAAACCTCAAAAAGAAAGAGGGTTAAAAAAAGAAAAAAAATTCTTAAAAGAAAAAAAAAGATTAGAAGTAAGATTAAAAAAGTTAAAATTAATAACGAAGGCTCAACACAAGAACTAATTTTTAAACCAAAACCAGAGTGGGTGAAAAGTGGTTTAATTAATAAATCTCAATATCAGAATAGATATACTGACTCTATTAAGAACAATAATGCTTTTTGGAAAAAAGAAGGAAAAAGAATTACATGGATAAAACCATATAAAAAAATTAAAGATGTGAAGTATAGTAAAGATGAAGTTAAAATAAAATGGTTTGAAGATGGAACTTTAAATGCCTCTGCTAATTGTATTGATCGACATTTAAAAGATAAAAAAGATAAAACAGCTATAATTTGGGTAGGTGATGATCCTAAGGATACTCAAAAAATTTCTTATAAACAACTTCATCAAAAAGTTTCAAAAGCAGCTAATGGTCTAAAAAAATTAGGGATACAAAAAGGAGACAGAGTAACAATATATTTAACGATGATACCCGAGCTGGCTGTTTTGATGTTAGCTTGTGCAAGAATAGGAGCCATACATTCTATAATATTTGGAGGGTTTTCAGCAGAGTCTATCTCTGGAAGAGTAAATGATTGTAAATCAGAATACATTATAACAGCTGATGAGGGTGTTAGAGGTGGAAAAACAATTCCATTAAAAGCAACAACCGATGAAGCATTAAGTAATTGTCCTGATGTTAAAAAATGTATTGTTGTCAAAAGAACAGGAAACTATGTTTATTGGGATGACGACAGAGATGTTTGGTATCATGATCTAATTAAAGATGTACCAAGTCATTGTGAACCTGAGGAAATGAATGCTGAAGACCCTTTATTTATCCTTTATACGTCTGGATCTACAGGTAAACCGAAAGGTGTACTACATACAACAGGCGGGTACATGGTTTATGCTTCCATGACTCATCAATACATATTTAACTATAAGCCTAAAGATATTTATTGGTGTACTGCAGATATTGGTTGGGTAACAGGTCATAGTTATATTATTTATGGTCCTTTATCTAACGGAGCTACTACAATAATGTTTGAGGGAGTACCAAATTATCCGGACAGCTCAAGATGGTGGCAGATTGTTGATAAATATAAAGTTAATACTTTTTATACTGCTCCAACAGCTATAAGAGCCCTTATGCGAGAGGGTGATGATCCAGTAAATAAAACATCTCGAAAATCTTTAAAATTATTGGGTACAGTCGGAGAGCCTATAAATCCAGAGGCTTGGATGTGGTATTACAAAACAGTTGGAAACTCAAAGTGTCCAATCGTAGATACCTGGTGGCAAACAGAGACAGGTGGAATTTTAATTGCACCTCAAACAGGAGCTATACCTTTAAAACCTGGATCTGCAACCAAACCTTTTTATGGAATTAAACCTGTTCTTGTCGATAAAGATGGAAAAGAAATTAAAGGTGCAGGAGAAGGGAGACTTTGTATAGCTCAGTCTTGGCCAGGCCAAATGCGAACTGTTTATGGCGATCATCAAAGATTTATTGATACTTACTTTTCTCAATTTGATGGAAAATATTTTACTGGAGATGGGTGCAGGCGAGACAAGGATGGGTATTACTGGATCACTGGACGAGTAGATGATGTAATTATTGTATCAGGACACAACTTGGGCACCGCTGAAATTGAAAGTGCTTTTGTTGCTCATCCTAAGGTTGCTGAGGCTGCTGTAGTTGGTTATCCACATGATATTAAAGGGAATGGATTGTATTGCTACGTAACTCTTAATGCAGGCGAGACTGAAACAGGTGACCTTGAAAGAGAATTAAAATTATGGGTTAGAAAACAAATAGGTCCATTAGCAACTCCTGACTTAATACACTTTACTCCAGGGCTTCCAAAAACAAGATCTGGAAAAATAATGAGAAGAATTCTTAGAAAAATTGCAGCAAATCAACATGGTCAATTAGGTGATACTACTACTTTAGCTGATCCAAGTGTTGTTGAAAGCTTAGTTGACAATAGAAAAAATACTTAGAAACCTAATCTTTCTTTAAATTCCTTTTTAACAACATCCCATTTGAGTATGACTGAATTCAAAACTATTTTACGATCTAAAGTTTTTAATTCCTCTGCAATTGGAGCCCACTTATATAAAGATAAAGCGCTCGGATTAAAAGGGAGATCACTATGATAAGTATCCCAATTTATTTTTTCAAATCTTTCATCAAAATTTTTTTTTGTGTTTTCAATAATATCTAAAGGCATTTTGTTTGAAATTTCATCGTCTAGGATTTTAAAAAAAATTTCTTTGGCTTTATTGGTGTCTTCGTAATTTGTAATTGTTTTTAAATAAGAAAAAGTAAAAAAGGTAAGATCTTGTAAGGCTACAGCATAGATATTCCACTTAGCTATATTAACTGACTTCATAAATTCATCATTTTCAAAATGAAGAACATACCTGGTCCCCATCCTGGTCTTTAAATATCCATACAAAGTGACCTGCGAGACCCATGCTGATTTTGTTTGAATAAATTCCTCTAGTTCATCTAACGATTTAATTTTTTTTTTTGGGATAAATGCTTTAAAAAGGGCAAATAAATAGATCTTAAAGTCCCTCAAGGTAAGATCTTTCCAGGTAAGTTTATATTTTCCCATAAAATAAGCTCTTTTTGATAGTTATAACCTAAAAATCCGACTAATTTGAGCAATTTTAACACTTTAAATCTCTTTGATAATGGTTATGGTTTTTGACAGTTATAACTAAAAAGAGAGAGGTATAAATGTCAAAACAAGAACAACACTGGGAAAAATCCAGAGGTTTGCTATTCATGACACTAGCAATCTGGTTTGTATTCTCAATTGGCATCTTCTTATTCGGAGCTGAAATGAATGAAGTTACGGGACCATTTGGTTATCCGTTAACTTATTGGTTCACTTGTCAAGGTTCTCTTGGTGCTTTCGTAATCCTAATTTTCTGGTTTGCGAACAGGCAGGAGAAAATTGATGAAGAGTTCGGCTTCTCAGAAAGAGGGGATGACTAAATGATGAAAGGTAATTTTATAGACAATTTACCTAAGGTTTATGGAATCTATACAGGTGGTTTTTTAGCTTTCATAATCATTATGTCAATTGCCGAGCAGATGGGTATGACTGCGAAAACAATCGGAATTTGTTTCGTTGCTTTCACAGTAGCCATTTATGCTATAATTGGTTATCTATCACGTACAGCTCAAGCTGATGCTTATTACGTAGCTGGAAGACAAGTGCCAACTGTATTTAATGGAATGGCTACTGCAGCAGACTGGATGTCTGGTGCATCATTCGTTGCAATGGCAGGAGGTATTTACTTCAAAGGTTACGGATATATGGCACTACTTGTAGGTTGGACTGGTGGATATGTATTAGTTGCATCTTTATTAGCACCTTACTTGAGAAAATTTGGTTGTTACACAGTTCCAGATTTTATTGGTACAAGATATGGTGGTAATTTAAGTAGATTCATGGCGGTAGTAGTTTTAACTGTCGCATCATTTACTTATGTGACTGCACAAATTAACGCTACAGGTACTATTGCATCTGTTGCACTTGATATTCCATTCCAATACGCAGTTTATGTTGGATTAGTAAGTATCTTACTATGTTCAATGTTAGGTGGTATGAGAGGAGTAACTTGGACACAGGTTGCACAATATATTGTACTAATCATAGCTTACTTATTACCAGTATTCTGGATCAGTAACAAAATGGGTGCAGGTTTCTTCCCACACTTCATGTTAGCTGATGAAGTATCAAGAATTGCTGAATTAGAAGCTCAGTTTGGTTTTGTGAAAAACTCTGCTGAAAATCTAAAAGAAGTGCCAAAAGGTTTGGCTGGTATAACTAAAGCTCACTCAGCGGTGAATGCAACTCCTTGGGCGTTTATTTCATTAGCACTAGCGATGATGATGGGAACAGCTTCATTGCCTCACGTGATGATGAGATACTTCACTACTCCAAGTGTAAAAGCAGCTAGAAAATCAGTAGGTTGGTCTTTATTCTTTATCTTCCTACTTTATTCTTCTGCTCCAATGTTAGCGACACTATCTAAGTTGTCATTGATTGATCCAACATTACCAACAGGTATTATTGGTAAATCAATTTCAGAAGTCCAAGCGATAGATTGGTATCAAAACTGGAACCAAGCAAACTTAATGTTTGTAAGCGACTTTAACGGAAATGGAACTCTTGAATTAAATGAGTTTTTCATGGGTGGTAAAGCCGTTGTGTTAGCAACTCCAGAAATAGCTGGATTACCATACGTAATCTCAGGTCTAGTTGCTGCTGGAGGTATGGCTGCTGCCATGTCAACAGCTGATGGTTTGATTCTAGCAATCGCAAACGCAATCTCACACGATGTTTATTATAAAATCATCGATCCAAAAGCTGAGACTGCTAAGAGACTAGTTGTTGCAAGGGTACTACTTGTAGTAATTGGTTTTGCTGGAGCAACTATTGCGGCTCTTGAAATTCAAGGTATCTTAGGTTCAGTCATCTGGGCTTTTGACTTTGCGATGTCAGGATTATTCTTCCCACTTGTACTCGGTGTATGGTGGAAGAGAGCTAACAAAGAAGGTGCTGTAGCTGGTATGTTCTTAGGATTAGTTTCTGGTGCTGCTTACCTAGTTTGGGTAAGAACAGGTGGAAGTGGATTCCTAGGTATTACACAGTTAACATTTGGTATCTTTGGTTCAGCTGTTAGCTTAGTAGCTATGGTTGTTGTAAGTCTAATGACTTCAGCACCAAACGCTGCAACGCAGAAAATGGTTGATGAGGTTCGAATACCATCAGGTAAATCGATCCTTGGCAAACAACACTAAATAATTATTTTTAAGGGGCGATTAATTTCGCCCCTTTTAATTCACGTCTTTTTCCAATATAAATTCTTAAATGTCGGCTAATTTTCACCCAATGGTGTACATTATTGATTACATACTTGGAGTAATAATGTGGACATTAATTGGCAGAGTTGCAATGAACATTTTCCAAAAAGAAGACTCTCAATTTTTTTTCATGAAAGTGTTCGTAAAATTTACCAATCCATTGCTTCGTATTTTTAAACCAATTACACCGGAATTTATTATTCAACCGATAGTTCCATTATATGTTGCTTGGTTTTTCTTTATGATAAGATTTTATTTAATGCCATGGATTTTGGGATATTCTGTCATGGGAATGTTATCTTTTCCTTTGGAAAGTGAAATTTCTAGACAAATTTATCAATTTTTTAATTCAATTAAATTTTAAAAATTGGTACTAGTAATTTAGTTATCGATGAAAAAAATACAAATATCGCCATCAATCTTATCTGCTGATTTTAGTCAATTAGGAAACGAAATAAAACGTTTAGAAGATGCTGGGGCTGATATGATCCATGTGGATGTAATGGATGGGCATTTTGTTCCAAATTTAACCATCGGACCTCCAGTTATAAAAGCATTAAAAAAACAATCATCAATGATATTTGATGTCCATTTAATGATTTCTCCAGTTCACAAATATATAGATGCATATTCTGATGCAGGTGCTGATATAATTACTATTCATCCAGAGGCTACGGACGATCTAAGTTCATCTATATCAAAAATAAAACAATTAAATAAAAAAGTTGGAGTATCTTTAAATCCTGAAACTAAAGTTGAAATGATTAAAGAGCACTTAAATGAAATTGACTTAGTTTTAATTATGAGTGTTAACCCTGGTTTTGGTGGTCAAAAATTCATGCCAGAAGTTTTAGTAAAAATTAAACAACTTAAAGAAATACAGAAAACTAAAAATCTCAATTTTGATATTGAAATTGATGGTGGTATTAATTTTGATAATTCAAAAAAGGCAATAGAGGCAGGTGCAAATATACTTGTTTCTGGAACGACAATTTTTAAAAGTAATAATGGAGATATAAAAAAAAATATTGAATTATTAAAATCAAAATAATTTCATGATTTACATAAATCGATTTTTTTTTAATATTTTCGATAAAATACGAGAATTATATTTACATTCTAGTCTGTACGATAAAAAAATTTCCAAAACTTATTATCAAAATTTAATTTATAAACCTAGTCCTCATTTACTCTCATCCTTAATTAAATATCAAAAAAAAAAATTTAGGATTGAAGATTTCGCATTAGATGAAATTTGGAATAATAAAGGTATTTCCAAAAAAAAAATAAGAAAACTTAATAATTTTTATTGGCTTTTTAGTTTAGATCTAAAGTCTTCAAAAAAAAATACCCAATCAGTTATAAAAGACTGGATGACTTTAAATCATAAATACAATGCAAAAAGTTGGAATTTCGATTTAACTGCAAAAAGAATTATTGCTTGGTTATCTAGTCATAATCTTACTTATGAAGATGGCAATGGACAATATAAAATTGATTTCAACACTATGATACAAAAACAAACGAATCATCTCATTAATAAAATTAATAAATCAAAATTTGTTGAAGATAAATTAATAGGTTGTGCATCTATTATATTAGTTGGACTTTGTTATCAGGATGAAAAAAAGTATTTGCCATATGGTTTAAATTTACTAAAAAAAATATCTAAAATTACTCTTGATAACTCTGGTTTTCCTAAATCAAGGAGTATTAAGCAATTAATATTTTATTTGAAATATTATATTTTAATCAGGGAGTGGTTTAAAGAGTCTCAAATTAATGTTCCAGAACATATCGATGAAACAATTTACTATCTTGGACAAGGTTACGCTTTTGTTTGGCAAAATCTAAAAAGTGATATTCTTTATAACGGTAATAACATTTCAGATAATAATAATTTTGATAATTATCTTCAAAGACTAGGTTATAAATTCAAAAACAACAATCAAGATTATGGTGGATATATAATCTTGAGAAATAAAAAGATGTGTCTCACTATGGATGCTGGTCCTTCACCAAATTCATTTTTTTCTAGAGATTATCAATCTGGAGCTTTGTCTTTTGAAATAATTTCTAATGGAAAAAAATTAATTAGTAATTGTGGCTATCATAGTGAAACAAATATAAAACTAAATCATTTATCAAGATCAACTGCCGCTCAAAACACCTTGGTAATCGATGATAATTCCTCCTGCAAATTTACAAACAATGATAAATCTTTTTTTGTTACTAGGGGTTTAAAAATTACAAAAAAAGAAACTATTTTTGAAAAAAACTATTGGAAAATAAATGCTTCTCATGACGGATACCAAAAAAAATATAACACTATTCATGAAAGAAACATAGAATTTTATCCTGGTGAAGAAACTTTTGTTGGTTGTGATAAAATTCTAAAAAAGATTAATAAAAATTATAAATTTGATATTCGATTTCATGTGGAACCGGACGTAAAATTAATGAAAACTCAAGATGGTAAATCAATACTAATTGAATTAGAGGATGAGGGTTGGAAATTTACTTGTGATAATTATGATATAAATATTGATAATGGTTTATATTTCGGTAATAAAAATTCATATATTGATAATCAAAACATATTTATTTCTGGAATTTCAAATAAACAGACTGAAGATATTAAATGGCAAATAAAAAAAATATAGTAAGAAAAATTAAATCAGCTGTAATTTCTGTTTCAGATAAGTCAAACTTAAAACCATTATTACAAACTTTAAAAAGGTATAATGTTAAACTGATTAGTTCAGGGGGTACATTTAAGGCAATTAGAAAATTAGGCTATCGATGCCTTGAAGTTTCTGATTATACTGGTTTTAATGAAATTCTTGATGGACGTGTTAAAACACTACATCCAAAAATTCATGCGGGAATCTTAAATAAAAGAAACAATAATTCTCACAAAAGAGAAATAAAAAAAAATAATTTTCAAAATATTGATTTAGTTATAGTCAACTTTTATCCATTTGAAAAAACTTTAAACACAACAAAAAATCATAATAAAATAATTGAAAAAATTGATATTGGTGGTCCTGCCTTAGTTAGAAGTGCTGCAAAAAATTACAATGACGTTGCAGTAATAACATCCACCAATCAATATTCAGCATTGATTGATCAATTAAAAAGATTTAAGGGTGCAACAAAATTAGAATTTAGAAAAAAATTATCTCAATCAGCATTTAATGAAACAGCATATTATGACTCCGTAATTTCAGATTACTTCAATTCAATCACAAGTGAAAATTTTACAGAGAAAAAAATTATTTACGGAAACTTAATTGAGAGATTAAGATATGGAGAAAATCCACACCAAATATCTGCTATTTACTCTAAAAATAAAGATTTCAAATTAAGAAAAATTCATGGAAAACAATTAAGTTATAACAATTACAATGATATTTTTGCTGCTTTAACGATATCCAAAAGTCTACCAAAAAATATAGGCACTGTAATTATCAAACACGCTAACCCTTGTGGAGTTTCTATTCTAAAGGATAGAGTAAGCAGTTATAAATCTGCATTTGAATGTGATCCTGTGAGCGCATTTGGAGGTATTGTTTCTTGTAATTTTAAGATTAATAAAAGCTTAGCTATTGAGTTAAACAAAACTTTTTTAGAAGTAATTATTGCTAATGGTTTTGAAACAAGCGCTCTTAAATTATTAAAATCTAAAAAAAATCTTAGAATTATAGATTCAACAAACTTTAATTTTGATGATGTTCTTCAAATTAACTCTGTATCAAACTCAATGTTAATTCAATCTCAAGATAACCTTGTTTTTAAAAAAAAAGATTTCAAAGTTGTTTCAAAGAAAAAACCAAACAAAATACAATTTGAAAATTTATTATTTGCATTCAATATTTCACGTCATGTTAAATCCAATGCTATTGTACTCGTTGGTGATAAAACAACAGTTGGTATCGGATCTGGACAACCTAGTAGGCTTGATAGCTGTCAAATTGCAATAAATAAAATGAGAAAGTTCAAAAAAAGTGAAAAAGAAATTGTTGCCGCATCTGATGCTTTTTTTCCATTTGTTGATGGTATTGAAAAGTTAATTCAATCCGGTGTTTCTGCTGTAATCCAACCAAGAGGATCAATCAGAGATAAAGAAATTATAAAGTTTGCAGATAAAACTAATACTATTTTAATTTTTTCTAAAACAAGACATTTTAGACATTAAATCTTGTCAATCTTTGAAGCTAAGATGAAATCGTTTTCGGATAATCCCTCAATTGCATGGGTTGAGATGTTTATTTTCGCATAACCCCATCCAAATAAAATTTCAGGGTGATGGCCCTCCTCCTCTGATATTCTACCTACTTCATTTACAAATTTTTGACTCTCAACAAAGTTTTTAAATGTAAATTTTTTTTCTAAAAAATGTATATTTTTCTCATTTTTAATAACATCCCATCCATCAATTTTTTTTTGATATTTATGTATTTCACTTATATCAAGCGCAGGTACACCACCTTCACATGGAACGCATTTTTTTTCGAATAGTTCACTCATTTAATTTACAACCTCGACTAATTAAATTTTTCTTATATTACTTTAAAATGGAGCGGGCAAAGGGGATCGAACCCTCGACCTTCTCGTTGGCAACGAGACGCTCTACCACTGAGCTACGCCCGCGAATAAATTAATATAGTGTGTCGTTTTTTTTAATTCAAGTACTATTAATTATGGTATGTTTTTTTCATGAAAAAAGAAGATTTACCAAAAACAATACCAGTTTTTCCATTAAGTAATTTTATCATTTTTCCAAGAACTACTGTGCCATTAAATATATTTGAACCAAGATATGTCGATATGGTTAATGATAGTATGAAAACAAACAAACTCATTGGGATGATACAACCTAAAAATTCAAAAGAAAGTAAGGTAAATCCTGAATTATATGACATTGGGTGCATGGGCAAAATTACAAGCTTCAGGGAAAACAATAATAGTCAATTTTTGATAGAACTTAAAGGAATAATCAGATTTCAAAAAATAGATGAAGTAAAATCAAATAAAAAATACAGAGAATGTAATGTAGATTTTAATAATTTTTATGATGATCTAAATTATCAAAGTGAAAATCTACAATTTTCCGACTTAAAATTGATATTTAAAGACTTAAAAAATCTTTTTGAAAAAAGAGGATTTATTATTAATTGGAAGGGATTAGAAAAACAAAGCTTAGATGAAACAATTAACGCTTTAGCAATGGCATCTCCTTTTACCCTAGAGGAAAAACAAATCTTATTAGAGGCCAAAAATTTAGAGCTTAGAAAAACTAAAATATCAGAAATTTTAACTACATATTCTTTTGACAATTATAATAATACAACTATTCAATAAAACTAAATTTCAAAACCCCTATTAGCTATATTTTTAAAAGATTTATTCAAGAATTTATTTCTTCCTATAAATCTCACTGATTTACTAAGAATATTATTATTCGTTTTGCTTTCAAAATTAAAAAATTCGTATACAAAATCAACACCACTAGAGAAAAGATAATTTTTATGTTTAGTCATATTTTGAAACTCTTCACAAATTGAATCATCTAACTCTAATCCATTCTTTAACTTAAGATCAATTAAATTACTCAAATCTCGAATATCTCTTAAAGTCATATTGAAACCTTGACCAGCCAAGGGATGAAGGCGATGTAATACATCACCAAAAGCCAAAATATTTTTATAATAATAAGTTCTTAAGTTCGAGGCTTTCAACTCAAAAGAGTTGTGAACACCAAAATTTGTAATTGAATATTTAGTATTATATTTTTTAATTAATTCTTTTAAATTAATATTTTTTTTACCTTTAATTGAATAAACAACAGAAGTTTCTTGTTCTGATAACGGTAAAAAAGCTAAAGGTCCATTTTTAGTAAATATTTGAGATGCTGTATTATTTTGAATTTTTTTATGTTTTAAAATTGTAGTATACGCAAAGCTATCGTATTTTTTTTTCAAATTTCTTGTAAAAAATTTCTTTGAAAAGTAATTATCATTTTCACAATTGATTATTAATTTATATTTTCTCAAATTTGATAGATTATAATCAAAATTATATTTTAATTTACATAACTTATCTTTTTTTAAACTTGAAAGTAGTTTAATTTGTAATTGATAATTTCTAATTATAGCAAAAAGAGTTTTATTATTATTTTCAAAATTTAAAATTTTTTCATTTCTTAGATTGTCCGAATAAATTTCAATTTTTTTTATATCCCAAAATAATTTTCTAATATTTAATATTTGTTTATTAAAATATATTAGATTATCATTAGATATACCAATTGTTCGGTTCTTATTAAAATCTAATTTTTTTTTATTAAAAAAAATATCAGTTGATAATCCTTTTTTAACTAAAGATTTTGCCAAACTTAATCCTGTTAATCCACCACCTAGAATACAAAGTTTCATATTAATTTTTAATTTTAACAATAAAAATTAGATGATACAAAGTGGTAAATTTGATTCATCTGATATGGATATAAAAAAACTATCAAACACAGCTCTAACATTCATTACGAATAGATTAATTGAAATTTTTGGTATTTGTTTTTTTTTAATGGGGGTTTTAATTTTAATTGCCTTAATTTCATACTCTCCAGAAGACCCTAATTTTATTTTTCCAGAAAATACTATTATTAAAAATTTTTTAGGTTATCAGGGTAGTGTTACTTCTGACTTTATTTTTCAATCTGTAGGTTTAATTGGATACTTCTTGCCTATTACTTATATCTTTACAGGTTTAAGTATTTTTAGAAAAAAAAAAATTTTGGTTGTTATAGAAAACACTTTTTTTGTAACAGTTTATGCAATGTTCGGGTCCTTGTTTTTATCAAAATTTTACTCTGAAAATTTTACACTTTATATTAATGGTAGTGGTGGTTTTGTTGGCAATTATCTATCAGAGAACTTTTTAGTTAGTTTATTAAATCGATATGAAGATTTTTCATATTATTTACTTTTACTGCTCACTTTAATTTTCTTCATTTTAAGTATAAATTTTAATTTAAAAAATTTTATTTCAAGTTTTAAGAAAATATTAAATATTTTATTTAAGAAAGATTCTAAAAATTATACAAGTAAAGACGAACTTATAAACGAATTTATTCCTCAAGATGAAATAAAAGACATTATACAAGAAGATTTACCGTTCATTAAAGCTGAAAATAATAGGCTTTCAAAAACCAAATTTTCTCTTCCTTCCATTGGTCTATTAAAAACTCCAACAGAAAGGGGAAGGGGAAGTCTAGATAAAAATGAAAATAATAATCCAGAGTTTTTGGAAAAAATTCTTTTAGATTTTGGTGTTAATGGAAAAATTAAAAAAGTAAGTCATGGACCAGTGGTTACTTTAAATGAATTTGAACCAGCAGCAGGTATTAAAGTTTCTAAAATAATTAATCTATCTGACGATATTGCAAGAAATACAAGCTCAGAGTCCGCACGGATAGCGACCATTCCAGGAAGTAATACTATTGGTATAGAGCTTCCAAATTCAGATCGAGAGAATGTATATCTCAGTGAAATTTTAGATAATTCAAGCTTTAAAAAGAAAGAGATCAAATTACCTATTGCATTAGGAAAAAATATTTCTGGAACTCCAATAATCGGGGACCTTTCTGCAATGCCTCATTTACTTATTGCTGGTACTACCGGTTCTGGAAAATCAGTTTGTATCAATACAATTATTTTATCACTTCTTTACAAGCATACTCCTGAAAGATGTAAATTTATTTTAATTGATCCTAAAATGTTAGAGCTTTCCACTTATGAAGGTATCCCTCACCTTCTTTGCCCTGTGATTACTGAGGCTAAAAAAGCTGCTTCAGTTCTTGGCTGGGTGGTTAAAGAAATGGAGAGTAGGTATAGACTGATGACCAAAGAAGGAGTTAGGAATATTGATAGCTATAATTCAAAGCATAAGTTGCCAATGCCATACATAGTTGTAGTGGTTGATGAAATGTCCGATCTAATGTTAGTCGCAGGAAAAGAAATTGAGAATTATATTCAAAAATTGTCACAAATGGCCAGAGCTGCCGGTATTCATATTATTATGGCAACCCAAAGACCTAGTGTTGACGTAATAACAGGTACGATTAAAGCAAATTTTCCAACACGAATTTCTTTTCAAGTCACCTCTAAAATAGATAGTAGAACAATTTTAGGTGAACAAGGAGCTGAACAATTGTTGGGAAAGGGGGATATGCTATATATGTCATCCGCAAATAGAATTGTTAGAATTCATGCTCCATTTGTCTCAGACACTGAAATAGAGAAAATTAATAACTTCTTAAGGTCTCAAGCAGAGCCCGACTATGTTGACGAAATACTTAACTTTGCTGATGAAAAAGAATTAAATGAGTCAAAAAATCAAGGTGAAAAAGATGAATTATATCAAACTGCTCTTGAAATAATTAAAACAGAGGGAAAAGCCTCAACTTCATTTCTACAACGAAAACTTCAAATCGGATACAATCGAGCTGCAAGAATAATTGATATGATGGAGTCTGAGGGAATAGTGAGTAAAGCAAATCATGTTGGAAAAAGAGATGTTCTTAAATGAAAAAGTTACTTTTTATCGTAATTTATCTTTCAATAATTCCTAGCGTCTCAGCATCGATGAAGCAAAATATAATCAAGAAGTTTAAAGATATCAAAAACATATCATTCGACTTTGAACAAAATATTAATGGTAAAATTGAAAATGGAAATTGTATAATTGAGTATCCAAAAAAAATTTATTGTAAGTATAATTTAAGTAATCAAAAAATTCTAGTTTCAAACGGAAAATCATTAGTAATTAAAACATTAAGTAGTTATTACTTTTATCCACTTGAAAAAACACCTCTAGATACAATACTTAATAAAGAATATTTAATAAAAAAAATAACAAATTTAGATCAGAGAGATGTGGGTGATGGCTTCATAAACTTCAATTTTGTAGAAAATGAAAATGAGATAAATATATTTTTCGATAAGAAAACTTACAACTTAATTGGGTGGCAAACAGTGGATATTTATCAAAATATAAGTATTACCTATCTTTCTTCCATTAAAAAAAATCAAAAATTAAATAAGAAAATATTTAAAATTCCACAACGAAATTAGCTTAAATTAAAACTGTTTCAGTTTTAAAAACTTTCATACCTCGTGCAATATAATTATTTAATGCATTTTTGTGATCTAATGAACATGTGTGGACCCAAACTCTTTTAGGTTTTTCCTTAAAAGAATTTTTGATAGCAGCTGATAAAAGATACGAGCCTAGTTTTTTATTTTGGTATTCCTCCAATAAACCCAAATAGGCTATCTCGACCTCATTTTTATCTGTGTGTAAAATTAACTCAAAATAACCTGCTAGTTCATCTTTATCTTTTAATACATATGTTTTAACTTTTTTGTTAGAAACATAGTCTATCCACTGTTTTTCGCACCACACTAATCGATCTACCCAATGATGGCTTTTGCCAATATTTTTATAAAAAAATTTATTCAATTGAAAATTAATTGGATCAACTAAATTTATCGAATAATGGTCTGATAAATTTTTGGAGTCCCTTAGATCTTCCAAATAAGATATTTCTAAATAATTTCTCTCTACTTTTTTATTCACTGCACCATCTTTCCAATTGGCTCACCTCCGAATAAGTGAAAATGAAGATGGGGTACTTCTTGACCACCATGCTCATTTATATTCGCTAAGGCTCTATATCCTTTGCCCGTATCAACTGAGATACCAAGCTTTTTTGCTACTATATTGATACCTTTTAACAGTCCTACCATTTCCTCTTGGGAGGCATTGTTAGTAAAGTCATCCAAATCTATATATTTCCCTTTTGGTATAACAAGTGCGTGAATTTTTTTTTGAGGATTGATGTCATGAAAAGATAATACAAACTCATCTTCATAAATTTTTTGACAAGGGATTTCACCCTTCAATATTTTTGCAAAAATATTGTTATCATCATATGTCATTGTAAAACTTCAAGCTCCTCATTTATGCTGGTTATTTTTCCACCTCTTAAATTGGCATCAACTATAGCACACTCATAATATGCAAAAGATGTTTCTTCTGCTACCTGTTTCATTTCTAGACATTTAGACTTATTTTTAACCAATAAATGTTCATTTAATTTAGGAGGGTCGCCCAAGTACATCATTAAAGCTATAACCTCTCCTTGTCTTTCAAAATCAGCTGCCTCATCTAATTTAGTAATTCTATCAGAAACACCAATTTCAAAATTTGTAAAAGCTTCGTAACCTTTATAGGCAATAAAACCTAGTATTAAAAAAAATATAATCTTAATTTTACTCATTAGATTTTTTTTCTCTAACTCTCTCTATATACTCATTTCTAATATTATGTGCCTCAAGATAAATTATCAATAAAATAATTAAATTAACTTAATATATCTTTCGGTTTACTAAGAGAAATGCAAAATTATAATGATCTAGTAATCTAAAATTTTCTTTTAAAGCATTATATATCTCTGATGAAAAAAAGAGCTCATGAACGGATTTTATCTCATTTGTTTTTTTATTAATAAAATCTGCATAAGGATCTAAAAATTCGACACATAAAAAATTAATCTGGTACTTTTCAAAATTTATTGTTTTGATTATTGACAAATCTAACCCTTCACAATCAATTTTTAAAAAATCAACTTCTGTAATTTTATTTTCCTCAAAAAGATCTTCCAATGTTAATGTTTTAATTTTTCTCACAAACTTTTTTTTAATTTTTTGGAATTTTTCTAAATAGTCCAATTTTAAAGACGATATAGGCGAAATTTCCTTTTCAAAAAATGCATCTTTAACCCCACTTTCTGTAGAAATACCAATGTTTAAATTTTTATCTTTGGGTCTAAAAATGTTAAATAAATCAATGCTTTCTTTCGATATATCTATATTAATTCCTGACCAGCCGATTTTATGGAGTTTGTGTGTTAAAGAGTATTTTATAGGATGATAACAACCCACATCGATATAAAATCCTTTGTCTTTAAATGCTGATATATAGTTATTAGCAAACCATGCATCTCCCTCATAACCTAAACCATACCGCAAAAAAGTTTTATAATATCTTATATAATTTAACATATTTAATCATTTTTTTCTTTTTTCTAGTTCTTTACACACATCTTCTATTTTTATTTCGTTAACTTCAAAATACATTATTAAATGATACAATACGTCTGCAGCCTCATGAATTTTATTTGAGTCATTTTCTATAGCTTCAATAAGTTCATTAATTTCTTCAAGTACTTTTTCTTTACTTAGAGATTTATTGCTAAGCAGTTCATTTGTATAAGATCCATCTACAGGGGATTTCTTTCTTTCCCTTGCAAGATTGAATAAATTTTCTAAAGTATTAAGCATACTAAATTCTAACAGGTATTCCTTTTGAGTCCAAATATTCCTTAGCCTCTTGTACTGAGTGTTTTCCATAGTGAAATATTGAGGCTGCTAAAACTGCACTAGCTTTTCCTAATCTAATTCCATCAACTAAATGATCTAAATTACCAACACCTCCTGATGCAATTAAAGGTATATTTACTTTTGATGCTATTTTACTCATTAGCTCAACATCATAACCTTTTTGTGTACCATCTCTATCCATAGAGGTTACTAATAGTTCTCCCGCCCCACTATCTTCCATTTTTTTTGTATACTCCAAAACATCAAGACCAGTATTATTTCTTCCTCCATGAGTAAATATTTCCCACTTATCAACATTTTTTTTTGCATCAATTGCAACAACAATACATTGAGAACCAAACTTCTTTGAACTTTCTAGAACAACTTTTGGATTCTCAACAGCAGCAGTATTGATAGATACTTTATCAGCACCACAATTTAATAATTTATTTATATCCTCTATACTTCTTACACCACCACCTACAGTCAAAGGAACAAAGCATTTTTTTGATGTTCTCTCAACTACATCATAAATCGTATCTCTGTTTTCATTAGAAGCAGTAATATCTAAAAAACAGATTTCATCTGCTCCTCCATCAGAATAAATCTTTGCTTGTTCGACTGGATCCCCAGCATCTTTCAAATCAACAAAGTTAATACCTTTAACAACACGCCCATTTTTTACATCTAAACAAGGAATTATTCTATTCTTAAGCATCTTCTTTTACTAGTTCTTCCAATTTAATATCACCATCATAAATAGCTTTGCCAACTATAATACCCTCAATATTTTTTAAAGTTTTGGCTTTTTTAATGTCATCTATTGATGATACACCACCTGAAATGATAACTGGACAATTTGATTTTTCAGCAACTTTTGAAGTCTCTTCAAAATTTGGGCTTTGCTTCATACCATCTCGGTTTATATCTGTATAAATAAGTCTGCTAATACCGTAACCATTTACTTCTCTTAGGTAATTCATAGTTAACTGGTTAGAATTTTCCTTCCAACCAGATACTGATAAATATCCATGTTTAGCATCTAAACCCAAGGCTATTTTGTTGGGAAATTTTGCACATGCTTCTTTTAAAAAATTTTTATCTTTAATTGCGGCACTGCCTAAGATTACTTTTTCAACTCCAGCATCAGTATACTTTTGAATACTTTCAAAGTTTCTTACACCTCCACCAACTTCAATTTTGAGGTCAAATTTACTTACTATATTTTGAATAATATCTAAATTAGTGGTTTCGCCAGTTAAAGCTCCGTCCAAATCAACTATGTGTAAATTTTTAAAGCCTTTATCTTTATATTTATTAGCTTGTTCAACTGGAGACATTTCATACTCAGTTTTATTATCAAAGTCTCCTTTGACTAGTCTCACACATTTTTTATCTTTAATGTCAATTGCTGGAAATATTTTCATACAATTCAAATATTTATAAAATTATCAATTATCTTTAACCCTAATCTGTCACTTTTTTCTGGATGAAATTGAGTTCCAAAAATATTTTCTTTTTCAACAGAGCAAACAATATTTGATGAATAATCTGTTGTTGCCGAGATCACATTTTTATCATTTGGTAAAAATTCGTAACTATGCACAAAATACATATGTGCGTTATTTTCTATATTTTTAAAAATCTTACTTTGTTTAATAATACTTATCTGGTTCCAACCAATATGAGGAAGTTTAAATTTTCCATTTTGGTTATCTATTTTTGAA
Organism: uncultured Pelagibacteraceae bacterium; assembly: GCA_902586125.1. Lineage (GTDB taxonomy): Bacteria > Pseudomonadota > Alphaproteobacteria > Pelagibacterales > Pelagibacteraceae > Pelagibacter. Next base: position 38,646 of record CACIGI010000006.1, on the reverse strand, counting down.
ACTTTACCAGATATCCAACCTAAACCTTTTGTTTCAGTTTCCTCATATCCAACTTCAGCAAACATTTGTAAACCAACACAAATTCCAAAAAGTGGTTTTTTATTAATTATTGCAAATTCATTTAAAGCTTCTGTTAGACCATTAATTTTATTTAGAGCATCCATACAACTTTTAAATGAGCCCTGTCCTGGTAAAACTACTTTATCACTAGACTTAATTTTATTTAAATCAGCAGTAACCTCAATATTTACCTTATCTTTGGCTACTTCTTTAAAAGAGTTTATCACCGAGCTTATATTGCCCGAGTTGTAATCAACAATAGTAACTTTCATTAATTTTATAATGAGCCTTTAGTAGAAGGAATTGATTTACTATTTCTTGGATCTATTTCTAGTGCAGCTCTTAATGATCTTGCTAATCCTTTGAAACAAGACTCAATAATGTGGTGACTATTATCACCATAAATATTTTCTACATGCAGCGTAATTCCTGCTGCTTGCGAGAAAGCTTGAAACCACTCCTTAAAAAGTTCTGTGTCCATTTCACCAAGCTTTTCAACTTTTAAATTTACTTTCCAAATTAAATAAGGTCTGTTTGAAATATCAATTGCGACACGCGATAAAGTTTCGTCCATTGGTATCATTGCATGAGCATACCTTCTGATGCCAACAGATTTTTTTAGTGCCTTTTTCAAAGCCTCACCAATTGCGATACCAGTATCCTCAGTGGTGTGATGAAGGTCAATATGAGTATCTCCCTTAGCTTTTATACTCATATCAATTGACGAATGCTTGGATAACTGTTCAAGCATGTGATTAAGAAATCCTATTCCAGTATCAATCTTATACTTGCCTTTACCATCAATGTTAAGATCAACACTTATATTGGTCTCTTTTGTTTTTCGACTAATTTTACCTTTACGCTTCATAACTAGAAAGAGGTATACATATATTATCCGATTATGGCAATAATACTAAACTTGGGCTTGAACTATTAAATTTAGTATCCATTTAAGTGTTATGACAACAATTGTTTTAGTAAGAAAAAATAACGAAGTAGTAGTTGCTGGAGACGGACAGGTAAGTATGGGAAATACGGTCGTTAAAAGCACTGCGTCAAAAGTAAGAAAAATTGATAAAAGAGATGTTGTAGCAGGATTTGCAGGTTCCACTGCGGATGCTTTAACTTTGTTTGAGAGGTTAGAGGCAAAAATAGAGAAACATGCAGGTAACTTGTCAAGAGCAGCTGTAGAGCTAGCAAAGGATTGGCGAACAGATAAATATTTAAGAAGACTTGAGGCTCTTATGGCTATTGGTGACAAAGATAATAGTTATATTATCTCTGGAACTGGAGATGTGCTAGAGCCAGAGGGTGATGTTATTGGAATTGGTTCAGGTGGAAATTATGCTCTAGCAGCTGGAAAAGTTTTAATGGGTTCTGACATGAGTGCTGAAGAGGTAGCGAAAAAAGCTATTGAAGTTGCTTCAGAAATTTGTGTTTTTACAAATAATAATATTAGGGTTGAAAAAATATAATGGAAAAATCTAACGTTACACCTCTTGTTCCAAAAGATAAAAATACCAAAGATAATGAAACTTTAGTTAGTTCATTATCACCAAGAGAAATAGTTTCTGAATTAGATAGATTTGTAGTCGGCCAAAATAAAGCTAAAAAAGCTGTCGCTGTAGCTCTTAGAAATAGATGGAGAAGACAAGCTCTAAAAGGAGAAATGAAAAATGAAGTTTTACCAAAAAACATACTTATGATTGGGCCAACTGGAGTTGGTAAAACTGAAATATCTAGAAGATTATCAAAACTTGCTGAAGCACCTTTTGTAAAAGTTGAAGCAACAAGATTTACGGAAGTTGGATATGTTGGAAGAGATGTTGAACAAATTGTAAGAGATTTGATTGAAATTGCTATTTCAATGGAAAAAGTAAAAAAAAGAAAAGAAGTTTATGCAAAAGCCCAGAAACTAGCAGAGGAAAAAGTTTTAGACGCTTTAGTTGGAAAAAAAGCGAGCACCGCAACTAGAGAAAGTTTTAGAAAAAGATTAAGAGATGGTGATTTAGATAACAACGAAATAGAAATTGCAGTAAGTGATACTGGCGGAAGTGGTACTTCATTTGAAATACCAGGTATGCCAGGGGCAAATGTTGGGATGATCAATATCGGAGAAATGCTTGGTAAATCTATGGGCACAAAAGAAAAAAAGAAAAAAATGACCGTAAAAGAGTCTCACGAAATTTTAATTAATGATGAGTCTGATAAATTAATTGAACAAGACAAAATTATTAAAGCTGCTAAGATATCAACTGAAAATAATGGAATAGTTTTTTTAGATGAAATTGATAAAATTTCTGGCAGAACTGATAGGGTTGGGGGAGATGTTTCAAGAGAAGGAGTGCAAAGAGATTTGTTACCTCTTATTGAAGGTACAACAGTTAACACAAAATATGGTCCAATTAAAACAGATCATATTTTATTCATTGCATCAGGAGCTTTCCAACTTGCTAAACCATCAGACCTATTACCTGAATTACAAGGAAGATTACCTATAAGAGTTGAGTTAGAAGCTTTAACTAGTAAGGATTTTAAAAGAATTCTAAAGGAACCAGATTATAGTTTAATTAAACAATATGTTGCTCTTTTAAAAACAGAGAATGTAGATTTAGAGTTTGCCGAAGATGGAATTGACGCAATCGCTAATATAGCCTCTGAGGTAAATGCAAGTGTAGAAAATATTGGAGCAAGAAGACTACATACAATTATTGAAAAAATATTAGATGAAATTAGTTTTACAGCAACTGACAGAGCTGGTGAAAAAATAGTTATTAATAAAGAATATATAGATAAAAATTTAGATACTCTTGTTAAAGATACTGATTTGTCAAAATTTATTCTCTAAATAATTATGTTACCTCATTATTTCTATGCTATATTACTGAATTATCTTTAAACCGATAATTTATTTTTTTTTTAAAAAAATATAAAATGCTCCTGTTCCACCGTCTTTTACGTTTGCTTCACCAATATTTGAAATAATTTGCATTAAATTTTTGTTATTCCTCACAAATTCTGGTATTGAATATTTCAAAATACCTAAATCCTTTGAAACATATGGATCTTTCTCATTATTTGAATGAAGGCCTTTACCAGTAATAATTATAAGCTTCTGAACTTTTTCTTCATAAGACTTTTTTATAAAGTTCTCAATAATGCTATTGGCTTCATCAAGAGTTTTACCATGCAGATCTAATGATCTGGTCTTTTTTATAATTTTTTTATTTTGAATATTATCTTTATCAGTTAATTTTTGACCGCTAGATAAAAATTCTTCCCAAGTTTTTTTATCTTTTTCTGAAATTTTGCTATTCACTTAGTTTAGAGTATTTACCAACAACCAGTTTGGGTTATTCGATCTCATATCTCTGGAAAATGTCCAAGTGTCATAAATAGTTTTGATTTTATCAGGACTTCCTGAAACAATTTTTTTCTCTCTATCTCTTATACACGTAATGATCTCACTTACAAAATCCACTGTTACCTGAAGAGCTTTATCGATTTTTTTATGCTCTTTTATATCTGCTGATTTTATTCCTATAAATGTTATCTCAGCGTGATGGCCTCTATCACCTCTTTCTTTAAGAGCTTTGTTAAACTCCTCGTAAATTTCTTTACTCAGTAAAGGTTTACTGGCTATTAGTTTATTATCATTGTCACTAAAATCGGTAATGATAGTCTCATAAGCAATCTTTGCTCCTTTTAAAAATTCGCTTTGAGCTTTTTTATCAAATTTCTCTTTTTGATTAACTTTTGTATCTTGATGAACTTCTTTTAAAATTTCTTGAAATTGTTGTGGATTTTTTCCTTCGAAGCCAGTTCTTTTTCCAAGAATACCCCTTAATCTCAAAAAAATAAATCCAGCTATCATCGCTAATAGTATTATGTCAATGTATTCAAAACTATAATTCATGATTACAATCTAATTACTCTGTTGAATAATTTCAACTAACAATTAAATTAAAGACAAATGAACTCAGTATTGATAGCCTTTATCTTGGTCCCTGTTGTAGAAATTTATCTATTTATTAAGATTGGTGGTCAAATAGGTGCGTTTAACACGATATCACTAATATTTATAACGGCAATAATTGGGGTGATTTATGCAAGATACGAAGGCTTAAATACTCTCAGGTCTGGTTTTTCACAATTAATAAGGAATGAAGCACCTATCTATGAAATAATCTCTGGTGCTGTAATAGCATTTGCAGCTCTTCTTTTGATAATCCCTGGATTTGCAACTGACCTTTTAGGATTTCTTTTAATATTTCCTTTAACAAGAAAATTGTTTTTCGGAAAATTTATAAAAAAATTTAAGAATGAGACAAAAATAAAAAAACCATATATAGAAGGTGAGTTTGAAGACATTGAGGAAGATGATGAACGAAAATTATAAAATAATGAGCAAGTTTATAAAAGACATCTCAGGTGAAACACCAGACATTGAAACATACTTATATGTGAAAGATTTTATCTCTAGATACCAACTAAATATTGAAATAAACTCAAAGCCTTTGAAAGCCCAAATTGTCGAGGTAAATACTTTATTAAAATTTCATGATATATCAAAGAGTAAGAAAAAATCACATTTTGAAATAACATATACATCTGTGATAAAGCTTAATGAAGAAATAAAAGATAAAAAAGTTCTTCAAAAAATAATACTATGTGATGTGCAGAAAGAAATTTATCCAGAATTAGAAAAGGCTTTACTTAGTCTTTTACACACATCAGGATATCCAAATATTAAATTTGAAAAAAAAGTTGATTTTGAAGAACTTTACAAAAAACAATTTAATTAAAAAAAATTTTTTCTCAAATTAGTTTTCAAATATTGTTCATGATTTTTTTTTTCTTCTTCAGTAGGTTTAACGACTTTTTTTAAATATGAAATATTTTTTTTTAACACTTGATTATTGTCACTGGTTTCATTACTAAAATTCAATTTTGGCTCTTTTTGATCGATTAAGTTAATATAAACTTTTGATAATAAGTCACAGTCAATTAAAGCTGTATGTTTTTCTCTTTTAGAATTATCTATTCTATATCTTTTACAAAGAGCGTCTAGGCTATTGGATGATCCAGGAAATTTATCTCTGGCTAAAACAATAGTATCTACAATTTCATTATTAATTAAATCTTTACCTGCTATTTTCAGTTCATTATTTAAATGCGATAGATCAAATTGAGCATTATGAATAATTAGTTTTTTTCCTTTTATATAAGATAAAAAATCATCTGCTATTTCTAAAAATTTTTTCTTATCAGACAAGAATTCATCTGTATATCCGTGAGTTTCTAACGCCTTTTCAGAAACTTTTCTCTCAGGATTTAAGTAACAATGAAAATTATTATTCGTAGGAATAAAATTTTCTAGCTCAATGCAACCTATCTCAACTATTCGGTGACCTTCTTTAACAGACAATCCTGTTGTCTCTGTATCTAAAATTACTTCTTTCATTTAACTTATTTGATTTAGAATATATTTAATCTGTTTTTTAATAAATTTATTTGTAAAATTATTTTTAATTATAAAGTTTGATTTTTTTCTTTTGTAGTCAAGTGGTAGTTGTATTTTTCTGAACCTATCCAAAATTTTTGAATTAAAATTTTGTCTTTTTTTTAATCTCTTCAAAATTTCAGTTCTATTAGATTGAATAAATATCAAAATATCTTTTCTTTTATTAATTTTATTTTCAAGTAATAAAGGAATATCTAGAACGATATATTTACTTTTTTTATTTTTCTTTAAGAAAATATTCATTTTCTTTTTTACTTCAGGATGAATTATATGAATAACTTTTTTTAAATTATTTTTATCGGCCAATATCATTCTTGTTACTTCTAGTTTTTTTATTGGAAATTGTGTGATGTATTTGGGTAAAGCCTTATTTAGTTTAATAAAAATTTTTCTATCTTTTTTATATAATTTTGCAACTTCGTTATCGGCAATAAAAACTGGGTAACCAAATGACTTGGCTACATAGCTTTTTCCAGATCCTATGTCACCTAAAATTCCAATTCTAATCATTATCTAAAAGCTTTAATGTATCTGTATTTACTTTTGGTTCTATCTTGTGCCATAATTTAAATGCTTGTAAAGCCTGGTAAACAAACATGGTTTTCCCATTTTCTATCTTGTATCCTAATTGCTTCCCCGTCTGCAAAAAAGGGGTTTCATTAGGATTATAAATTACGTCATAAAATAATTTATCATGCCCTAAACTTGAAAAATCTAAATTTATTGTTTCATTATTTAAACCAAGACTTGTTGCATTTATAATCATATGAAAATCAGTTAAATTTCCCCACTCTAAAATTTTGAGATCAGTAAATAAAACTCTCAGATTTTCTGCTTTCTCTTTAGTTCTGTTGCTAATTATTATCTCTTGAACATACATATTTTTTAAAGCAAAAATTATTGAAGGGACTACACCACCAGCCCCTAAAATTAAAATTTTCTTTCCCTTAATGTTGAAATTTAAATTTTTAATTGCAGTACTAAAACCAGCTATGTCTGTATTATGTCCAACTAAATCACCATTATCAAAAGTAATTGTGTTTACTGATTGTGTCTGTTCTGCCTCTGGGCTTAATTTATCTAAAAAAGGAATAACTGTTTTTTTGAAAGGAACAGTTACATTGCAACCGGCTATTCTTTGTTCCTTAATTTCTTGAATGAAGTTTTTAATTTCATGAACCTCAAGTTTAATTTTGTCATACGTAGCATCAATATTATTTTCTTTTAACCACCAGTTTTGGAGTTTAGGAGACAAAGAATGGTCAATTGGATTTCCAATTACAAAATATTTTTTCATTCGTAGTTGCTCAAGTATTGCTTTATTTTTTTAATTGGTAAACCCATTATAGTGTCTTCATCACCCTCTATATTTAAGAATAATTTCCTACCTTCTCCTTCAATTTGATAAACATTATAAGCATATAAAGCTTCATCTGTTATTTTTGATAAATAAATTTTAAGCTCATCTAAACTAAATTGTTTCATGGTTAAAGTTGCTTTATCAGTGTAATTCCAAATCATGGCACCATTTTGGGAAATACAAACCGAACTAATGAGATTATGCTTTTTTCCATTTAGTTTTTTTAAAATTTCTAAAGCTTGATCTCTATTTATAGGTTTAGATATTAATTCACCCTTTAAATCTATCACACTATCGGCACCTATAACTAGGAATCCTTGGTTTTTTTGACTAACTTTGTTTGCTTTGAATTCAGCTAAGTTTTTTGAAATTATTTCGGGTGATGCTTTTTCTTTGAGCAGACTTTCCTTAACAACATCTTCATCTAAATTAGAATTTTGCACCACTGTAAAGATATTATTTTTATCTAAAATTTGCTTTCTTACTTTACTCTTTGAGGCAAGGATAATTTTAACCATTATTTTTATATATCTCGTATATCTTTATAATTGAAGCAGCTGTTTCTTCGACCGATTTTCTAGTTACATCTATCGTTGGCCATTTAAATTTCTTAAAAGTATTTTTAGCAACCTCAACCTCTTTTTTAATTTTAGATAGGTCTGTGTAAGACTTATTCTGAGACTCCTTTAAAGAATTCATTCGATTTTTTCTAATATCGGCTAACCTTTCTGGTTCTGTGCTTAATCCAACAATACAAGTAAGGTCCGGGTCTTTTTTTAAAATTTCAGGAATAGAATTTTCATTCACCAAAGGTATATTAGATATTTTGAACCCTTTGTTTGCCAGATAAATTGAGGTTGGTGTTTTGCTGGTCCTACTAACACCTAACAAAATAATGTCTGATTTTTTAATGTCTTTAATTAAGTTTCCATCATCATGGTTCATTGTAAATTGAATTGCTTCAATTCTTTTATAATACTCATCATTAAGCATATATTGACCGCTGGGTTGATGAGACGCTTTCTGATTAAGTAGTTTTGAAAAACCTAAAATTAAATCTCCTAAAACACCAAAACAAGGTATATTTTTCTCATCACTATTTCTTGCAAGATGTTTTGCAAGTCTACTATCTACAATTGAATATAAAATAATAGAATTTTGATTTTGTTGTGCATGAGATAAAATTTTTAAAATTTGGTTTTCTGTTCTTGTGAATGAGTATGTGTATATTTTGTAATTTATATTTTTAAATTGAGCTTTAATTGCACTAAAAATTCTATCTAAAGTTTCACCTGTAGAGTCTGATATTAGATAAATTTGATAAGTATTACTCATGTATAAAGTGTTAATAATTTTGTTTTGTTTGAATAAAATTAATTAGATTTATAAATTTTAAATTTACGTTGTAAAACATAGCTTTTATTAACATTATTAAACATCTGTATAAAGTTTTTCATTAAATTGAAAAATTGGTAATAAGCTTCAATATTACTTATATATATGTCAAAAATTTAGCTTTAAATGTTAATAACCAGTTTATAAAATGTACATAAAATTTAATCCACATATTTCACAGTTCATACTACAAATACTATTAAATAAATTTAATTATTAATATGTCAGACATTAAGAGAGTTATTGAAAATAAAAAAACAGATTTAAATCCTATATGGATTATGAGGCAAGCTGGAAGATATCTGCCAGAGTTTAGAGAGATTAGAAAAAAAAATACTGATTTTATTAAACTATGTTTAAATTCTAGCTTAGCAGCTGAAATAACTTTACAACCGTTAAAAAGATTTAACTTAGATGCAGCTATAATTTTCTCTGATATATTGATCTTACCTTACGGTTTGAAACAAAAAGTAGAATTTAAGAAAAATGTTGGACCTATTCTTGGTGATATAGATCTGGATCAAGCATTTGAAGTTACTGAAAATGATTTTACACAAAGAGTTGATCCTGTTTATAAAGCTATAAATTTGGTAAGAAATAATAATTTAACAGAAAACAAGTCTACTATAGGTTTTGTTGGAGCTCCCTGGACATTACTTGTTTATATTTTAAATAAACAATCTCCAAAAATAAAACTTAAAGAAAATTTTTTTAGAGACTTTTCTATTATTAAAAATACATTAAAGATAATAGATAAATTTTTAAAAATTCATATTAAAAATCAAATTGATAATGGTGCGGAGATTATACAAATTTTTGATAGTTGGGCTGGACTATTAGAAGATAAGGACTATGATTTTTACATCTATAATCCAACCTGCTCTTTAGTTGAATTTATTAAATCTTTAAATGTTCCGGTGATTTGTTTTCCGCGAGGTATAAAGAACTATAAAAAATATTGTGAAATTGTAAAACCAGATGCAATTTGTATAGATTATGAAGTCGATCCAATAAAAATTGAAAAAGAGATAAAAATTCCTGTGCAGGGCGGTATGGACCCAAAAGTTCTACTCACTGATAAAGATAATATTAAAAAAGAAGCAATAAGGTATCTGGATATTTTTAAAGATCATCCATATATATTTAATTTAGGCCATGGAATATTACCTGAAACAGATCCTTTAGTGATGGATTATTTAGTTAAAACAGTAAAGAATTACTAATGGAAAGAGAATTAAATCACCCACCTATTAATTTCGGTAAAACAGGAGTTTTGATAATAAATTTGGGAACACCAGATTCAACAAGCTGGTTTGATATTAGAAAATATTTAAAAGAATTTTTATCTGATAAAAGAGTGATAGAAGTTAATCCGATTATTTGGCAAATTATATTGAATGTTTTTATATTAAATTTAAGGCCATCTAAAACTGCTAAAGCTTATAAAGAAATTTGGATGAAGGATGAAAACATCTCGCCCCTTCTCTATTTTACACGTCAGCAAGCCAAAAAGTTATCAAACTCAATTTCTGAGAAAAATATAATTGTTGACTACGCCATGAGGTATGGAAATCCAAGTATTAAAAGTAAAATACAAGATCTACATGAGAAAGGATGCGAAAACTTAATTATACTTCCTCTCTATCCCCAATATGCTGCAGCAACAACTGCAACCGTTTGTGATGAAGTTTATAGAACGTTGATGAAAATGAGATGGCAACCATCAATCAAAATAATACCACATTATGAGTCACATCCTTTGTATATAGATGCTTTGGTAAATTCGCTAAATAAAAAAATAAAAGAAATAAATTGGAAGCCAGATTTAATATTGGCATCTTATCATGGTATACCCCAAAAATATTTTGATAAAGGAGATCCATATCACTGCTATTGTCAAAAAACGACAAGATTGATTTCAGAGAAATTTAATTCGATAGAAATTAAAACAACGTTTCAATCTAGATTTGGTCCTCAAAAATGGCTTGAGCCCTATACAGATAAAACACTAGAGAAATTGCCCAAAGAGGGAAAGAAGAATGTTCTTGCAATATGCCCTGGTTTTTCTTCAGATTGCGTTGAGACGTTGGAAGAAATTCTTATTCAAGGTAAAGAAAGTTTTTTAGAATCTGGTGGTGAAAATTTTGATATGGTGCCATGCTTAAATGATAATAATGATCATATCAATTTATTAAAATCATTAATTCAACAAAATATATAATCGATGAATACATACTTACTTTTCAAATCTCTTCATTTAATAGCAGTAATTTCTTGGATGGCAGGTCTCTTATATCTTCCAAGAATTTTTGTTTATCATTCACAAAATAATGACAAACCATTGGTATCAGAAGTATTCAAAGTAATGGAAAAAAAACTTTTTTTTTACATTATGACTCCTGCAATGACTCTATCTTGGATATTTGGGTTGATATTAATACATGAAATAGGTTTCGGGCAATTGGGTCAAAAATGGATGATTTTGAAATTAATTTTTGTTATTATCTTAACTTTATACCACTTTTATCTTGGAAGAATTTTAGAACAATTTAAATTAAATATGAATAAACATTCACATAAATATTATCGATATATTAATGAAATACCCACTTTACTGCTTATTTTGATCATATTTGTTGTGATTTTTAAGCCTATCTAGGGTTGAATAATTTAAATTAGAATATATATTACATACATTATTAAGTCCTTAATAATTTATTCATGAACATACAAGAACTAAAACTCAAATCATCGGAACAGCTTATTACTCAAGCGGAAAAGCTTGGTATTGAAAATGCAAGCACTCTAAGAAAGCAAGAGATACTTTTTGCAATTTTAAAAAAAGTTGCAGAAAAAGAGGAGATTACCGGAGCAGGTGTATTACAACTACTTCAAGATGGCTTTGGTTTTCTTAGAGCCATGGAATCAAATTATTTACCAGGTCCAGATGATATTTATGTAAGCCCAAGTCAGATTAGAAAATTTGGTTTAAGAACTGGTGATACTGTGGAAGGGCCAGTTAGAGCCCCAAAAGAGGGAGAAAGATATTTTGCATTATTACAAGTAAGTAAGATTAATTTCGAAGAGCCTGACAAATCCAGACACAAAATAGCTTTTGATAACTTGACACCCCTTTATCCTGATAAACAACTAGTTATGGAGGTCGAGCAAGTAAAACCTGATAAAAAACAAGATTTAACCCCAAGACTTATAGATCTTGTTAGTCCCATAGGAAAAGGTCAAAGGTCGATTATTATCTCACCTCCAAAAGCTGGTAAAACAATGATTTTGCAGAGTATAGCTAACTCTATAGCAAAAAATTATCCAGAATGTTATTTAATTGTTTTGTTAATCGATGAGAGACCTGAGGAAGTAACTGATATGCAGAGAACTGTTAAAGGAGAAGTAATTAGTTCAACCTTCGATGAACCAGCACAACGTCACGTAGCTGTTGCTGAGATGGTAATAGAAAAAGCTAAAAGACTAACAGAGCACAAAAAGGATGTTGTTATATTATTAGATTCTATCACGAGACTAGGAAGAGCTTATAATGCAGTAATACCAAGTTCTGGTAAAGTTCTGACAGGTGGTGTTGATGCTAATGCTCTTCAAAGACCCAAAAGGTTTTTTGGTGCAGCGAGAAATATAGAGGAAGGTGGATCGTTAACAATTATTTCTACGGCATTAATAGACACTGGAAGTAGGATGGATGAAGTAATTTTTGAGGAATTCAAAGGAACTGGTAATAGTGAGACAGTACTCGATAGAAAAATTGCGGACAAAAGAATCTATCCAGCTATTGATATTACGAAATCAGGAACAAGAAGAGAAGAATTGTTATTTGATAAAAATGATTTACAGAAAATGAATGTATTGAGAAGAATAATTGCACCAATGGGAACTATGGACGCAATTGAGTTTATCAATTCAAAACTTAAAGATACAAAAAATAATGCTGAGTTCTTTAATTCAATGAACAAACCGGCATAATTTAATTTCCCAATATCACATAATTGAAGTTATAATATTTGAATGACTATTTATGCTTTATCAACTGGTCCGGGTGTATCAGGTGTAGCAATTGTAAGAATTTCTGGTCCTGAGGCGTCGAATGCAATTAAATTACTCACCAAGAAAGATCTACCTTCTCCTAGAATAGCCACTCTTCGAAAAATAAACAATATCAATACTTCTGAATTGATTGATGAGGGTATTATTATATGGTTTCCTGGTCCTGAGAGCTACACAGGCGAGGATATGGCCGAGGTTCATGTGCATGGAGGGAAAGCGATTGTTTTAGCACTACAAAACGAGTTGTCTAAAATAGAAAACTTCAGATTAGCTGAGCCAGGAGAATTTACCAAGATAGCTTTTCAAAACGGAAAAATTAATTTGTTAAAAGCTGAAAGTATAGGTGATTTAATTTCAGCAGAGACTGAAATGCAAAGATTACAAGCTGTAAAAATTATGGAAGGTAAGTCAGCTGAGAAATTTAATGATTTAAGAGAAAAGTTATTAAAGATCTTATCTTTTATTGAGGCAAAAATAGATTTTCCTGAAGAAAGTTTACCTGATGAAAATATTAAGCAGATTAAAAAAGATACAACTGAAGTTTTAAACAAGATTAAAAAAATTTTAGATGATCAAAAGATTGGTGAAATAATCCGCGAAGGGTTTAAAATTGCCATCGTTGGTCCAACTAATGCTGGGAAATCTTCATTATTAAATAATTTATCAAATAGAGATGTAGCGATAGTGTCCGAAGTTGCTGGAACAACCAGGGATGTAATTGAAACACATTTAAATATTGATGGTTATCCAGTTATTATTTCTGATACAGCGGGCATAAGGAACTCTAAAGACGAAATAGAGAAAAAAGGAATTAAATTATCCTTAGATAGAGCAGAAAAAGCTGATTTGAAATTAGTAGTAGTTGATGCTAAAAGCATTGATTTTAGGGGATTTTTGAACGATTTACTAAAAGATAATGCAATTTTAGTTATAAATAAGTCAGATCTTATTAATGGTGAATTGGATCTGGAGGTAAATAAGTTAGACCATGTTTTAATTTCATTAAAGGAAAATATAAATTTAGATAAATTAATTTTAATGATCAAAAAAAAGTTAAAGACAAAATTTATTATAAATAACGATATACTAATTACCAGGGAAAGGCATAGACAACACTTAGTTCATTGCTTAGATAATCTGAAAAATTTCCTAGAAAAAAATGATAAAAAAGACTTTGATAAAGCCGCTGAAGATTTGAGGTTAGCTACTAGAAATTTAGGAATGATTGTTGGAAAAGTCGATGTAGAGGAAATATTAGGTAGTATTTTCAACGATTTTTGTATTGGAAAATAAGATCCTTGTAAAATTTTTTTTCAAATATAAATTTATATCATGAAAAATGAATTCTCATTTGATGTTGTTGTGATAGGTGGAGGTCACGCAGGTTGTGAGGCAGCTGCTGCTTCAGCTCGTCTAGGTGTTAATACTGCTCTATTCACTCATAATAAAAATACTATTGGTGAGATGTCATGTAATCCTGCAATCGGTGGTTTGGGTAAAGGACATTTAGTCAGAGAGATAGACGCATTAGATGGTGTTATGGGAGAAATCGCAGATAAATCAGGAATACAATTTAGGTTACTAAATAGAAGCAGGGGTCCAGCTGTTAGAGGTCCAAGAACTCAGTCTGATAGATCATTATATAAGCAATTTATGCAAAAAAAACTTGTAAACTATTGTAATTTAAGCATTTTTTCAGATCCTGTGATTAAGTTTATTTTTTCAAATAATGCAATAAATGGCTTTTTGACATTAAAGGGTTACAAGATTAACTGTAATAAAATAATACTTACAACAGGTACTTTTTTAAATGGATTGATACATATTGGCGATGAGCGTACTCCCGCAGGAAGATATAATGAAAAACCTAGTACAGGTTTAAGTGAACAATTAGAAAAATATAAATTTAAAATAGGGAGACTGAAAACAGGTACTCCACCTCGTCTCGATGCTAGGACAATAAATTTTAAAAATTTGGAAAAACAAGCAGCGGATGACAATCCTTACTTTTTTTCCTTCTTAACGAAATCAACAACTAACAAACAAGTGTCTTGTTCGATGACTTATACCAACGAAAAGGTGCATAAGATAATTGAGAAGAACTTGTCTAGGAGCGCAATGTACTCTGGCAACATTAAAGGGGTCGGCCCTAGATATTGTCCATCAATAGAAGATAAAATAGTTAAGTTTGCTGAAAAGGCAAGGCATCAAATTTTTTTAGAGCCAGAGGGGCTTAATGACAACACGATTTATCCAAATGGAATATCAAATTCTCTACCTGAGGTAATACAGGCTGAAATACTCAACAATATCAATGGTTTAGAAAATGTAAAAATAATTAGACCAGGATATGCTATAGAATATGACTATGTAGACCCTAGAGAGCTCTTTTTAACTCTTGAGACTAAAAAAATTAAGAATTTGTATTTAGCTGGTCAGATAAACGGAACAACTGGATATGAAGAGGCTGCAGCTCAAGGTCTTGTTGCTGGCGTTAATGCAGCCTTGTCATTTATGAATAAAGAGCCATTCATCCTAGATAGGTCAGATGCTTATATTGGAGTGATGATAGATGATTTAGTTACTAAGGGTGTAGCAGAGCCTTATAGAATGTTTACTTCAAGAGCTGAGTATAGGCTAAGTTTAAGAGCAGATAATGCTGATTTGAGACTTACCAATAAAGGTATTAAAATTGGCTTAGTGTCAAGCGATAGAAAATATAAATTTGAGGATAAATTTGCTAAAATGAGTGAAATAACTCTTCAAATGTCTAGTTTAAGTATATCTCCAACAAAAGCTGATAAACATGGTATTAAAGTTGCAAAGGATGGTATTTTACGTTCAGCTGATGAAGTTTTAGCACAAAAAGATGCTAATATGAATAAAATACGAGAGATTTGGCCTGAAATTAGTGATTTTGGATCAGAAATTGACGAGCAAATAGAAATTAATTCTCATTATAGAGGTTATTTAAAAAAACAAAATGCGGATATTATAGCTTTTAAAAGAGATGAAAATCTCATGATCCCAGATAATATTGATTATGATCAATTTTCCGGCTTATCTAACGAGGTAAAGGCTAAATTCAAGAAAATACGTCCAAAAACTATGGGACAAGCGTTGCGAATAGACGGTATAACTCCAGCAGCTGTATATATTTTGTTGTCACACGTTAAAAGAAAGTCTATTAAGCATATAGCTTAATGGATTCGATATTTTCTAAAAATTACTCTCAAATACAAAAATATGATGTTTCACGTGAAACTTGTAATGATTTTGAAAACTTAATAGGCTTGATTCAAGAAAAAAATAGGGAAATTAACATAATTAGCAAAAAAACTTCTGAAAAAGATGTCATAAGACAAAGACATATTATTGATTCTGCACAAATAATTGATTTTGTTGATTTAAATTGTAATACAACCTCTGATTTAGGATCTGGAGGTGGAATGCCTGGATTAATCATAGCAATCATAATGAAAAAGTTAAAAAATACTATGAAAATAAAACTTTATGAAAAAAGTTATCACAAATGTGTTTTCTTAAAAGATGTCTCAAATAAATTAAATTTGAACACAGAAATAATACAAGAGGATATCTTTAAAATTAAAAATATTGAAACTGGAACAATTATGTCCAGAGCTTTTAAACCAATGCCCATAATTCTTGAGTTAGTGCAAGAAAATTTTGATAAATATAAAAATATAATTTTATTCATGGGCAAAAGTGGAAGAAAAATTTTAAAAGATAGTCTTAAAATTTGGAATTTGGACTATGAGGAAAAAAAAAGTTTAACAAGTAAAGATTCGTTTTTGTTAAATATAAAAAATATGAAAAAAAAAATTTAATGAAAATTATTTCAATAATAAATCAGAAGGGTGGAGTTGGTAAAACAACTACAGTGATTAATCTTGCGTCTGCATTAACACAACAAGGAAAAAAAATTTTAGTTATTGATTTAGATCCTCAAGGAAATGCAACAACTGGTCTTGGCTTATCTAATTTGGAAAGATCTGACGAAACTATTTATGGTATTTTAAATGGAACCAAATCTATCTCGAAGGTAATTAAAAAAACAAATTTTGATAATCTCGATGTGATAACTTCAAATGTTGATTTGTCTGGTCTTGAGGTTGAGACGGCTGGTGATAGTGATCGGGCGTTTATTTTAAAGGTTAAATTATCCGCATTTTTAAACAATTCTGAGGGATCATACGATTATATATTCATAGACTGTCCACCATCCCTAAGTCTATTGACTGTGATGGCTCTGGTGTGCTCAAACTCACTCTTAGTTCCACTTCAGACAGAATTCTTTGCCTTAGAGGGTTTGACACAATTAATGAAAACAATTGATCGCATAAAAATTAATTTGAATCCTAAATTGGAAATTCAAGGGATACTTTTAACAATGTACGATAGAAGAAATAAGTTATCATCGCAAGTTGAACAGGAGGCAAGAAATTATTTTAAAGAAAAAGTATATCAAACGGTAATTCCACGTAATGTGAGATTGTCTGAGGCACCATCTCATGGGGTACCAGTTTTAATTTATGATAAAAACTGTCCCGGTAGCAAATCATATTATAGCTTTACAGATGAATTTATTAATCAAGAAAATCAAGTAGGGAGTGCAGCTTAGTGAATAAGATCAAAAAGGGGTTGGGTAGAGGATTATCTTCATTAATAGGTGAAACTAAGATTGAGAAAAACACAAATAAATTGTCAATTGGTGATCTTAATCCAAATAAATTTCAACCTAGAAAAATTTTTAATGAAGATAGTTTGAATGAACTAGAAAAATCTATAAAAGAAAGAGGTATTATTCAACCAATTATCGTTCGAAAATCTGATGAAAATTCAAAGTATGAAATCATAGCTGGAGAAAGACGTTGGCTTGCAGCACAAAGAGCTGGCCTACATGAAGTTCCAGTGGTCGTTACTGAAGCAGACGATTTAAAATCTTTAGAGTTCGCAATTATTGAAAATGTTCAAAGAAATGACCTAAACCCACTAGAAGAAGCTCAAGGCTACCAAAGATTAATAAATGATTTTTCTTATGATCAAGAAAAAGTATCAAAATTTATAGGAAAAAGTAGAAGTTATATCACAAATTGTTTAAGAATATTAACTCTACCTAGTGATGTGTTAACTTATATCGAAACTAAAAAGTTATCTCCTGGTCACGCGAAGATATTGGTTGGTCTTGAAAATGCAAGTTTTGTTGCACAAAAGATTATTGAAAAAAAGCTCTCAGTTCGCCAATCAGAAAATTTTGTCAAAATTTTTAAGAAGAAAAAAGGTTCTTATGTTAAATCTAAAGATCCAAATATTCAAAACCTTGAAAAATCAATTGCTGAAAAAATTGGTTTAAATGTTTCTATAAAAAATAATAAAAAGAATAAAGGAACAATCACTTTTGTATATCATGATATTGAGCAATTAAATAAAATAATAGATATTATTAAATCTAATTATTAATTTCTTAATGACTTTTTTCTAAAATAAAGTCAGTAACAATAAGTATCGAATTATTATAATTTTTCTTAATCTCAAGCTCAACATCATTAATATTTTTGATAAGTTCTTTTATTTCTTTATGCTTCCATTTTTTAAGCTGATTTTTTACAACTTCTTTATCTTTCCAAAAGATTGGCGGTCTAGCTGAATTTACTGTCTTGTTAATGTCATGGTTTCTTTGAAGTTCTGTTGCGAGCTTAAGAATTCTTTTTGCCTTAAATAAAAAAGTTCTTAAAATAGTTATACTTTCCTCTGCACTATAATTGCTATCATTAAGAATATTAATTATCTTCTTTTTATCTTTTGTTAAACAATTATCTATTAATTCTGATAATTTATAGTTTTCAGCTAAATTAATTATCTTTAAAATTTCCTTGTTTGATATTTTTTTTTTATTTTTTACAAAATTTTTTATTTTTTCAAATTCATTTTTTAAATTTTTCCTATCTCCATTGCATTTTTCAACAATCAGGTTTACATTTTGTTGTGATATTGAAATATTTTCTTCTCTAAATAAAGTTGCAGCCAATCTTGAAAGAGTTTCATTATTATCTGGATATGTGGGTATACAAATTAAATCTTTATTTTTTTCAAAAAGTGATCTTAATTTTGATTTAGTATCAAGAGTGTAAGCGTTTATTATGATTTTTGTATTACTTATGTTTCTATCAATCAGATCATAAATTACATTATAAATTTTATCTGATGCTCTATTTATCAATATGATTTTACTGCTTTCAAATAGTGAACCACATAGTATATTTTCATAGAAAGATCCTTCTTGATCTTCAATCTGGATTTCATCATAATTAAAAACTCTTGCATTATTTTTTTTTAAAATTTCATTGATACACTCAGTTTTTAAGCCCTCATTTGTGCCGTAAACTAGGTGGAATATTGCATCTTTTGAAATTTTATTAAGTTCAAACGACCTTAAAATCATTAATTTACAGTTAACCTAAGTATTAGTTTTTGAGAAATTGAGTCAGCAAGATTTTTTTTGATAGTTCGCTCATAATTTTTTTCTTCATATTTATCAGTCATTTTTTTGAAATTAAATTTCTCATTAATTGAAAAATTTTCAGAGACATCTTCTCTTTTGATATTAAATTTTGTAATCACATTAGCCTGGTAATCAGTTATTGTTCCAGCAGCATTTTTAGCTAAAATATTCTTAGTATATTTAGTGTCAAAACTAATATTCAGGGTTTTGTTAGAGCTTTCATTATTATTTCTTTTAATGGTTGAAGTGATTAAATTATTTATTTCTTTGTCACCACTAAAACTTGTCACAATTATTTTGTAATTTACTTTATTTTGGTTTGAATAAACTGGTTTATATTCACAATGATTTAATAAATTTAGTAACAAGATCGTAAAAAAAATTTTCTTAAGCATCTAAATAATTATGTTCAAAATTTTATCCTTAATATAGATCTTTTTTTTTATGTTTTTTTGATCAAAATATTTCATTATCTTCTCATCATTCTTAATTATTTCAAATAGTTTTTCCTCAGAAATATTAGGTTTTGATTGTATTAAACCTCTTTTTTTTCCATTTATTTGTATAACGATATTAATTGTTTCCTCTTTCAACATTGAAATATCGTATTCTGGCCATTTAAAATTTTTTGCTTTAATAATACTCAAACACTCATTGGCAAAATGAGGAAGAATTGGCGTCATAACAATTAAAATTTTTTGATAATTGTTGACTAATGTGTTTCTAGAATAAACTTTTTCTACTTCTTTGTTTAAAAAAGAATACATTTCATATAAGTTCGCTATTATTTTATTATAACTAAAACTCTCAAGGTTATCGTGAACTTTCTTTAGATACTTGTTAGTATATTTAGTAATCTGATCATCAAAATCTGTGCTGTGATTTTTATTAATTTCTTCTAAGATTTTTTCATTCAACCTCCAAAGTTTTTGAATAAATTTAAAAGACGAAACAATACCTTCTTCAGACCACTGAACATCTTTTTCAGGGGGACTATCAGATAAAATAAATAGTCTTGCAGAGTCAGCTCCGTAATTGGAAATAATATTCTCTGGATCGATTGTGTTTTTTTTTGATTTTGACATAGACTCTGAAGGTCCAACTGAAATTAGTTTGGATTTATCTTTTTTAAGATATTTCTTACCATCTATACTTTCAATTTCCTCAGGACTTATCCAATTGTTATCCGGATCTTTATAAGTTTCATGACAGACCATTCCTTGAGTAAATAGACCATCGAATGGTTCCAATATGTTGAATTTATCATTATCATATGACAATGCATGCATAAAAAATCTTGAATAAAGTAAATGTAAAATCGCGTGCTCAACACCACCAATATACTGGTCAACTGGCATCCAATAATCAATATCTTCTTTTTTAAATCCATACCCAGTTTCGTTTGGAGAACAAAATCTTAAGTAATACCACGATGAGCAAACGAAAGTATCTAGAGTATCCGTTTCTCTCAACAATTTTTTTCCATCAATAATTATTTCTCTCCAATCATTTTGATTATTTAGTGGATTACCTTTAAAATTAATATCTATATTTTCTGGGAGCTTTACAGGTAGCTTTGATTTGGGTATTGGATATGCATTATCATTCTCATCATACGCAATTGGGATTGGGCAGCCCCAATATCTTTGTCTGGATACACCCCAGTCCTTAAGCCTAAAATTAATTTGTTTTTTACCCAATTTTTTATCCTCTAAAATTTTAATTGTTTCAAGAACAGACTTTTCCGGCGCACTCAAACCATTTAGAAAATCTGAGTTAATTAGAACTCCAGGACCAGGGTAAGCTTCATTCTCAACTTTAAAATTATCATTTTGATCATTTGGTCGAACAACCGTTTTAATTTCAAGATTATATTTTTTTGCAAAATCAAAATCTCTTTGATCATGCGCTGGACAGCCAAAAACAGCACCGAACCCATAATCCATTAAAACAAAATTTGCAAAATATACTGGAACTTTTTGGTTCGGATTTAATGGATTAATTGCTTTAAGTTCAGTTTTAAATCCAATTTTTTCACCCACTGCAATAGCTTCCTCAGTAGTACCAGTCTTCGAACATTCCTGTTTAAATTTAATAAAATCCTTATTCTTTTGATAGAATTTAGAAATTTCATGGTCAACAGACAGGGCTAGAAATGAAAATCCAAAAAGGGTGTCAGGCCTTGTGGTAAAGCATTTTATATTTTTAACAGGCAATTCACCCTCAACATCAAAATCGATCTCACATCCAAATGATTTTCCAATCCAGTTTTTTTGCATTGTTTTTACTTTTTTCGGCCATAAATCTAAATTATCTAAACCATCCAGGAGTTCTTGAGAAAATTTTGAAATATTAAAAAACCATTGATTTAATTTTTTTCTTTCAACAACCGCACCTGATCTCCAACCCTTACCATCTATAACTTGTTCATTTGCAAGAACTGTTTCATCAACAGGATCCCAATTAACGTATTGTTCTTTTCTATAAACCAGCCCCTTATCGTAAAGTTCTAAAAAAAATTCCTGTTGATGTCGGTAATATTCTGGGATGCAGGTTGATATTTCTCTATCCCAGTCAATAGATAAACCTAACTTTTTTAGCTGAGCTTTCATATTTTTAATGTTGGATTCTGTCCAAGTTTTTGGATCAAGATTATTTTGTCTTGCCGCATTTTCTGCAGGCATGCCAAATGAATCCCACCCCATTGGATGTAAAACGTTATATCCTTTCAGAGCTTTATATCGAGCAAGCACGTCACCAATGGTGTAATTTCTGACATGACCCATATGAATTTTTCCCGATGGATATGGAAACATTTCAAGACAATAAAATTTTTTCTTTTTTAGATCTGTCTTTACTTTAAAAGTTTTATTCTTTTCCCAAAAATTTTGCCATTTACTTTCTATAGCTTTGAAATTATATCTATTCATTACTAATTGATTTAATTATCTTATAATTAGTTGTCAGGAGAAGATTTTCTATTCTTTTTCTTAAAATTTTTATCTTTTGATTGTTTTTTATACACAGCCGCTTTAGTTAAAATTTTTTTTGTTAATTGTTTTTTTAATGGGCCCTCTTTTTTATTTATAGAGCAATTATTTATTGATACACAATTTTTATAAAAAATATTTATGTCAACTGAATCTGACCTTATTTCGTTACTTAAAAATCTAATTGTAATTTTTATAGAGTCGTTTGAATTACCTGCTTCTGAATACCAGTCAGTAATTATAATACCCCCACTGTAATTTGCAGAAGTCAAAGGCATAAAATTTAAAATGTCTAAAGATGCTCTCCATAATTCGTTAGAGCTTGCAAATTCAAACGTAGTACCCCTTAACCTTTGGCCATCAAACAACCTAAAACCTTTACCTTCCTCTATATTTTGTCTGGCTCTTTCAGTACCGGTTACACTGGTTTTCTTAACATCTACTGGCTTGTAGATACCACATCCGCTGTACAACATAAAAAAGAGAATTATTATAAATTTTGGCAAATTATTCATTAAACTATTAGAATTAATTAAAAATGCTTAAATATAACATAAAATGTAGCAAATAAAGGAATAAAAATGTGATAATTATGCAACAGTAGCTACAAAAAAATAAAAATTCTACTCATTTTAAATGATATCAAACTAAAATTTGTTACCTAATTAGCATTATTATTAATAAATAATGATAAAAACAATAAATAAACAAAGGAAACAATATGAACATTAAAAAAGTAGGGCTTACAGCTCTAGCAGGTTCATTAGTTGCAACATCTGCATTTGCAGGTAGTTTATCACTAAGTGGTGGTGCTAAATTAAGTTATGTAACTAACGACGGAACACAAGCGGGTAAAAACAACGCTAGTGCGTTCGCTATGGACCAAGAAATATCAGCTTCTGGTTCAGGTGAACTAGATAATGGTTTTGTTGTAACCCTATCACATGGTATGTCTGGAGAAGAAACAGCTAAGTCTGATACATCTTCTTTAACAATTGACATGGGAGATATGGGAACACTATCATACAATGACGCTGATGGTCACCCTGGTTTAGCTGGCTTAGAAGACTTTATGCCAAAGGCTTATGAACAAGCTAACGACGGAATTGCTACTCATAACATGGCAAAAATGGCTTCAGGTCAAGGTTTTGGCTATGATACTAGTGTTGGTGGCGCAACTATAAGCATTGGTTATTCTGATGGTATAGCTGCAACATTAGATAGAACTGATGGAGAGACAGACACTACAACTAAAAGTGCTACGTCATCATCATCTATTGGAATATCATACGATGTAGCGGAAGGCTTAACTATCAAAGCTGGTGCGGGTACAGAAGGTCAAGCAGATAGTAAAGAAATCGATCACACAACAGTTGGTTTCGTTTATAACTTCGGTCCAGCTTCAGTTGGCTATCAATTAAATGATGAAGATGACTCTGCTGCAGGTGGAACTGATCTTGAAACTGAAATTTACGCAATTTCATTCATGGTAAATGATGATTTTTCAATTTCATATGGTGAGCACAATACTGATAAAGCAAGTTCAGCTGTTGACCAAGAAATTGAGAGTTTTCAAGCGTCTTACTCAATGGGTGGTATGTCAATTAACCTTAAAGACAGTGAGGGAACTGGCATAGCAAATACTGCGGGTCAGACTTCAGAAACTACAGAAGTACTTGTTACTTTTGCGTTTTAATTAGTCGTAGAGATTATTTAAAGGGCCCCTTTATGGGGCCCTTTTTTTATTTGCTTCAAAAAAGGAAAGTATTTGTAATATTTTTCGCTTAAGTTAACAGAACTTTTATAAATCTTATCTCTTACTTGCAAAACACTTACTGTTCTTGATGGTATATTGCTATCAGTATAATTAATACATTTTTCTTCAAATTCTAAATTGCAAAATTTTAAAATATTTTTTGTTTCATTGACTTGTTCTGTCACCAATTTTTCATAGTGACTTTCATAAATATAATCTCCCAACTCTTCTTTCCAAAAAGACATTAGATCGTTATAAAGGTTAACATACTTGATTAAATAATCTTGATTGTAAGTCCAACCAAGACCAGGACTGTCAAACATATTTCTGAATATTGAAAAAGCACTATCAGCGGGATTTCTATTACTATGAATTATTTTAGCTTGAGGAAAAAGGATTTTGATAAAACCAATCCATCTAAAATTAAAAGGCATTTTATCTACTATAATTTTATCCTGATCATAAATTTTATATTTTGATAAAATTTCATTGGATAAATTAAGACATAATTTTTTATCAGAAAGTTCTTTAGAAACAAAATTTATAAGAGAACTTTCATTTTTAAATTTTTTATTAAAAAAATCACTCAGAATATGACTTTCTTCTGCCCCAAAGGTTTTTGAGTGTGAACTTATAATTTGATGCAGAAGAGTTGTTCCTGATCTTGGCAAGCCAACTACAAATATTAGATTTTCCCCTCTGCTGTTTGAGTCTGTAACTTGAAAATTTTTATAATATTTTTTAATTTTACCAAATTTTATTTCCTCTGACTTAAGATTATAATCTTTAAAGGTTTTAAATTTAATATCATTAGCTTTTAAAGTATGATGAACAAATTTTTCTACGTTTTTCTGATCATAAAAAGATTTTGCTAGAGCAAAGTGTAAATTAGACAAATCTTCATGATTTAAACTTGGATTGTTTATTTTACTCAACATCAATTTTTGATGAGAATCCTCTAATGCATATTTATGAATTCTACTATATAATTGGTAAGATTTAACGTTTTCTGGAAATTTATTATTCAATTCCAAAATTATCTTTTTTGCTTCTACGAATTTTCCCTGCGCAGAAAGACTTAAAACATGATAAGTCAAGACCTCTTCCAAATTATTATTCAAATTATAAGCTTTTAAATAGTGATCTGCTGCTTTTTTACTATGGTTAAGATTATTTTCAAGGTGACCTAAATTAATGTAGGACGGCAAATGTCTTGGATTAATATTTATAGCTTTATTAAAAAAATTTCTTGCATTTAATATATCATCAAGATTCTTATAAGCGATCCCAATGTTACATAAAATTGAGGGTTCGGAGGGCAATCTTTGATTAGCTAACAGAAATATCTCTAAAGCGTTTTCAATTTCATTTAACTGAATATATGATAAGCCAATATAATTATAGATTATAGTTTGATTTGGATTTTTTTTTAAAAGAGCTTTAGATTTTTTAATAACAAGTTTGAATTCTCCTTTTTTAAAAAGAATTTTAATTTTGTCCAGTTCTTTTCTAAGATAAATTATATGATTGTAATTCATGGTTGTTTAATAATTTTCTAACATTGAGATAGACCCAAAACTGCCTATATTTAATAAATCAATTTTTTTTACATTATTTTTATTTATCCCCCCCAAACATATTACATTTTTTTTTGTTAAACTCATTAAGTTAAAAAATTTATAAATACCTAAAAATTTATTGCTTTTATTATTTTTGAAAATTGATGATATAAAAATTGAAGAAACATTTTGTTTTTCTTTAATTCTTATCTCAGCTAAATCATGTGCAGAGCCAATTAATTTGAAGTTTTTTTTTAGACTGTATGAATTATGTGTAAATGACTTGTTAAAAGCCGGTATGTAAGCGCCATCTAAATTTAGTTTTATAGCTAATTTAATATTATTAGATAAATAAAACTTAAGAGATTTTCTTTTACAATAATTTTTTATCTTAATTATAAGGTCTTCATTAATTTTTTTTGAACTATAATTTCTAAAAATAATAGCGGTTTGTTTGTCCTGCTTATCAATATTGTTTGTATTCAATTTACTAATAAAGTAATATTTTTTCATTAAGCTAATATGCATAGTACTATAAAAAATTTATTAGATATTAAGAATAATATTAAATTTTATCTAGAAAAATTAAATATTAATACTAATCCCAAAATTTTAGCAGTATCCAAAACTTTTGAGATTAATAAAATTTTACCCTTGATAGAATATGGTCATTTGCATTACGGGGAAAATAAGGTTCAGGAAGCATTAGAGAAATGGTCTGACATTAAATTAAAAAAAAAAGATTTGAAATTGCATCTTATAGGTAAATTACAAACCAATAAGGTAAAACATGCGGTAAAAATATTTGATTATATTCACTCGGTTGATAGCAAAAAGCTCGCAAAAAAGATAGCAGATGAGGAGACAAAACAGGGTAAAAAAATAAAGATATTTATCCAGGTAAATATTGGCGATGAAGAACAAAAATCTGGAGTAAATAAATCATCTGTATATGAATTATATTCATATTGTAAAACGATCAACTTAAATGTAATTGGACTAATGTGTATTCCACCATTGACAAAATCATCAGATATTTATTTCAAAGAAATGAATATTTTAAATAAAAATTTAAATCTTAATGAATTAAGCATGGGGATGTCCTCAGATTATTTAGATGCTATAAAAAATTCTGCCACATATTTGAGAATAGGATCTAATATTTTTGGACAAAGAAGTTAGTTTATCTGAATTTTTGTTTTTTTATTTATCAATTTTAACATTATTAAAAAATCTTTTTTTTTTAGGGCTATACATCCTGCTGTTGGTTTATAATCATTTGTTAAGTGTATGAAAATACAACTTCCCTTAAATTTTATTGGCCTTAAATAATTATACTTTATTGGTATCATCAAGTCATACTTATGATCTCGCCGGTAAAGTTTTTCACATTTAATTTTTTTTTTTAAAAAAATTAATTTATTATAATTTTTTTTATTTAATGGATCGTTACACCAACCCATTTCTTTTTGAATTTTGATGCATTTTAACCTGGTTAAAGGTTTTTTAATTCTATCTGATCTATAATATAATTTTTCTATAGAATAACGACCAATTGGTGTTTTCTTATCACCCTCCTTTTTATTTTTACTTAAACCATTTTTACCAATGCAACACTTCAGATAAAAATCATCAATTTTAAGTGAATGTTTATTTTTAATATAAATTATCATATTATATTAATATATGAATTCTCATAATCTTGTTATTTATGAACTTGATGAATTATATAAGATTTTCGAAGAAATTAAAAAAGATATAAATTTTAATTTTGAGAAAATTACAAAACAAGAATTGTTGAACTTGAACTCCAATACGAATTGTCTAATATTAACAAAAAAAGAAATACCAGGATTAGATAATCAAATAATTTTTGATAAATTTCCTATTTCAATTTTTAAAATATTAGAAAAAATTAATATTGAATTTATAAAAAAAAATTTTCAACAACAATCTGAGATTTCAATAGGAAACTACATGTTCAATATAAATTCACGTGAAATGTTTTCTAGTTCAGATAAACTCAAACTTACAGAAAAAGAAATTAGTTCAATAATATATTTATTAAAAGCAAAGAAACCTGTTAAAATTAAAGAATTACAATCCAATGTTTGGGGATATCAATCTCAGTTAGAAACTCATACTGTCGAAACACATATTTACAGGTTGAGAAAAAAAATTTCAAAAGTTTTTAAAGATGAGAGTTTTATTTTAAGTAAGGATGATGGCTACGAAGTTAATAAAAAAAAATAGATTCGCAAGAGAGCTTTTTTCAAGAAAATATAAGCCTCGGGTAATAAAGCCAAAAAAAGGTAAAGGAAGTTTTAAGAGAAAAAAAAGTTAAAGCCTAGCCCCAATTTGTTGAATTACTTTTGATGCTAATTCTATTCCCTTTTCCAAGCATTTTTCGTTAGATAGATTGTTAATAAAACTATGTAAGTAACCGGCCGCAAAAAGATCTCCTGCACCAGTTAAATCTTTGATTGTGAGATTTTTTTTAGCTTTAGTCTCAATTATCTTATCTCCAATTATTGAGATCGCCCCTTTTTCTCCACGAGTAATTATAATATGTTTTTTAACTTCTTTAGCAAAAGAGACAACGTCATTAAAATTTTTTGTATCAATTAGTGACATAATTTCACTCTCATTTGCAAAAGTAAGATCTAATTTTTCTTTAACTAATATTAAAAAATTTTTTTTATGTCTTTCTACACAAAACAAATCTGATAGTGACATTGCAGTTTTGTTAGAATACTTAATCGCTTTCTCAAATGCCTTTTTGGGTTCACCCTCATCCCATAAATAGCCTTCTAGAAAAATTAAATCACTTTTTTTAATTAGTTCTTCATTTACATCAATTTCACCAATTTTTCCTGCTACACCTAAAAAAGTACACATTGTCCTTTCAGAGTCTGGTGTTACTAAAATAAGACAAGACCCCGTAGGAAGTCTCTCTTTTTTTTTTGAATAGAAATACTTAACATTCTCTTTTTTTAACCCTTCCTCATATTTGGCCCCAAAATCATCATCAGATATTTTTCCTATAAATCCAACTTCATTTTTAAGTTGAGATAAGCCAACGATTGAATTAGCAACCGAACCTCCAGAAACAGTTTTTTCAATTTTAAGATTTGTTAAAATATCTTTAAATTCATTTTCATCAAAGATTAACTTCATTGTTCCTTTTGTAAGATTATTTTTCGTAATAAAACTCTCTTCTACTTTACAAATGACATCGATAATCGCATTTCCGATACCAAGAATTTTCATATCAAGCTTTTTTAGTTTTAATAGGTTTTTTTCTATTAGGATAACAAGTGGTACAAATTTTACAAGTCACACCATAACACTCTCTTGCTTTACAATATTCTCTTCCATAATATATGATTTGAAGGTGAAGTTTGTTCCAATTTTTTTTAGGAAAAAGTCTTTTTAAATCTTTTTCAGTTTGAACAACATTTTTTCCATTTGTTAAACCCCATCTTTGAGCCAATCTATGTATATGGGTATCAATTGGAAATGCGGGATATCCGAAGCCTTGAGACATTACAACTCCAGCAGTCTTATGACCAACACCAGGAAGTTTTTCTAATTCCTCAAAAGTTTTTGGCACTTTGCCATTATATTTTTCGATTAGTATTTTTGATAGATTGAAAATGCTTTTTGCTTTGATTCTGAAAATACCAATTTTTTTAATTAATCTTTCAATTTTTTTTCTTCCTAATTTAACAAAATGTCTAGGTTTATAAAATTTTGGATAAATATTTTTAGTTACATTATTTACATTTACGTCTGTACATTGTGCTGAAAGAAGAACAGAAATTAAAAGTGTAAATACATTTCTACTTTTAAGAGGAACATAAATTTTTGGATATGTTTTGTTTAAAATTTTTAAAACTGCCTTTGCTCTTTGAATTTCATTCATTACTTGAAATTCATCAAATTTCTCATTGAATAAAGACCTGGTTTTTTATTTGTAAGCCATTTTGCTGCTGTTAAGGCTCCCTCAGAATAAAGAGCTCTATCAAAGGCTTCATGATTTAAAGTGATTATTTCTTTACCACTTGAAAATTTAACTTCGTGTTCACCAATAATCTCACCTTTTCTCACAGAATTAAAATTTATCTTTTTACTATATGGAAAAGTTTTTTTATTTAAATATTTTTTTCCTAATAAACTATAAAAATTTTTATTTTTTCCTACGGCTATTCCTTTACCCAACATTAATGCAGTTCCTGATGGATAATCTTTTTTATGCTTGTGATGGATTTCAAAAATTTTACTTAAAAAATTTTTCCCTAATGAACTTGAAGTAATTTCAGTTAAATACATCAAAAGATTTATACCTAAGCTCATATTTCCTGCTTTTAAAATAGGTATTTTTTTTGAAAAATTTTTTATTAAATTTTCCTCTTTTTTTGTAAAACCAGTTGTGCCGATTACAACTCTTTTTTTTAATTTTGTAGCAATTTTTAAAACCTGAAAAGTACATTTTGGTATTGTAAAATCAATAATTAGATCGACATTTTTAAATAATTTTTCATTATTTAGTTCAACTTTAACTCCATTAATTTTTTTATTAATTTTTCTATTTTCTGTAAGAGCAGTAAGTTTAAAATTTTTATCTTTTTTTACAGATTTAATTATTTGTTGCCCCATACGACCCATGCAACCGGTCACTAATAATCTAATTTTTTTCATTTAAAGATAAAGATAGAAAGTATCACAATGATAGCAACAATTATAGACCAAATAAATAAATTTTTGATAAATCTTTTTGATTTCGAGTTAGATCTTAAAAATTCAGGTAGCACTAGAATTAAAACTGCTATCAAAAAAATAGCTGGAACGATCTCTTCTAATCCCATTTCCTAACTATTCCAAAAACTTTTAGCTTTTTGGAAGAATTTCTTAATACTTGGATTTGATTTTTCATTCTCAATTTTTCTAAATCGTTCTAATAAATCTTTTTGCTCTCTATTTAAAAATATTGGTACTTCAGTTTTAACTTGAACATATAAGTCTCCAAAATCACCTCTTCGCATGAATGGCATACCTTTACCTTTTAATCTAAATTGCTTACCGTCTTGAGTTCCATCTGGTATTTTAATCTTTGCCTTTTTTCCATCAATTGTAGGTATCTCTATTGTTGTTCCAAGAGCAGCATCTGCAATTGAAATTGGGAACTCAAAAAATAAATTTACATCAGATCTCTTAAATAACTCATGCGATTTAACATTTATAAACAAATATAAATCTCCGCTAGTACCCCCTCTTGTTCCAGCTTCACCTTTGCCAGCAAGTCTTATTCTTGTTCCATCATCGACACCTTTAGGAATTGTTACAGATACTTTTTTGTTTGTTTGTTTATTACCTTGTCCATTACAATCTCCACATGGATTGGTAATTTCTTCACCACTTCCTGCACACTGAGGACAAGTTTGTTGAACGGTAAAAAAACCTTGATTAGATCTAACTCTTCCATTTCCTCCACAATAGGTACATCTATCTGGACTTGAGCCTGGTTTAGAACCATTTCCTTTACAAGTATTACATTTTTCAGACGTGGAGAATTGAATGTTCTGTTTTTTTCCAGTGTATGCCTCCTCTAATGTAATTGACAAATCATATCTCAGATCTGAACCTCTGTTATTTGAGCTCCTTCTTGAATTTCTTCTACCTCCACCACCAAAGTCTCCAAAAAAATCTTCGAAAATATCAGAGAAATCTGCACCACTAAAACCTCCAAAACCACCAAAACCACTTCTACCACCGCTGCCATTTTCAAATGCAGCATGTCCAAAGTTATCGTAGTTTTCTTTTTTTGATTTATCAGAGAGCACACCATAAGCTTCACTGGCCTCTTTAAATTTATCCTCTGCAGATTTATCCCCAGGATTTTTGTCAGGGTGATATTTAACGGCTAACTTTCTATAAGCTGATTTTAGTTCATCAGGGCTTGCGCTTTTACTTACTCCTAAGACATCATAATAATCTCTTTTAGCCATGTATATAACCTGGACAAATAGATGTCAGTTAAGCGCTTTTTTCTTTATTCTCGTCTTTTACTTCCTCAAAGTCCGCATCAACAACATTATCGTCTTTCTTTCCCTTTTCATCTTTTCCATCATCTTTACCAGAATCTGGTTTTGTGCTTTGTTGTGACTTGTAAATAGCTTCTCCCAGCTTCATCGAAGCTTGTACCAATGCCTCTGTTTTCTTCTTAATATCCTCAATGTCTTCACTCTTAAGAGATTCTTTCAATGCATTTGATCCATCTTCAATTGCTTTTTTCTCAGCATCTGAAATTTTAGATCCATGCTCTTTTAGATTTTTTTCAGTTGAATGAATTAAAGTATCTGCCTGATTTCTAACATCAACAGTCTCTCTTTTTTTCTTGTCTGCTTCTTTATTAGCTTCTGCATCTTTCACCATTTTTTCAATTTCTTCATCACTTAATCCACCTGAGGCTTGAATTTGAATTTTTTGCTCTTTACCAGTGCCTTTGTCTTTTGCAGACACATTTACAATTCCATTAGCGTCAATATCAAAAGTGACTTCAATTTGAGGAACTCCTCTTGGAGCCGGAGCTATACCAATAAGTTCAAAATTACCAAGTAATTTATTATCTGTAGCCATTTCCCTTTCTCCCTGAAGTACACGTATTGAGACTGCTGGCTGGTTATCTTCTGCAGTAGAAAACACCTGGCTTTTTTTCGTAGGTATTGTTGTATTTTTTTCAATAAGTTTCGTAGAAACGCCACCTAGAGTCTCAATTCCTAAAGATAATGGTGTTACATCTAATAGAAGAACATCTTTTACATCACCTTGTAAAACACCAGCTTGTATTGCAGCACCCATTGCAACAACTTCATCAGGATTAACACTTTTGTTTGGTTCTTTGCCAAAGAAATTTTTTACCTCAGAAATAACTTTTGGCATTCTGGTCATACCTCCAACCATTACCACTTCATCAACGTCGCTAGCTGAAATTCCAGCGTCTTTTAAAGCAGTTTTACATGGCGGAATAGTTTTAGCGATTAAATCTTCAACTAAAGCCTCCAACTTAGCTCTAGTCATTTTTAAATTAATATGTTTAGGACCAGTTTTATCAGCAGTTATAAATGGTAAATTAATATCTGTTTGCTCTGCTGCTGAAAGTTCAATTTTTGCTTTTTCAGCTGCCTCTTTTAATCTTTGTAATGCTAACTTATCAGTTTTTAAATCAATACCACTATCTTTTTTGAACTCTGAAATTAAATATTCCACAACAGCGTTGTCAAAATCTTCTCCACCTAAAAAAGTATCACCATTGGTAGATTTTACTTCAAAAACTCCATCACCTAATTCAAGAATAGACACATCAAAAGTTCCACCACCTAAATCGTAAACTGCAATTTTTTTATTTTGTTTCTTATCCAAACCATAGGCTAGTGAAGCTGCAGTTGGTTCATTGATAATTCTTAAAACTTCTAATCCAGCTATTTTTCCAGCATCCTTAGTAGCTTGTCTTTGTGCATCATTAAAATATGCAGGGACTGTTATTACAGCTTTTGTAACAGCTTGACCTAAATATTTTTCAGCAGTCTCTTTCATTTTTTGGAGAATAAAAGCAGAAATTTGTGAAGGTGAGTATTTTTCTCCCTTAGCTTCAATCCATGCGTCACCTTTTTCAGAATTTACAATTTTAAAAGGTGCAGCCTCGATATCTTTTTTAACAGTCGGGTCTTCAAAATTTCTACCAATTAACCTTTTAACTGCAAAAATTGTATTCTCTGGATTTGTTACTGCTTGTCTTTTAGCAGGTTGCCCTATTAATTTTTCTTTTTCTTCAGTAAAAGCAACTACTGAAGGCGTAGTTCTTGCACCCTCTGCATTTTCCAAAACTTTTGCTTGGCTTCCTTCCATAATAGCCACACAAGAGTTTGTTGTTCCTAAATCTATTCCAATTATTTTGCTCATATTAATTATTTGTTCTCCTCATATAGGGTTGAAATTGAATTCTACAAGTTCATTTGAATATTATTTATCTTCTGAATTTTCTTTATTTTCCTCATTTTTTTCCTCTTTTTTTTCACTTTTTTTTGCTACACCCACTAAAGCCGGTCTCAACAATCTATCTTTAATTGTGAATCCTTTTTGTATTTCTTGAACAATTGTTCCGGGTTCTTTTTGATCATCTTCTATTTCAATCATTGCTTGGTGAAAGTTTGGATCTAATTTTATATTGAGACATTCAATAGGCTTGATTTTATTTTTTGAAAAAATTGAAATTAAATCTTTATTGATAATGTCAAAATGTTCGAGTGTTTTTTTTAATGCCTCAGTATCCTTTAAAGTTTCATCGTTTAATAAAATTTGTTTTGATCTTTCAAGATTATCTATTAAATTTAAAGCTTCTCTTGCAAAGGAAAACCCTCCATATTCAAAAGCATCTTCTTTTTCTTTTTCAAACCTTCTTCTTTGGTTTTCCATTTCAGCAAATGATCTTGCAAGCTTATCTTCTAACTCTAAAATTTTCTCCTTCGGGGTTTTTTCTTGTTCTTGATCCTGCTCTTGGTCTTGTTCTAAATTATTTGTTTCTAAATTTTCAGTTTTTTGATCTTGATTTAAACTTTTTTGATCTTTCTCTGATGCTTTGTCTGTATTATCTTGGTTTTGATCTTTTTCCATATGGACATATATGGTAAGAAAAAATTAAATTTCCAGATGCCAAAAAAAAAAATTAAGCAACTCCTTATAGGTACAAATAACAAAGGAAAATTAAAGGAAATTAGAGATTTATTACCAGCTAATATTAAAACATTTTCTACCTCAAAGTTTAATTTAAAGAGTCCAAGAGAAACAGGAAAGACTTTTAAAGAAAATTCTCTGATTAAATCTCAATACTTTTCAAAAAAAACAAATCTAATCTGCTTAGCTGATGACTCTGGTTTAGAAATTGACATTTTGAATAAAAAACCAGGAATTTTTTCAGCACGATGGGCTGGAAAAAAATTAAATTTTAATAAGGCGATTCAAAAAGTTTATAAGGCATTAGATAAAAAAGATAAAAATTGGAGAAATAAAAAAATTAATGCTAGGTTTGTTTGTGCCTTATCTATAAGCGATTTAAACAAAAAAATAGCTTGTGTTGTTGGAAAAGTTGAGGGGTATATTTCCAAAAAACCTAAGGGTAAAAATGGGTTTGGATATGATCCAATATTTATTCCTAAAAATAAAATAAATACTTTTGGCGAGATGAAGCCATTTCAAAAGTATAAATTAGACCACAGATCTGATGCCTTCAAAAAACTTAGAAAATTTCTTTAATCTCTCCCCCATCAATTTTATAAAAGTTTAATCTATGATTTATTTTGTTATTTTTAACATCAAAAATACCAATTTTACCTTTGAATGAATTTTCTTTTTTAAAAATATTGTTTATGTCTGAAAAATCAGATTTTAAAGATAAATAATAAATCAATCCTAAAAGATCATAACTTAATAAGCTCAAATGATTTGGTTTTGAATTGTAGGTATCTACAAATTTTTTATTAAATGTCTCTAGATTTTGTTTATTGATTGATGGATAATATAAAGGCTGGATATTTTCCTCTAAAAGTAAACTTTCATTAAACCATTGATTAAGTGTTATAAATAATTTATTTCTTGGTGATACATCAGTGTAAATAAGTGAAGTAATTACACTTTTAAGATTTTCATCAAAATCAGAAATAATAATTGAGTCAAAATTTACATTTCCAATTGTATATCGTTTTTCCAATTTCTTAATTTGTTCTTCCTTATCCACTAAATCTGAGTTTTCAACTCTTAAAATTTCATCAGCCAGATTTTGTTTTCTCACATCATAATTTGTTATTTTTTCGATTTGCTTTGTAAGTTTAGTTGGTTCGGTTTCATAAGTGTATTGTTTAAAAATTTTGATTTTTGATTGTTTAATTGCCTTCTTAATTTCATTTTTATAATCAAGGTCAGGTGTTAAAAAAATTGTTTTTTTTAATTCGCTTAATTCCAAAAAATCTTTAATTGCATTTAACTGGGATAAAGAATTTACTCCACTGCTTATCACATTTTTCGGTAAATCATTTGTTTTATTTGTTAAAGATAGAAAAATAACATCTTGTATTTCATCCAAATACATTAAGCTTTTAAAAAAAATTGGACCGATAAAAATTTTTATTCCTTCATTCTTTAACTTAGTAGCTGATTGTAAAGTTTGATTAGGATCAATACCTGTGTCCATTGGATAAATTTCAATATTGTCTGTTCCAATATCACTCAAAGCCATTCGGGCTGATTTAATTATTGATTGTCCTAATTCTTTATATTCACCAGATAAAGGCGCAAGTAGCCCAATTTTAATTTTTCCATTTTGTGAAAATGCAAATGAGTGATTTGTTAAATAGATAATTATTAATGTAAAAATAATTCTAAATTTTTTTTTCATTTATTGATACTATAATATTTTAATTATAAATATGATTGAAAATTTAAAATCTGCTAATAGAGTGTTCAAAAAAAGTCTATATTTAGTCTCAACTCCAATTGGAAATTTAAACGATATAAGTCTTAGAGCCATAGAAACTCTTAAAAGGTCAGATTACATTTTGTGTGAAGATACTAGAATCTCTAAAAATTTATTAGAAAAATACCAAATTAAATCAAATTTAATTGCCAATCATAAATTCAATGAGAAAAGAAATGTTGTAAAAATTATAAAGTTAATTAATCAAGGATCACTTATTTCTTTAATTTCAGACGCTGGCACCCCATGCATTTCTGATCCAGGTTCTATATTAGTTAATGAGTGCATAAAAAATAATATCAATATTATTCCTATACCCGGTGCCTCAGCAGTAATATCTGCAGTATCAATATCAGGATTTTCAGAGAAGTTTTTCTTTTATGGATTTTTTCCTGAAAAGGATAAAATTTTGAAAGAGGATTTGGAAAATTTATCAAAATTAAATAATTCAATCGTTTTCTTCATTTCGCCAAAGAAAATTAATAAGAATATTCCTCTAATTAAAAAAAATTTTATAGGAAGAAAAATCCTGATTTGTAGAGAAATGACAAAGTTTTACGAGGAATATAAGAGATCTAAAGTTGAAGATTTAGAACCATTAAAGAGTAATTTAAAAGGTGAATTGACTATTGTTATTTCGGAAAAAATTCATGACAAAAAAGCTTCACAAACTTTAGATGAATCAGATAAAAGGTTGATTAAAGCGATGATAAATAAACTAAGCATAAAAGAAATAACAGATTTAATAATTCGTAAAAATGATATTTCAAAAAAAATTATCTATGATTATTGTTTAAAAATCAAAGATGAAAAATAAAATACTTATTTTACTTTTTTTTGGTTTTATTTTAAGTGGATGCGCAGGTGTGTCATCCTCAGGAATTTTTGGAACTGGAGTAAGTGTTGCTATCGATCCAAGATCTTTAGGAACTCAGATAGATGACTCTTTGATGCAAAAAAACTTAACTGCAAGAATTTTAATGATGAATAAAAATTATCTTTTATCAGTAAAATCAAAAGTTTTGGACGGCAGAATATTTCTAACTGGAAAAGTTAATGAACCAGAAGAAAAATTAAAATTAACCAAAATTGCCTGGGAGACTAAGGGTGTCAGGTCTGTAAGAAACGACATTAAAATAAAAGAGGCTTTTAACTTTAAACAATCTGCCAAGGATCTATTAATTACTTCTCAATTAAGAACTGCATTAATTCTAAATAAAGAAATTAAGGCAACAAATTATCAAATAGATACTTATAAAAAGAAAATTTATATTTATGGAATTTCGCAAACTAAAGATGAAAAAGATTTGGTTATTAAAGAGGCAAAAGAAATTTTAGATGTTGAGAATGTGATTGCTAGTATTTTACTAGTTGATAATTTGAGAATAAAAACTAATTAGTTTTTTTATAATCAATTACATCAGCTGAGTAAGCCGCGATTGAGGCTAAATTCAATATATCAGAAGTTGACGATCTTAAAGGAGCTATCTCGATTGGTAAACCTAAACCAATTAATAAAGGTCCAATCACTTTTGCTCTACTCATTGATTTTATCATTTTGTATGAAATAGCAGCGCTGTGTTGACTTGGCATAATTAAGACATTTGAGTTACCAACTATCTCAGAAAATGGGTAAAGTTCTTTATACATTTCCTCTAAAGCAACATCTGGCTGCATCTCACCGTCAAACTTAAAGTCTACCTTGTCTGTTTTTAAAATTTCAACAGCATCACTTAATCTTTTTGTTCTATCTGTAGCTGGCTCCCCAAAAGTAGAATGTGATAAAAAAGCGATTTTTGGATCAAAACCAAATAGTTTTGCGACTCTTGCAGCTGACTTTGCCATTTCAGCTAATTGTTTGGCGTCCGGGTACTCTATAACTGATGTGTCACATATAAAAATTGTTTTACCTCTATTTACAACCAGGTTTAACCCAAACATAATTTCACCTGGTCTAGGTTCAACGACTTTAATTATCTTTTCGAGCGAGGAGGAGTATCTTCTTGTGTTACCAGTTATCATTGCATCTGCATCTTGACATGCAACCATACATGACGCCCAAATAACTCTATCATTTCTAATAAGTCTATCACAATCTCTTTCTAACATTCCTTTTTCTCTTTGAAGTTTTTTAAATAAATATTTTACATATTTTTCTCTTTTATTAGTGTCTTTTGAGTTAACAATTTCAATATCAAAATTTTCATTGTAACCAATTTTTTTTATTTGATTTTTAATCAACTCTTCTTTTCCTACTAAGATGGGTATTCCTAAGTCAGAATTTTTGAAAGCTATAGCAGCTTTAAGTGTATTTTCATCTTCACCATCAGCAAAAACAACTTTTTTTTGTTTTTTCTTTATATAGCTGTTTACTCCTTGCATAATTGTAACTGTTGGATCTAATCGTTGCTTTAGTTGATCTTTATAAACATCAAAATTATCAATTTTTTTTCTTGCAACTCCAGTATCAATTGCAGCTTTTGCAACTGCAGCCGGTATAACACTTATCAATCTTGGATCGAATGTTGATGGAATTATATAATCTTTTCCATAATGAGGCCTTTCACCTCCCATTGCTGCGATAACTTCATCAGGCACATCCTCTTTAGCTAACTTTGCAATAGCATGTGCAGCTGCTATTTTCATCTCTTCATTTATTGTTTTTGATCGTACGTCTAATGCACCTCTAAAAATATATGGAAATCCTATCAAGTTATTTACTTGGTTTGGATAATCTGACCTACCAGTTGCTATTATTGCATCATCTCTAACATCCTCAATTTCTTCAGGTGTAATTTCAGGGTCAGGATTAGCACATGCAAATATAATTGGATTCTTTGCCATTTTTTTTACCATGTCTTTCGTTAATGCTCCTTTTGC